>NZ_JBFTPZ010000057.1:0-38777 GCF_056398745.1 Paenibacillus sp. 01T424 | reverse complement strand
GTTTTTTAATCCTCCTCATGTAATTACAAATTTCCTTTTCAAACTGCTTTGAGATTAATGTAACATGCTTGCTACTCCCGTAATCTTCAATGTTCAACTTACCTGTATATTCCTTAACGACCATCGGACATAATAACTCAGGAGGTGAGTGCCTATGAAATGTGCATATTGTGAAAACTTAAAGCTTATAAAAGGAAGAAAAAAGTTATGTTATATTTGTGCTATCATCAAACGTTAAGAGAATGACAATCTAGTTTCAGAGGTCCCGTACATTAAATACGGGTCCTATAGTAATTCAATATTCAACGAATCAGCTAATGAAATACATTTTTAACCATCAGGCTAATAACCTCGGAGTTGAATTGAAACTGTTGAATTTTCAACTATTTTCACTGTTGACTGTCACTTTACCCCTCTAAAGGATTATATTTACCCTCTTATCCTCAGCCATATTTGCCGAGGATTTTTGTTGTATTACAATATTCAAATGGTTTTCCTACTTATCCAGCACAATGTTCCCGGCATTGAACTTATCTGTCACTGGCGAATGCACAAGCGAGCTAATATCCTTAAACATAAAGTAATCTAATATCATAAACTTCAGGAGGTCTTGGCGATTAGCATGAAGAAGAAATCAAAGAAATTAAAACCGTACATTCGATTGAAAGGCAACCGCATTAAAAGTACGTTTAATGAGCTTGAGCTTCTGGAACCTCATCCAAATAAGCAATTAAAGTCTTTACTCCACCATATCTATACTTACTTACCATCTGGCTCCTCTAAATGACTTCTATTCCAATTGGGTTGTCTGGGATAAATCTGTTAATACTATCCCAGCTACCCGTTTAAAAAACACAACATGACCTTCTCTTGCATCTAGCACCTCCCACGGTCTTCGTTATTCACTCTTTTTTGCTGCGGTGATTAAAATTTGATTTGATGATTCATAACTTGCCAGCGTTTTGTATTTACTTTCTTAAAACCGGGAACCATACTGTCACCAATGTAAGGAGTGAAATTCCCATGACTAATGAACGACTGGATTGGACAAGTACAAGCATTCCTTTTGCTCGAAATAAACCTTTAAAATTAATGATCTTCATCTTCATCCTAATTTTTGGTCTTATGGCCTTATCACCCACTGATCGATCTCATTGGCTAGCTGATAGTATACCGCTTATCCTGGTTATCCTTATCCTTGTCTTTACTTATAAGTGGTTTCGTTTTTCAAATCTGTCCTATCTTTTGATGCTTGTTTTCTTTTGTCTTCATAGATTCCAAGCGCTAAATAATATCAAGATTGGTGTAAGTAATATTACCGTCATTACCCATTTCATGGCCGTTCCTCAATATATTCGCTCATAATCGTAATGGGGTAGTAGTAATCTCTTTCCTCGTCGCTACCAAACAGATTGAAAATTTGCGCGGACCTTGTAGGTACTGTAAAGATACTTCAATAATTTCCCCACGAGTAGCTGCAATAGCTGGACCCTTTAAATCAATTTTATCACGTCGAAAATAAGCTTTCTCTAGCTGACCAATGATTTCCTCTTTGACCTCTTCCGTTAAGCGACCATCCAGCGCTACTAAATGCGCGGCCTCATATGCCTTTTTTTTGCAGTACTTGATCCCTATATGTAAGGTTCTCTCCACGCTGGGCTGAAACAAAAAATAGAGAATGAACAGAGATAATATAACGAATGCAATAACAGCTTTCATATAAAAATGCCGGCATGCTCGCAAAGCATGCCGGCTCCCCCCTTACTTATTTTAATTTGGTTGGGACCGTTGTGTTTTCTGAGATGGTATGTGCTCGAGTCTTTTGCGTAGATAACTAAATACTTCATTGATCATTTACCCGATCAATCCGCTGCGCTCTACGCTTTCTACGAAATAGCGCTGTGCAAACATATACAAAAGTACGATCGGTGCAATAAACAGCAGCTCGCCCGCGTTTTTAACCATATAGGCATAGAGTGGGTCCGTCATAGAGAAGGAAGCCCACATGACAGGCAACTTGGTCGATAATACATCTGTTGATGTCAGGAATAGAGAGACGAAATAATTGTCATTCCACTGCCAAACGAACGAGAATAGGACAACTGTAACGATCGATGGAATGGCATTAGGCAGCATGATGCGGTAAAACGATTGAAAAACGGTACATCCATCAATGTAAGAAACCTCCTCCAGCTCCATAGGAATGCCTCGGAAAAACTGGAGAAAAATGAAGATAAACAAACCGCTCTTTATTCCCATGCCGGTAGCAGATTGAAGAATAAATGGCCAATAGCTGTCCAGAAGATTAATCCCCTTCTGTCCAGTGAACAACTCGATAAGACCGAATACATCGAAGTAACGATAATTGAGATAAGTTGTAATCATAATCGTTTGCACAGGCACGATAATAGTAAAGATAACGCCCCCGAATAAAATCTTACTCCCTTTAAAGCGCAATCGCGCAAATCCAAATGCCGCCAGAGAACAGGAAATCACTTGCAGGAGAGTCGAAACTCCCGCAATCGTAAATGAGCTCATGAATGTCTTCGGATAGCGGAGCGCCTCAAAAGCAATTTTCAGCGTATCTAATGTGAAGTTTTTCGGAATCCAAAGTACGGTCGTATCATACAAATCCACACGATCCTTAAACGACACCGATAGCTTGAAAAACAGCGGATATAAAATCACAAAGCAAAAACCGATCACGAGTATCGTTCGAACAGTCACCCAGCTCCAATGCTTACTCCAATTAAGCAGGCTGAATCGCCTTGCACGTTCTCTCCAAGCTGTTGCGCTTGAACGGATGGCCAGCTTCACTGTATTCCCCCCCTTTGCCTGTTAATCGTAATAAAATACTTTGCGTGAAACGAGTGTCATAGTCACAAGTAGAATGACGGATACGATAAGAAAGTACACCCACGCCATCGCAGCGCTGAGGCTGAAATTAAGTGTTTGAAACGCCGTATCCGTTATCATCTGGCTTAATGCGTTTGTACTATAGGAATCAATAACGGTATACACGATATTCGTCAGTAAAATAGGGCTAAGCATCGGGAAAGTAATTTTCCAGAACGCTTCATAGCCGGTCGTCCCCTCAATTTTCGCTGCTTCATACAAAGATGGTGAGATCGATTGGAGCGCTGCAAGGAATATCAGTATCTGCACACCAGATGAGCTGATAATTTCATAAATTCGATCGACTGATCCTGTAATGTAGCTAATAATCCCATTACCTACACCCGCCTCAACCAGCATTCGCTGAAGCTCAAAGCTAGTAAAAGCAAAGCCTCCATCCTCACTTGAAGAACCCGTAATCGATGAGGCAATGGATGCCATCTCAGAACTGTTCTCTAGTGATAGCACGGGGGCTGCAAGAAGTACCGGAAGAAAAAATACGGCTCGCGCAAATATCCTTCCTCTAAATTTCTGATTAATCAACGTTGCGACAAATAAACTAAATATCGTAATAGACGGCACATTAATCAAAATATCAGAAATTGCCTCAATCAGCGTTCGATTGAACGTTGGATGCGACATAAATAGCTGCTTATAAAATGAAAATCCTTCATATTTGGTATCGAAGCCGCCCTTACCAAGAGTTAGCGTATTTAAGCTATACAGAAAGGACTTATACAATGGAATGCTAAACAAGAAAACAAAACCTAGAAACCAAGGTGTTACGAAAAGAATGCCTARTCTAGACTTTTTCTGCTGCAGCGTCGGACTTTTACGCTTCATCATAATCCACCGCCGATCACGCGGTAGCCCTGTGCTTCAATAGAAATATCGTCTACCGTTACCGCAGATTTATTGTAGTTCACTATTATTTTTTTGCCTTGTTCAAACGTTGTTTCGAATACTTCATCAGCTAACTTGCGGTGACCCTTAATCGTCTGATCCTGCACATCTCTTAAGATGGCATTGGATTCGTTATATAGTTGAACGGCCTCCTCAAACCAATCTCCATAATGCGGAGAATATAAGCTGTTCAGCTTCGTATCACGAATCATAGTAGGCTGTGCGTAAAACCATTGATAAAATACATTGGATCCTGTCTCCAGCGTTTTTAGCAAGGCGGTTCTCTGATCTTGATCACGGCCGAGGTTTATAGGCGTTCCGGCATAGTCCACATATCCGTGCAAGACCATAGAGTAGAATGGCACATCTTCGTCAGCAATATTAAATTCACTGCTCGTGAGCGGAGCATTTACGATCGTCTTCGCATACGGCAATGTGTAAGCATTCCCTCCGCTAAGCATGATTTTCCCGGTTTCTTCTTTAATCTTCTGCAGGTTATCACCGATAATCCCTATGGCTTCCTGTCGGTTAACGGTTTCATGAGAGGTAACATCACTGTTTAAATCCTCTCCCAAATCACGTAAGGAAACGCCATCGGAGTCAAATGATTTATAGTTCTTCAGAAACTTATCTACCACACCCGTCAATTTACGAGGTGAGAGCAAATAGTAGAGCATATCTGAAGGATTGGTTGTTACAATATCATCATCGAAGCTTTTAGCAAATTTACGATTAAGGAAGCGCGTGGCATCTTTTGATGCTTGAAAGCCCTTGCCGTTTTCATAAACCCTCTGAAAAGCAACGTCCGGATATACCTCGATATTGTTTTCCTCTGCATAATTTAATAATTTCTCAAACTTCTTTTTTCCACCAAGAATAGAATCCAGCTTGATCGATGAAGGCAGCCTGTGCTGAACGCCCTTGTTAAACCAACCTGAATATTTGAGCTGGATTTGGGATATGTCACGTTGCTGCAAAGACTCCAGTATTTCTATCGCCTGTGAATAGGTAGTTACCGCTTCAGTAGATGGATAAGGAATACCTAGAAAGTTTTTACGAACTGGAATTGAGCCGATTAACTCCAGAACGAATGGCGTGTCGCCCCCGCTTTTATGCCGAGTCAAGCCATAGTGCTTAATTAGATAGTCCCTGTAGTAATTAGCCATTCCCGTATAATCAGCAGAAGAGTCTTCTAAAAAAGCATAGCGAATTTGAAGGCCACTATCATACATCTCCGAGTATTTAGGAACCTGCTTGGTAACCGAGCCCGTTCTAAACACAACTGGTTCCATATCTTTCATTTTGAAAGTGGCACCTACCCGGTTATAGCTATTCAGCTTGCCGCTCGTATCCGCCGTTATTGTTGCCTGGGCATCGCCCTGTTCAATAATGGCAAACATCGCGTGATTCTCTTGCTTCATTCCAAAAACAGGAAATCTAGAAACCTGTGTATATTGAACCTCAGTTCTCGAATTTTGCAGCGGTGTCTGATCGATGCCATACAGCGGAACCTCATAGGCACGTGCTGCATGGTTGTTATTGTTCAAATAAATGAGTGCTCCTGATCCATCCGGCACAAACATATAACCTTCAGCCTCATTATCAGCGGCTCCGAAAAATGGAAGTAATTGCATCGTATGAAGGGGGAATGCGTCCGAATCCATCACCTCATCCGTTGCAATTCGTGCAATGAGATTCTCACCCTCAAGCTGGTAGATAAGCGGGATAGTAAATCGAGGTGCTACATTTTCTGCCTGATCCCCACTCTCCACCATCTGGTTATCTTCTTGTGCATCTTCAGCCGTATAGCCGATGGACTCAAGAACTGCCACGACGTCCTTTACGACATAATCCTGCATTTTTTTGCGCTCATACTGCTGCTTCTCCTCGTTGTAGAAAAAACGAGTACGAAGCTTATTTCTAACGGCTTCATCCGCAATTTTGTTCAAGATTCGTTCTTCAAACCGTTCTTTGCCGACAGCTTTTGGGATAGAACTTAGACCCTTCTCTGAGCTTCCGATTTCGTAAGTGATTTTGACGCCGTTATCAACGAGAGCAATCTCAAACTGATTCTTCTTAATGCTCTCTTCTTCATTGTTCATAAAGGACTCATGCCCTTTGTCATTGAAATACGAAATAATCAGCTGTGAGGCTAGATTGGTTTTATTAATTGCCGTTGCAATCGTATCTTTGGCATGATCAATGGGATTGGTCGACCATACTTGCCCGTTGCGTTTCTCCCTCACACTGACCTCAGTCGTCTTCTTATCGATAAATAGCTGCAGATACTCATTCTCAGCAATCATACCCATTCCACCCGGAAGTGCTCTCATTTCAGAAGCGATAGTCACTTCGTGGTTATCTTTCTTCACTTTCTGACTCTCGTTCGCAGCCTCCATCTCGCTTCTGAACATGGTTTCGTATAGGCATGATGCTGCAATAAGACAGCAGAGCATCATCAATATCGTCCGTTTCTTTCCCTTACTCATGTACGCACCTCCTCACGCTCTTGCCCTGATTTCTGAATAGATTGAAAGTATGAAAGTGGTCATCTGCTGCAGTAAGCTAAAACAAAGGATGCATAGAAAAACAATAAAAACCATGACTACAACGGTGAGGAATAAAGTCAGTAGTGTTTTGAAAATAGAGTATTGGTGAATGGTCATCATACCCACGAACAACAACCACAAAAACCAGCAAATAGCTGCAGACTCAATCAAATAATAAAAAGGGGCTTCTTCATGCGTAATCATATTACTGAATACGACTTGCGGCAGGTACAAAATAATGAACGGCAGCAGCGAATAACCAACAGCCGTAATAATCTCAAGAAACTTTCCTTCACCGTCCATTAATGTTGTCAGTGACCAGTTAGCCACACAAAACAAAATAAATGGCAGCACAATATAGATGAGCTCATCCACGCTGTTAAGTGTGCTTAGCTTATTGAAATTAACAACAAAGCCAGAGTATTGCCGCTTCAAAATCATCGTCACGACAAGTAACAACAGAATAATCAGCGCAATTTTCACTCGACCCTTCTGTTCATACTTCATCTCCCRGAATCCGTTGAAAGGTCTCATCATTGTATAGAAAGGCGCTTTTACAATATTGGTTTCAACAAAGTAGAGCTTCGGCTTTCTTCTGACCCAATAGATACGGATTGCAACGAAGAGCGCGGCAGCGGAGAGTAGAACCGTCATAATGGTACCAAAATGTTCCCATACATATTGCTTGCGGTATTGTTTGAAAGCTTCTGAATAATACTTCCTGTTATTTCCGTTTTTGAAATAATTCATGGCCATCTTGTTCTCATTTTTCTTAAGAAACGCTTTGCCCATACTAATATAAGCGATATCGAAATTAGCGTTTAATTGAAGCACCTTATTCCATGAATCAGCAGCTTCATCCACCTTGCCCGCATAATGGGCCTTTACAGCTTGCCGGATTAGTTTGCCATAGCGAGTCGGCGCAAAAATCGTCATCCGGTTCATCTCATTATCCAGAACCGCTATTCGCTCTCCGAGCATTGAAAGGGCAACCGGTTTTTGAAAGTTATTAGCCTGTGTGCCTATTCCCCCAAATTGATAGAGCAGGTTGCCATCGCGGTCATAGGTAAAGATGCGGTTGCGAGTGGAGTCTAAGCCGCTATACATGCCGCTTTCATCGGATACTACATCAATGAATCTGGAGCTTCCTCTATTTTTTTGGTCACTCACTACACTTTTTGTGGGGTCAAGACGAATAACCGAAATGTCTCCCATCGGAGGGAAATAGCCTTCACGGCGCAATATGTCCTCCCCACTGGGATTAAACCTCTTAATTGGTGTATTCGAATTAGCCTCCGAAGATACGGCATAGATTAGGCCGCGATCATCGACATCCAAATTACTGAATTCAATTGGCAGGAATAACTCCATTTTCCCGACTTGCTCCTTGGTCGATAAACGTTTCCACAGCAAGTCAGTTGGATTAAATCTCACTTTGTTCGTTCCGATATAACCTTTAAAACCGCCTGAAGCGTCAAGCTCCATAATCCCCTCAAAGGCACCTTGTGCAATCACGTAAATCCGATCAAACTTATCAACGTACAGCTTGAAGGGGAAATATTGAAACCCTTCCGGGATTATACTGGACTCAGGAGCTCCGAACAATTGAATGAGAGTTCCATCATTGCTGAGCTTAACGATCCGATTGTTGTACGTATCCGCTACGTAAATATTTTGTGAAGCATCGACAAATACGCCATAGGGCTTGTTGAAGGTTTCCTTCTTGCCGTTATTGTCGAAGCCGTCTATCGTACGAATAAGTTTGCCATTCTCATCTAAGCTGACGATACGATCGTTTCCTGTGTCTGCGATATAAATCCGATGATCCTTGGCAACAAATAAATCCTGCGGAACATTAAAATGGCCGATACCAAGCTCCGATCCGTCCACATGCTTCTCGGCCAGATATGGATATGGCGCAGGCTCCGCCTCTTTCCAGTAGGAATAGTTGTATCCGTGATCAGGCAGAGCATAAGCCGGAACAGCGAAGCCGGTAATGAAGCACATAAGGATAAGAAATGATGCAATGCCCCTTATGGACGCCAATTGCGTTCCCCCTTTCTCTTTTATTCTTTCAGGCCTGATGTCGACATTGTCTGAATCACGCTGCTTTGCGTCACGATAAAGATCGTGACCGGCACAAGCATCATAATGAGCGCAGCGGCAGCCATCGGTCCTGAACGAGCAAATCCTCCGGACAAAATTTGGCTAAAGGCATAATCCATCGTTTTTAACTGTTCACTAAACACATAGGAAGCGCCTTGGCCCCCGCTGCCTGTTCCCCATAAGCCTTTAAAGGAAAAAATAATAAGCGTTAGCCACGCTGGCTTAACCATTGGCATGACTATGGTCCAAAAGATCCGGTACTCGCTCGCACCATCAATCTTCGCGGCTTCAATTATCGCATCAGGGATTTGCTCCATAAATTGCTTCATTAGAAACAACCCCAGCGAAGTTGCTAGAGCCGGGAAAATCAGCGCCCAATAAGAGTCGAGCAAACCCAGCCACGTAATCGTTAAATAGTTGGGAATGGAAGTTACCTGAGATGCAAACATCAGCGATAGGATAACAATCCCGAATAGGATATTGCCGCCTGGAAGCTTCAGCTTCGCCAACGGATACGCTGCCATGGAAGCTAAAATGACGTGCCCGACCGTGCCGGTTAATGCAACAAAGACCGTATTAAACACATAGCGAGAAAGCGGTACCCATGAATCAGAAAAAATAAGTAACAAATCATAAAAATTATCCACTGTCGGAGAACGTACAATAAATGTGGGAGGAAACAGGAACATCTCATCCAAAGGCTTTAACGCAGTGCTGATCATGAAAACGAAAGGCACTGCCATGAATGCTCCCGCTCCTAGCAATATTAGAAATAGAGCTATATCAACAGGAAGGGAACGATTGAGTTTCTTCTCTCGACGCAGACGAAAGCTTATATTCATGCTCTCTAGTCACCCACCTTCCGAAGCAATTTCTGCACGACCAAGTTCGAGCCTAGCATAATCGCGAATAATACGGTTGCAATCGCACTAGCATAGCCCATCTCGAAACGGATCGTCCCGAAATCATTCAGATGCGTTACTATTGTATGTCCCGCATACTGCGGGCTTGGGAAGCCGACTAGGCTTGTTGCCACATCTGCGACTGCGAACGAAGATGTAATCTGCATAACCGCGCCAAACATCAGCATCGGACGCAGTGAAGGCAATGTAATAAACCACAGCTCCTGCCAGCGATTTCTTATTCCATCGATCGCACCAGCTTCAATTAGCGTCATATCCATTCCTTGTAATCCAGCGATAAAAGCCAGAAAGGCTGTACCGAGGCTTAACCAGAGCTGAACCAGCATAATAATCGCCAGCATGTATTTGGGATCCTGCAGCCATTGAATCGGTTCAAGAATAAATCCCCATTTCATCAGGAATGCGTTGATATAGCCGAAAGAATCGCCAGAGAAGGCAACTTGCCATATCAAATATACATTTCCTGAAATCGAAGGCGCATAAAATAGAAGCGTTATAACAGACCTTATCTTAGGTGAAAGCTCGTTGATGAGCCATGCCAGAAAGAAGCAAACGATATAGCTGAGCGGACCGGTTATCACCGCGAACAGCAGCGTATTTTTCAACGCAATTAGAAACACTTCATCCTTGACGAACAAGTTGGCATAATTTTCCCAACCCACCCACCCTGGCGCTTCAAGTACATTAAAATCCGTGAAGCTAAGTCCGAATGCCATAAGGACTGGGAAGGCGGTGAAGATAAAGAAGAGTATGAAATATGGAGCAAGGAGTACATACCCATGCCGTTTCACACTAATCTCGCCCCGTAGATGAGCAAGCCTCTTCCGCCTCTCGCTAGGCTGCCTCTTCAATCTGCTTGGACCCTGCAATTCAACGCTTGCTTGATTTGGGCCTGACAATACAACCGCCCCCTCTCTCTAGTTTGGCAAGCCGAACTCTTTTCGCTTTTTCACAATTTCCTCATTAATAAATTTCGTATAATGGTCTATCGCTTCACGTGGATCCTCGTTAGAGATAACGACGCTGCGGAACGCATTGTCAAGATGACGGCCAGTGAAATATCCGCCAGCAACCTCAGGCAATCCCTTTGCCCATTTCCACTGCTCCATCAATACGTTGTAATCCTTCACCTGCCAAGGAATCCGAGCCACCGCTTCCAGATTAGCTGTGGAAGTTCTTCCAGCCGGCCCGAAAATGGCTTCAATTTCAAGACTGTACTTCGCCTGCACATCCGTGCTGGTCCACCAATCTAGGAAGGACCATGCTTCCTCCTTATGCTTACTGTCCTTCAGCATAATAGCAGCGGTTCCAGTTGCAGGCACTTCCCGGCGAATAGTGCCGTCAGCCTGTTCAAGTCCTGGAACCAGGGTGAAATTCCATAGTCCTTTCAGCTCCGGTGCAACGACGTTGATGAGATTGAATCTCGTATAGTCRGCAATCGCGATTGGCATCTCTCCACTGCGGAAACGGTTCACGAAGTCGGTCGTTAACGGCAGCTTATAGGTCGTATATAATTCCGTCCAATCGATAAATGATTTTACGGACACCTCAGTATCTAGTGCGCTGGCTTTATCACCTTTGCGATAAATTTCCCCGCCGTTTTGGAACAGCATCGTTCCGAATGTAAAGTTAACCGGCAATGTAGCGTTATCTTGTACGTTCGCCCCCGTTTTCACCAAAACCTGAATAGGGAAGCCGAACAACAGGTTTTGCTTCTGCAGCTCAGGAATAATCTCAAAGACATCCTCCCATGTTTGCGGAATTTCCAGATTCATTTCCTCAAGAATATCCTTCCGATAAAATAAAACCGGAAATTGCTGCTCAATAGGCAGTGCGAATGTTCCCTTATTGAATTCATAAGGAACTAAAGCGCTCTCATGGAAGCGCTGCTTCACCTTGTTGAACCCAGGATATTTGGATAAATCCTCCACTGCATTCCGCAAGGCATAATTGACTGGCTTATCTTCCGGCAGAGCGAAGGAAACATCAGGACCGCGTCCTGCCAGCATGGCTTGCATGAGCACGCCTTCACTGACCACTTTTATGTCGACGGCAACTCCGGTTTCAGGAGTAAATGACTCATCAATAAGCCGCTTCGCAATTTTTGCCTGATCAATCCCCTGCGTCATCCACACCGTGATTTTTTTACTGCCTTTCTCCGTCGAACCGAGCACATTGTAATCGGTGAAGAAAGAGAGCATGAACTTGCCCACTTGATGCTTCATTCTTTTGAAAAACTTCGCTTTGACAGCAGGCATTTTCTTATCAGGTGAGGCGATGACAAGATAATCAATCGATAAAGGCATATAATTGATGGAATAAATCCAATCTCCTAATGAGCTTGTATTGGATTTGAACGTCTCTAACCGGCGTGCTATTGTCTCTGGAGCATCTACCATGTCTTGCAGCTGAAAAATGAGCCGATTCAATGAAGCTGTGCGATCACTGCTGCCACCAGATATTTTCTCTACACGCTCAACTATAGATTTCAACACTTCCATTTGTTTGGTGAAAACTTCAATCATCTCTGGAATTTTTTTGTCAAGCTGATAATCCCGATATTCATCCGGTACCGTGCCCGTCACCATAATAATGCGCCGGAAAATATAATTTAGATCCAGCACGCTGGACTCCACTGTTCGCAGCAGCAATGCCATTTCTCCGAGTGTCACTTCAAGCTTAATCTCATGCTTGCCTTTCGTTAAATAAAATTGGTACGGACTCTTCCCGTCTCCAAGCTCATTCATTTCCCAGTTCGTTGAGAAACCAAAGGCAATGCCATCAGCCTCCTGAAACGGCAGCTTGCCGTCAATATACATTTTGCGATAAGAAATCATACCTCGTTGAAAGCTTTGTTTATATTTAATGCCGATATAATAAAGTCCATCTTCCGGCACTTCTATATCCCAAGTCATCCACTGACCGGATTCCGCCCAGTTGAAGCCGCCAATCGTATTGAGTCGGATTTGAGACATATGATAAGGCTCGGTAGACGGGCTACTGCGATCCATCATCGGATAAAGTACTTGACTTGACTTCAAATCCGCTAATTCCCCTTGAACCTTGATCATGACATCAGAAGCATCTTTATAACCATTCGATTCATATTCAGCGGCAACCGCTTCGTAATCCTTTGCTTGTTCAACTTGGTTCAGCTTGATAGAACGAATCAGCATCTTTTCCTTTGCGGAAACTAAAGTGATGCTGTGCTTCCCTGGAGTAAAATAATATAAATAGGGTTCATTGTGGCGACCATCCGCACTTTGTGCGTACGTCTCCTGCCACATCGGCAGCTCTACCTGCTGGACATGGGTGTCATTCCCACGCTTATCACGTGCAATTTCCGCTTTGCTCGTCCAAACTCTTCCGAACACCAAATTTCTGCTCTCAGCAAACGGCGCTTCTCCATCAACCAGCAGCTCGCGGTCAATATCCGCACCCTTACCCTCCATAGGATAAAAATTTATTGCAATATTATATAAGCCTTCATTCGCTACATCGAACTCCCATGAGATACTTCCCGTTTCATCCGATTCAACCGCATTGCCCGCCAATCCAGCCATGTCGTTAACGACGTTAGCCTTCATGTCTACCACTTTAGAAAAGGTATCTCCTGGGATGATAATCTCTTGCCCTGGCCTAGGCGCATTCTGATGCTTCACCAAATATTGGTCGTATCCGTTCTCACTCTTACTACCGAGCATCTGCTCCGAGATAGCTTCAGATGTATCAGCAGCATTTGAGGCTGCCTTTACCGTGGACATCCCCTTTGATTGAAAGCTCTGGGGCAGGATGCACACAGCAGATAGCGTCACTAAAAGTACTACCTTGACTATTCCATATTTATTGACGTTGGCCATATGGAATCCCCCTTCCCGCTTATGAGCAGCACCCCAACCATAGTAATGAATTGGGGTGCGCGCAGCGTTTTATGCAACCAAATCCTATTTCTTCAAAGTCACATCAATTGCAGCCTGAGCAAGCGGTTTAATTCTCGCAAGCTCACTTGCAGGTGTCGCTTTTCCTGTCATGATATTATTAATCGCTTCATCGAAATAACCCTGAAAGCCATCATAGGCAAAGAACTGCATCACCGTTCCGTTACCAAGCATTTTACGCAGCGTATTGAGGCCCTCTTCACTTCTAAAGTTAGCTTCTTCTCCATGAATTACGCCATCATAGCCTTTTTCAGGGTTTCTCTCATAAAGCTCCTGCCAAACTGTCATAACTGCTTTAGGGTTTTCTACATCCGCCATCAGATGCCACATGTTTACAGTTATTGGAACAACATAATCGGTTGCTTTAGGACCCTTAGGAAAGAATACATAACCCCAGTCATCGGCCAAGCTGCCATTGAAATCTGCTGAAACCCAACGAGCTCCAGGATAGAATAGCGCTTTGCCTTCCACAAAAGATCCGCCCACAACTTTATGAACATTGTATAAATCGGAGACAAACTGTATAGCTTCTAATGCTTCCGGTCCCTCAAATGTAATTTGGTCATCTTTCGTTACAGATCCGTTATTGGAGTAAATGAAAGGAAGCGTTAGGCTCGAAGCTGTATCATAAGGAGTTACGCCGAATACGCCATCCTTCGTAGCGGCTTTGGTCATCGCTAGAAACTTATCCCAAGTCCATTCGCCCTTTTCCTGCAATTCATAAGGATCTTCCAAACCGAATTTTTGAATTAACGTTTTGTTATAGTAGAATCCATTGCCGTTATTGTCCTTGTCAGTGAAGCTGTACTGCTTTCCGCCGTAGCTGCCATTCTTCAACATAACTTGATTCCAGTTAGGGTCTTTCATATCCACTAGGTCGTCAATATTGCGAAGATACCCCTCACTAACCATCTTCGGAATCGCCCATTCCGTCGGAATCATAATAATGTCGGCAAAAGGCTGCCCTGCTACGGAAGTTGTTACTATTCTTGATTGAATCTCAGCGAAAGGTACGGTTACATACTCAATTTTCACATTGTATTTTTCCTCTGCTTTGCGTTGCATTTCCTTCTCTTCCTCATTCAAATAGTTTTCCATTCCCCACCATTGCCCGATGCGGATCGTTCCGCCTTTGAAGTCAATCTTCTCATCGACTGGCGCAGTTGAAGGTGGCGCTTCCGTTGCCGTCTCCTCGACGGTCTCCGTTGTAGGAGCCGGGGTTGGCTCATCCTTAGGCGCATTAGATCCGGAATTTTGCGAGCAGCCAGTAAATACCAACATTGCAAAAACCAGCATCATCGTTAATAATTTTAGCTTCATTCTTCTTTCCCCCTTAATATCATTTTTTGGATACATTCCTTACTAAACCCAAATGAATGATCGCCTAATGTATAAGGATTGGAGTATATTTGAAAGCGGTTACATTTGGTTGTAATCCTAATTATAAGAGTTTGGTTTAAAGCGAGGTATCTGTACAAATTCATACTTTTTCTACATAAAAAACCTAAACGATAAGGTCCATCAAATCTCATAATAAATAACGATAGATTATCTAAAAATTTTACATACTATTACACCGTGAGCAGGTATACCCTCTAATAAAAGAAGCACCTACGCGAGCTTCATCTCCGCACGGAACCTTGATGGCGTGGTACCAACAACTTTTTTGAAAATTTTTGTGAAGTAGAAATAATCCTGATATCCCGCCTTTTCTGCAATTTCACCCACCATTAAATTAGTATTCCCAAGCAGCTTGCAGGCATAGGTAATGCGTAATTTGGCGATATATGCTGTAAACGTCTCACCTACTTCCTTTTTGAATAATTGACTGATATAACTAGGGTTTGTATAAAACTTGATCGATAAGCTCTGTATCGATATATCTTGAATGTAATTTTGATTCACATAGTTCAGAATAGCTCTAAAGGTTTCATTGCTAATTTCTTGTGAGACGTTTTCGGTCGCTTCAAGAATATATCTGCTTACATATTGACGTAAACAATGAATCATTTCAGATAGAGAGCCAAAAGAAGCAAGCAGCAGTTCATTGCTATATAACATCTTATCGGACAGCTCAATTCCAAACTGGTACATGAATGAAAGTACGATATTATAAAGCTGGAGTGCATGGGTCATAGTCAGACTTCCTTCTCTGAACAGGACGAGTACTTGGTCAAAAGCAACATTCGCAGCAGCTATATCACCTATTCGAATAGCATCATCAATTCTCTTCAGCATTTCGTTAAAAGGTTTGCGTATCGGGTTTTTTTTGCGAAATATCGCTGCTTTACCAGCAATAAAATAATGATCAGCTAATGAATTCGCGATTTCAACCGATTCCTTTAGTTTCTCTATTTCTGTTATTTTTTCACTTACGCCAATTCCACGGATCCGATCAGGCATCCCTTTGCTTATTTCATTAATTGTCTTCTCCAATTGAGCCCACGCCACGAGATACAGAGACTTTGATCTTCCGATCTTAACCTGCAAATAGTTCTCTGAAGCCTGTACTGACTCATTACCGATAGTGGAACAGACGATTAGGCCAACTCCATTATTAAAGCCATCGATTAGGCCATATTGCTCGAGCTTGTGTGTAAGCCTATTGCGATTCGTTTCGTTTGGTTCTTCCAAAAATAATTGAAGTGGATTTTCAGCTGTCTCATGTTGCGCTTCATTATTTTTCTTAAATTTGCTTAGGATCGATATAATATCCTGTTCATCGAACGGCTTAAGGCAATACGCAAGCGCACCATAAGTGAGCGCCTTCTGCGCATAAGCAAATTCTGCATAGCCGCTTACGACAATAAATTGCGCTTTATGCGGAAGCTCGCGTGCTTTTTTAATTAGCTCCAGACCATTCATACCTGGCATACGGATATCGGTGAATACGATATCCGGAAGCATAGCTTCAAACATGGTCAGTGCCTCTGTCCCGTTATGAGCCATTCCTACAACCTTAAACCCATAAGCATGCCAATTAACACTCGCCTTAAGACTCTCAGCAACCCATGCTTCATCATCAACTAGCAGAACCTTATAATACATTCGAAAATTCCCCCTTCGTCGACAGCTTCACCGTTACCCGAGTTCCTTCACCTTCCTTGCTAGCAATATCAAGTCCATACTCTGAACCACAAATCAGCTTGATCCTTACATTCACATTGGCAAAACCGATGCTGTTATCTCTCTCGCCTATCAGCAATCCACTCGGCTCCGAGTCCAACAATGTAGATTGGACCCGCTCCAGTTGAGCTTGATTCATCCCTACACCATCGTCCTCAATGACGATAATCAAGTCTCTGTACACATCCAGATTTGCGCTTATCCTTAATAAACCTTGCTTCTCATTTAACTCTAGTCCGTGATAAACCGCATTTTCGACAATTGGCTGCAAGATCATCTTCGGCACATGGCAGTTGCGGGCAAGACCATCGATATCAAATATCACACTAAAGCGGGTACCAAAACGCAGCTTTTGAATTTGTAAATATGAATCGATGATAGAAAGCTCCGTGTCCAGGGGAACATTTCCTCCCCCCTTAACGCTGTAATGAAATATACTTCCAAGCAAAGCGGCAGCCTCTCTAATCTCAAGAACCCCTTTTACTGCAGCCATTCCTTTGATCATTTCCAGCGTATTATAGAGAAAATGAGGATTAATTTGGCAGCGCAGGTATGCAAGCTCAGCTTTCTTCTTCTCTAGCTGCATGAAGGAAAGCACCGCATTTGTATCCAGAAGCTCTTTCGCTAAGGAATCGTTCTTGTGAAGCAAAATGTTGCTTGTAATAATAATGAACATAACTGCTGCGAAAACAGCTCCAAACATAAATATCCAAATAAAAGAAAAGCGAATCGCGTTCATGTCGCGCATCAGTGCGTCTTTAGGGATCATATCTACAATCTCGCTCGAATATTTTTCACTGTTTGAGCTAATGATCTTAGCCATTTGCAAATAACTGGTGCATAAGATGAAAAATAAGACAAAGGTGATGGATAACGCGATTATGGATAACTGTGAACGAATCGAAAGCTTACGCAGCAAGGACACGTCTATCGCTCCATTCTCATGCGTAGGTTGATGAAAATGATGTGGGGACTCCCCACTAAGAAACTGATAAATAAAAATATCAAGCGCTTAGCAGGAAGTTATGGTGTTAGTAAGGTATGAATCAGATGGATGCGGCTTCTAGCAATCGTCGATGTACTTGCTGAAATGCTGCTGCATCGGTAGTTGCTTCTGTAAAGCTTGTCATGCAGGAGTTTACTAGCTTATCCGCTATTTTACGGTCAGCTTGAGCTATCTGTTGAAGCAATTCATAATCCTCAATGCCCATCCTCATCGACTCCAGCCTCATGCTTAGCCAAGGTCCATCCGTACCCGGATAGACGATATGGGTATCGCCGGCAGGCACCTTTTTGGCATGAACTCCTGGAGCAAGCATGGGATTCGTCAATTCAAATGGATCTTGGCCTTCCAGGTAATAATTCAATCCCCAATGGAGATAGCCATCCATTTTGTATAAGTAATTGCCCCAGTGCAGAAATCTTGTTTTGAGAAGCGGAATATCTAGAAAGCGATTCATATAATGACCGCCTGGATTCCAGCATGTATAAAACCATAGCGTATCACCGCCAGCCTGGATTCTTTCGTAAGCCGATTTGTTACGATCATAGTCCCTATTCGTCGGCACCCAAATATCTAATGCCCCTTCCAGTTCCGTATGTATGATTGCGTCAATAAGTGGAACCCCCGGCATAAACTTTCTAACTATGCCTGCCAAGACCCGATAATCTTGAGCCGACTCTTCAAGTGGTTCATCAGCAATATGCTGTACGGTTAAGCTCAACCAGCCGTTAGTGGCAAGGAACTTGTTCCAGGAAGATAGGTATTGCGATATAAATGTATAGCCTTCCGGGCTTGTTGCTTTTATGTTGGTATCATAGTTTAAAACGAAAAATGAATCGTCCCAGCCTCTTCGACCAGCTATATGCCCGCCTTCTATACGGGTGAAGCCCAGACCTAGAAACATTTTGATTAACGTCTCGACACGCGAGAAGTCAAATTCATAGCTGCCGATTTCCGTTTCCTTGATATCAACCAATTCCATGCCGACTAAGAAATGAGTTTGACGAGTCCTGCGCATTGCTTCTCCGTATTGGTAAACCATATTCCAGAAGGGCTCCGACCATTTTTCGAGGTTATGCCACTTTGCAATATTGCCAAATGAGAACCAATTCGTAATCGACAGCGTTTCCTCTTTGGCAACTTTAGCTTTAAACACCTCTATTTCAACAGGAATGACATAGCTATTGCCATCAATATGGAAACGCAGCTCCCCGACATGCTGATGTGAATTTGCGGATTCGTCCACTTTCCAGCAAACATATAGGGCATCTTTCTCAGCACGTACTTGGAATTCCTTGCCGACCGGCTTTAAAGCATCGTATACACGGAACGGCGCAAGTCGTGTTACATAATCGGCTGGAGTGCCTACAGGTACGGTGGAATAATCAGGCCCTGTATTCTCATTCACCTGAACATCAATGAGCTGATACATGGACGTATTCTTCACAAATTCAGAATCGGCCGAGACATATTCCCATGTTATTTTCACATTAGAAGGGAGCCCCTCCAACAATATTTGGCAGCCAATATAGGTGCCTCGCGCCGTCTCTAGATTAATGCTTCTCTCCCCTGCATTTGATAATTCAGTATCCGGATAAACCCACTCATTCACATCGAATATTTGCCAATTCATCAACAAGCCTCCTCGCACAAGCTTTTATAATTAGTCGGATTGGTTCGGATAATGCTCAGGCAAAACCGCAATCGTTCCGTCATTTTGGCGAATCCATGTATCGAAATTCCGCTCGCCTGCCTTTAATCGGATAACTCTTGCTCCCGTTTGAAAATGATCCTTGCGGACATTATCAACATAACTCACATATCGCGTAGATCGGCCGTAACAAAGGTGGATACCATGCAGCGTTCCGCTAAAGTCATTCGCATGATCATGACCAACAAACGTCCCCATTACATCTCCCATCTCCACCATCGCCGAGAAGAAACCGGAATTTATAACCGGTGCGCTTACTCCATCAAAGCAGTGTCCCAAACAAGTCTGATTATTCCATACCTCTTGATACTCCGGCAGAGGAATATGAAAGAACGCCAATGCTGGTAAGGGCGAATCATTGTTAATGGACGACAATTTCTGCGATTCGGAGACATACCATTCAATTTGATCTCTTCGAATCCAGTCATAGCCGCCAACCGATGGGTTAGAAGAATAATCACCGCTGTCGAGGAAATACAAAGCAGCGGCCGTTTCATCATTTTGGTCAAGAAGAGTAATGATATAATTACCAGACCCGCTTACATTCGGTGGATCGGCTTCAGCGACACAGTAGCTGTGGGCTAGCTGTTCTTCATGCATTTGCTCACGAGAAACGGCTCCTTCTGAATCATGATTGCCGAAAACAGCTGCCCATGGTATGCCGCTCTCCTCCGCTACCGCGACAGCATCGCGTAAGGATTGAATCGGATCATTTCCTCTGGCACTAGCTGTAACATCACCGGCAAATACGATTAGATCCGGCTTCTCTTGTTTGATAACGCTTTCCATTGTCTCCCTTGTCAAGCGATTAAATTCCGGTGTATCCGAGTCATAATCTCCCGCGTCTATAAACTCCACATCGGAGAATTGGACAATGACGAAGGTACCATCCTCACGAAATTTCATTTTATTGCTCATCCGGCTGATCTCCTTTCACTGTAAAGAATGCTGTACTTGAATTGTATGAACACAGCCCATTTCACTCTACCAGAATAATGACTATCTACTAACAGACTGGTGACTTCATTGCTTTCTATAAGCTGCGGCAAAAAAAAAGCCGCCCAATTAATCGGGCGGCGATGAAAAACAACGAACAATTCAGCTGTTCGAGCTGCCAGAAAGCTTCCTAAACTGCTGGGGGTTCGCTTGATAGACACGCTTGAACATTTTAGAGAAGTAGGAAAAGTTACTATATCCAATCGATTGAGCGATCTCTGAAATCGGCATTGTCGAGCTGGCAATCAACGCTTTGGCAATCCGCATCCTCTCGTTAAGCAAATAATCTGTAATACTCATCCCTACCTCCTTTTTAAACAAACGGGAGAGATAAGCAGGATTGAGATGAACGTATTCTGCGAGCATTTCCCGGGTGATATTCTCCCTGAGATGATCAGCAATAAATGCTTTAAGACGTGGAATGACTGACTCTTCCTGAAAGAGATAGCAATATACCTTTTGAATCAGATTTATACCCCACTCTTCCATCTGCTCTAGCGTACGCGGAGGCGCTTTCATTTGAGGGACGCTAGTGTCTTGAAGCAGTTGATGGGCAGAGAGACCTTTCTTCTGCAGCAGGTAGTGAATCATCTGCAGAAATCCCTGATAATAGGCTTGCAGCGCGTTTGCACCAAATCGTCGATCCGAAGCCAGCTCCTGAAGACTATTCCTCAGCTGCTGAACCAGTTCTTTTTCTTTGCCGTTTTCGAGCAGCAGCGCCCAAGCCGTAAAGTCAGGCAAGCAAGGATCTGGAAAAGGATCTGGACTCTGCTTGCTAAGCCAGTTCAGCTGATTGGACTCACTGAGATTATTGTACTCCATGGACAACAGCGTCTTATACATCACCGTTAACTCATGCAGTCTCACAGGCTCACCGATGTAGCAGGATACCGTACAGTTTAAGTATTGACTGCAAGCATCAATATACATATTGCATCTATCACCAATACGATCACGAAGCGTGGACTCCTCTTCCGGTGAGAAGTAGAGGATCGCCAACGTGACACCGTTCTTGGTCTGAACGACCTCTCCTCGTGAGTCGGCAATCAACAGCTCGGAGGAGGATTGACGAATGGCGTACTCCATCACTTCCTCATCCCGCGTGCTGAGTTCCCGCTTCCAATTTTCTACGCTGACTATGACTGGAAGCAGTCGATCATCCGGCTTCAATGTTATGCCGTACTCAGCTGGCAGGCTGCAGTTGTCATTCTCTCTAGCCACAATACGTTCTGACAGCAGATCGTACCAGAAGCGTTCGCTAAGCAGCGTCTTTTTTTTGTTCCACAACTCATAATATGGCTTGTATTGTTCGCTCTGTACCAGTTCTGCACTCTTCTTATTCACACTAAGAATAGCTTTCCGGATCGCTTCTTCCAAGACTTCATATTCCACAGGCTTCATCATATAGTCAAAGCTGCTGAGCTGGACGGCCCGCTGCATAAACCTAAAATCGTCGTGAGCCGTCAAGAAGATCGTCTCCGTATTCGGGGAATTCTCGTTTACCCACTCTAGCAATTCGATTCCTGTGTTTTTCGGCATTTCGATATCACTAATCATGATTTGAATTTCTTGCTCCTGAAAGATCTTAACAGCCTCTCTCATGTTATAGGCATCGAATACCGCAGAGACACCTAGTGCATCCCAGTTGATTGCATCCTTTATCCCCATGACGGAGTACATCTCATCATCAACAATCAGAACCTGCAAGCTCTTCGCCTCCTGCTATCATGATAAATCTATTGGAATCAAAAACCTGTCTATTATAATCCGAGTCAACGCTATACCCTAATCTACTGGAGCCTCGACAGGAATCTCCAACTCTATTAGAGCGCCGGAGTCAGCGCAATTATCGAATTCCAAGCGAAAGGTGTTGCCGTAAAGAAGCTGCAAGCGATGATAGCTATTCCAGATGCCCAAATGCTGGTCATTTGTTTGATGAAAATAGCGACCACTCCGTAAGGAGTCCAGCAGCTCTTGCGAGAATCCACTGCCGTTGTCAACAATCCGAATGCGGCAACGTTTTTGATCGGTATCAATTATGGAATGAATCTCAATATGAAAAGGATCATCCATGAAGTCGAAACCGTATTTGATTGCATTCTCGATAAAAGGCTGCACGATCAGGGGAGGAATCTGTACCTTCTTCGAGTCCTCATCCATCACAAACCGATAGGTTATCCTTTCGGGAAAGCGGAGCTGCTGAATACGCAAATAACTGTCCATATGTTCCATCTCTTCGGAGAGAGTAACAAACTGCTTGCTCGTTTTGGTCGTAAAGCGAAAGTATTTCACTAGATTAAGGCACATCGCTTGAATTACGGAATAATTTTTGAGCTGAGCAAGGTTATAGACCACATTAATGCTGTTGAGCAGGAAATGCGGATTAATTTGCAGCTGTAAATGCTTAAGCTCCGCCTTATGAGCTCGAATATGTTCTTCATAAACGTTAATTTTCAGTTTTTGAATTTGATGCGCCATGTCATTGAAGGTTTCATTGACCATATAAAACTCCCTAGAAGGAGAATTGTTCAGCCTATATGCCCAGTCCCCTCTTTTGAGAGTGCGCATGCCTTTTATTAATTCATTCATCGGCCTGAGAATAATACCGTTAAGATAAATCAAATAGAGAGAGAGCATCACAACGGCAAATACCGGAATCCAAGCAATAATCATACGAAAACGAGCAAGATTATGAAGCATTCGCTTTTCCGGAATGAACGCAGCCAGCGTAACATCCGTTGAGATAATTGGATTACTGACGACAATGTAGGTATCTTTTTCTCCCATAATCCTCTGGTATTTCTCGTAGAAGTCAATAAGAGGAGGATCGGCGAAACCGCCAACATCGAAGCTTCCGGTGATCAGTTTCCCCTCACTATCCGCAAGAGCAGCAAAGCCTTCTCTTCCCAGCTGAATCAGATCCAGAGGAATCATCAGCTTTTCAAGGCGAACCCATGCTCCCAAGTATACACCAGCGCCCGAATCCACAATGCGTACCAAGCCATGTATGTTACCAGAGCTAACTACCCTCCACCCTGAAAATAATGGGCTGCCGGGCTTTACTGTGTCAAGCAAGTCCTGAAGGCCTTGCTTGATGGCCAGATTTTCATCGTAAGAGGCTGTTTTGATATTGGTATGAATCAGATCAAGATATGCGTTAGAATAGGCGAACTGAATATCTACAGTGCTGTCAAACCGATTATATCGGCTTAAGCTGTTCAGGATCCGCATCTTGGTCAATGTATATTCGTTAGAGTTGTAGACCATCTTGTTCAATGACAGAATATCCACATCCGCGGTTGCTAAATCGTATAGAAAATTAGTTTCTATGCCAAGCGCAGTCTGGATCTGGTTAGAATATAGTGTGATCATACTTTTGCTCGACTCCGCCGCTTGTTCTCGTACGGAATTGGAGGCCGTGTAATTACTGTAAAGCAGCAGACAGACTAGAGGCAACGTAATGGTAATAAAGCCGACCGTTAACTTGAAACGCAAAGAGCCTTTAGGATTCATCACAGTTCTTCCCCTATTCCTTCATGTCGGTATACCTTTTGCATTTTATTATGGCATATCTCATCAGGTTGGAAAAGAAGGAGGAGTTGGAGGTTTACTCTCCAACTCCTGCATATAACTTATTTCGTATTCGCTTTGGCCCACTCGTCTAGCTGGCGCTGCTGTTCTTCCAAAATTTTCTGGTATCCCGCAGCATTACGCTTAGCTTTATACTTGGAAATCGTTCCTTCCACATCATCGACAGCACCTGAGTTCAGAACCATCTGGAACTCTTTATCTACGTTACCGACTGCAGCCTTCTCAGCCTTAACTGGTGCCTCATCGAAAGTAAAGCCAAGAGCGATAGAGCGTTCGGAACTTTCGTTGAACTTCTCGAATTGTTCCCACTTGTCAGCGTCTTCGTTTGCCCACAAGTATGAGATGAACTGATTTCCGAACATCCAACCGCCTGGGCTCGGATAGCCTTGTGTCTCAGCTGTTACGCCTTCTGGATAATCAATGACGTTGTCTGCTTTTTTAACATAGTGCGTACCTTCAATTCCCCAATCCAGCATATTAAGAAGCTTAGCATCCGTATACAGCATATTAAGAAACATCATTGCTCTCTCAGGATCCTTGGAAGTACGGGAAATCGATAGCAATGCTCCATTTGCTTCACCTGTTGTTGTATAAGGTAGTGCTGTCTCAACTTGTACGAGCGGCAGTCCCATTGTTACAGACATTTCTTTATCTTTACCAGGCTTCAATGATGAACCGATTGCAAAGGCTTTGCCGGCTTTTATCATGTTCTCTGCTTGACCGCTAGAATCTGAAGTCATAACATCCTTATCGAACCAACCATTAAGATTCCATTGTCTCATACGCTTCAGAAAATCAATAAATTTAGGGTCTTCTAGGGTATCAATAGCTTTCAACTCTTTGCTGTCACGTGAAATTATACCGCTATCGTAATTAGCTGCTCCCCAAGTGTTTGCAAATTTATTACTAACAACGGGTACTATACCTTGTTCTTTTTCTTTAATTACTTTAAACATTTCTTCCATTTCCTCCAGAGTTTTAACTCCTTCAGTATTGAATTTATATTTATCAACCAATTCTTTGTTTAGAAGGAAACCAAAACCTTGTGCGAATTCCTTTTTGGTAGGAACGCCATAAGTCTTGTTGCTAATTTGTGCGCCTTTCATAAAATCATCGCCCAAAATGGCAGGGATATCTTTACCGTGTTTTGCAATGAGATCTGTCAGTTCTACAAATTGTCCTTTGGATACGTCTAATCCATAACCAAACCATCCGGCAGTAAAGATGAGATCAAAGGATTCGCCGGAAATTTTCATCAGGTTAGTCTTGTCTGTCCAAGAGCCCCAATCAATCGGTTTCAATTCGATAGTTGCGTTGATTTTTTCTGTTAAGTATTTGCTCATTTCATCCTGAACAAGCTTTAGATCCTTAGGCACAGCACCAGGATAAATCAATGTAATTTTGTAAGGCTTGAGACTAGCAGCACCAGTCTCATTGGATGGTGTGTTATTCGTATCCTCTTTTGGAGTGTTGGAACCTCCTGTTTTGTTCTGAGCGCATCCGGACAGAACTAGCATAACAATGATGATCAGGGTTATTCCGATTTGCAGCTTTTTCTTCAACGTAACCAATCCCTTCTTCTCTATGTTTTTATCGGAAACCTAGATGCGTATTCTTAACCTTTAACCGCACCGCTGGTGATACCGCTGATGTAGAATTTTTGAAAGAATGGATAAGCGACCAGGAGCGGCGCGACGCCGATAATGGCGAGTGCCATTCGAACACCTTCGGTTGGCATTTTGGAAAGAAGTTCGCCTACTTGACTGGATGTATCCGCCTTCATAATTAGAAACTGTACATTATTTAGCGTCTTGGTCATCAGGTACTGGATATTCATCAAATCTGGTTTATCGATAAACAGCATACAGTTGTACCAGTCATTCCAATAAGCTAACAAATTGAAGAGGGCGACTGTCGCGATAATTGGAGCTGAAAGCGGCACCACTAGCTTCATGAAGATAGTCAGCTCGCTCGCCCCGTCGATCGTGCCTGACTCAACGATAGATTCTGGTATCGTGTTGGCAAAAAAACTACGCATCAACAAAACGTTAAAGGCACTCAGTAATAGATTGGGTATAATCATGCCAAACAGTGTGTTTTTGAGCCCAATCATTGTCACATAGGTGATATACCAGGGCACCATGCCTCCACTAAACAACATCGTGAAAAATAGAAGAAATGACATCGTGCGGCGCAGCGGCAAGTCTTTGCGTGATAAAGGATAAGCAAAGAGCGCCGTTATAAACAAGCTGACCGTTGTTCCAATAAGAGTTACGAGAATGGTTACTCCATAAGATCTCGCAATCTGACCAAAGTCATTAAATAAGAACTGATAAGAAGCGAAATTAATTTTGCTTGGAATTAAGCTGTATCCGTTCTGGGCAATCGAACTCTCATCTGAAATGGAGACCATAAATACTAAAATGAACGGGAACAGTGACGCTATGCTGAAGAGCACAAAGAACAGATGGATAAGTGGAGATCGTAAACGTGATGTAACTGGCATCTGCTTGATGCCTCCTCTCTTTATGAATTTTTATCGATTAGAATAACGCGTCATCCTTGCTGATTCGGCGAACTGCGAAGTTTGCCCCTAAGATCAAGAAGAAGCAGACAACAGATTGATAAATACCAGCGGCAGTCGACATTCCAATGTCTCCACGCTCAATCATTGCACGGTAGACAAATGTATCGATCGTATTAGTAGTAGGCATTAACGGACCTGAGTTCATCGGTACTTGATAGAATAGACCGAAGTCTGAACGCATAATCGAACTAATCGCTAGCAGCGTCATGATGATAATCATTGGCGAGATGAGTGGAATCGTAATCCGAGTCATCTGTTTCCATTTGTTAGCGCCATCGATGGTTGCCGCTTCGTAAAATTCCTTATCAATACCGATAATGGCCGCAAAATAAATAATTGCCAAATAGCCGACATTTTTCCACGCATTCACAATAACCAAAATATATGGCCAGTAATCCGGCTCATTGTACCAAGAAATCGACTCGGTGCTAAACCATTTGTCTAACTGTCTATTGATAAGCCCGCTATCTGTATTTAGAAAACTGTATACCAGATAAGCGACAACTACCATTGAAATGATATGTGGCAGCAAAAACGTGCTCTGGTAAAAACGGGTGATGACTTTATCTTTAATCTCATTGACCAACAGTGCGGCAAGAAGCGCAAAAGTGGTATTCACAACGATGAAAAATACGTTATACATAATCGTATTTCTCGTTATCAGAAAAGCATCGGGAGAACTGAACAAAAACTTAAAGTTGTACATTCCGGCCCAAGGACTGCCCCAAATGCCATCTACATAGTTCAGTTCCTTGAAAGCTAAGATGACTCCGTACATAGGAATATAATTGTTTAAAATTAAGTACGCTAGCCCGGGGACCATCATAATGAGTAAAGCCCTGTATTTCTTTATTTTTTTTTTGAATGTTCGCATTCGGCTACTCATCGTTGTGGATGTAACGTTTGATGCAAACGCCGTCATAAGGCTCACCCTTTCATGTTGTCGTTCTCTGTCTCTCATTATAGTGGGCTGTTAATCTAGTGAACTACTATAATAATGACATATCTTTATCACGCTAATGACTAGTTGTCTCAGAGCATGAATTAGGATATTGACGGTTATAACGGGTGCTCTTATGCTAAAAGCGTGAACTGGTCGTGCCGTTTCCTATTAATGGAAGACGCGTCCTTCACGAGAAATTTGATATGAGGGAGTGAAAGATGATGAAGCAAACTAAGGCTGTACAGCGGGTATTTATTCTTGGAATGGATGGTGCGGGTAATTTCGTGCAGCAAGCAGACACACCAAATCTAGATGCTTGGCTTCCACGTGGAGCCTACACCTTTGATGCGAAGGCGGAAATGCCGACGATCAGTGCAGAATGTTGGGGATCTGTGCTTCATGGGGTACAGCCTGACAAGCATAAATTAAATAATGAGAAGGCGGCAACACTATCCTATCCGAGTGATTCTCCCTTTCCTTCCCTCTTTCGACTAGTAAGAGAACAACAGCCAGAGGCTAAGCTTGCTTCCTTTAGCAGCTGGAGTCCGATTAACTCCGGTATTATTGAAGATAATCTCGGCGTACATAAAGTTTCTTTGCCGGATGCTGAGCTTGTCTCTTCTCTTCTCGTATACATCGAAGAGAATCAGGACGTTCGTCTGTTGTTTCTACAACTGGATGAACCCGATGGCTCTGGACACCGTTACGGCTACGGAGATGATTGTCCGGAGTATTTAGCTGCGATAACTACTTGTGACGAACTAATCGGCAGTGTGTTGAAGCGATTAGAGAAGTTAGGTCTTATGGGAGATAGCTTAGTTGTAATTCTCACTGACCATGGCGGAGGCGGTGATAACAAATACAGCCATGGCAGCGCCCATCCAATGGACCGTGACGTATTCTGGGGCTGTATCGGACCTGGGATTAATAGCGGGCTTCTAAAAGGATCGGTATCCATTACAGATACAGCTGCAATTGCTGCACTTGCGCTAGGATTAACCTTGACTCAGCAATGGGATGCTCGCTTACCAGAGGGATTGCTTGATGACACATGGGCATCCAAGAGCATTACTATCGTAGATAGCATAACAGCTGACGCTGAGGAGTCCCACAATGGCTAAGACGCTGCGGTTTCGAGAAGATGGGAGCTTCAAAATTGTGCAGTTCACAGATCCCGAATTTTCTTCATACGAAGCGGAAGAACAAAGGATGGAAGCTATGATGCTAGGTATCCTGAAAGACGAGCAGCCTGATCTGGTCGTCTACACAGGAGATATCATTGCTTCAGCTGGTCACCCTAACCCGGTAGTCGCATTTCGACGCGCTTGCTCCGTGCCTGAGAGCTTGAACATCCCTTGGGCTGCTGTGTTTGGCAACCACGATACGGAAGGAACCGTCACGCGGGAGCAGCTTCATGCGCTGCAGCTAAGCTACCCGCATAATTATGCTAAGCCTGACCCACCTGGCATTCATGGCTCCGGTAATTATGTCCTTACCGTAGAAGGTAAAGAACGCGAAACGGCCGCAGCCCTTTATTTTCTGGATTCAGGCAGCTACTCTCCGCTGGAATATAACAGAATGGGCTATTATGATTGGATTCGCCGTGATCAGATTGATTGGTACACACGTGAGTCCTATCGACTTACCGGAAGCAACGGCGGAACGCCGCTGCCCTCCCTCGCCTTTTTTCACATACCGCTTCCTGAATATAACGATGTATGGGACTTCGGTGTCTGCTACGGAGAGCGTAATGCTCCTTTCTGCTGCGCACCTTGGGTGAATTCCGGTTTCTTCGCAGCTATGATCGAGATGGGCGATGTCATGGGCACCTTCGCTGGCCATGACCACGGTCACGATTTCTGGGGCGATTGGCATGGCATCCGTCTTTGCTATGGCCGCACGACCCGAAACGCATACCTGGATCGGCCCTTTTTAACAGGAGCGAGGGTCATTTCCTTGAAAGAAGGAGAACGAAGCTTCGATACTTGGCTGCACTTAGAGGATGGAACGGTGCTGTCAGAGCAGCCTAAGCATGCGCCTGAGGGACGTACACCGGAGAATGTTGCTATTTACTTAACATAAGCAGCACCGATTCGATAAGAATCTATATTATGGATTCGCTTAATCGCAGGCCGCTGACGCCAAACGTTTTCCGCCATGGCCAGAAAAAGATCTTATCTGGTTCATTGAGGAATACTCCCCCTACTCTGGAGGATTGGCAGCGCGATATTCTATCTATGCTTCGCGATGAGATGCTCTATTTCTGGCCGCAAATCATCGAAACAAAGATTATGAACGAAGGCTGGGCATCCTACTGGCATCAGCGAATTATTCGCGAGCTTGATCTGACTAGCGATGAAACGATTGAGTTCGCTAAGCTAAACTCCTCTGTCGTGCATCCATCACGGCACACCTTGAATCCCTATTATTTGGGCTTGAAAATATTCGGGGATATCGAACGCCGATTCGATAATCCAACGAAGGAAGAACAAGCACGCTTCGGACGCGTCCCCGGCAAGGGCAGAGAAAAAATGTTCGAGGTACGCGAGCTCGATTCAGATATAGATTGTGTTCATCTGTGATGGGAAGAAAACGAGTCGGAAGTTTGTTTGAGTTAATAGGATAGTACTTCTTAATTCTGCATTGAAAGTATAATACTGAGACAAAAAACCCGATCTATTTTGATCGGGTTTTCTATTTTTCGGACAGAGGAGGCGAAGTGGGTCGATAACTCTTATATACAGAATATTTCCTCCATCATTTTCAAGCACCAATAAGAGTTATTGATTAGTGCATCATACGTCGCAGGTTCCACTTTGCCGCCCGTAATGAGTTCGCGGTGCTCCGACACGTAGATGTTAATGCCCTTTGTCGATATTCAATTTGTAAAGTGAAGCAGGCTGTTTTCAGGGAGAGATCAAAGTCCTGCTAATTGTATAAATGGGGCTCCACTGCTTAATAATACCCGGATTCGAATAAATTTTTTGAAAATGTCCGAGACATCTCAAAAAACAAAAAGCTTCGGCACAAGCCGAAGCCTTCTGACGGTGACTCTCTGTTCCTGTGGCAAATACGTTCCTCCGAGCGTCAACGTAGATTCTTTGCCCATACGGAGAGTATCGGCTAAGGGTAAACATCATCGCAGCGTCTACTCGACATCGATAGACGATCATACCTCGACATTAGTAAGCCTGACTCCACATGTATCCGAAAAAGAAGGAGACTCTCTACCAAGCCTATCTGCGCCAAGACCATTTTATTGTTGGTCCGGTAGACGTAATGCGTTTTCTGAAGTTTGTGCTTGATCTAAAAATTCCTCTGCTTGGGTCAATTGCTGCCGGGCCGTCTCCAAAGCTTGTGAATTTGTTGCCGCATTAGGTTCACTTATCGAGTTTATCGCCTGGTTTAAAGCCGATTGCGCCTCAGAAACTGCGTTAAATGCATGCTGCTCCAGCGTATTGCCGCTCGAGTTAAGTGTACCTTCTGCCGGTTTTCTTGCATTTTCGGTGGCTAGATCAATTTTGTTTTCATTGGGCAAAGCGAGTCATCCTCCCTTGAGCAAAGATCATTAATTTAAACAGAAATAAGTATGCGGATGAGATTTTGTTTATATTCCTGCGACTGCATGGGAATATCCGGATCCCACATTTCCGGCAAACAATTTTAGTATAAGATCCGGTGCCTCGGAAAATCTAACGTTGATGAAAAAACAGGAGGTGATAATTACTCAATGAATACGCCAACGCTAGCGCCGCACGAATCGATGGAACTACATGAAGCGTTAAACTTTAAAACGCTCTGCATCGCTAAGTCAAAACTTATGCAAGGCTTGGTCTTTGACCAAGAGCTAAAAGCGTTAATGCAGAAAGACGTAATTCAATCCACACAACAAATCACCGAGCTGCAAGCAATCTACGCAAGAGTTCCTTTCCAAGCGCCTGTTCCGAATAGCCCGACACCTATAACACATTAAAGGGGAACGCAAATGAATACCGATTATTTAGACCCGATTAATTCATTAAATATGCCAGAAATGGCAGATATGACTTTTGCAATGGACTTCCTTCTTCGTGCCAAGGAGGGTGTGCGAAATTTATCCATCGCCCTGACGGAAACGGCTTCTCCGGATGTAAAAGCGCTGCTGCGCAATCATCTTAAGCAGGGGATTGCAATGCACCAAGAAATCACGGAGCTCATGATTCGTAAAAAATGGTTCCATCCTTACGAGCTGAACGAACAGTACCAACTCGACCAGCTTTCGGCGAAAAATACGGTGATGATCGGGCAGATGAATTTGTTCCCGGGTGATACGTCGCGTAAAGGGATGTTTGATCGGACCCCAGATGAACATATTGGAGGACATAAAGCATGAAGGCGGTAACGTATCAAGGGATTAAAAATGTCGTAGTCAAAGAGGTGCCGGATCCGAAGATTGAGAAACCGGACGATATGATCGTAAAGATCACCAGTACCGCCATATGCGGTTCCGACCTTCACCTTATTCACGGGATGATCCCTAACCTTCAGGAGAACTATGTCATCGGGCATGAACCGATGGGGATCGTAGAAGAGGTAGGCCCAGGCGTGACAAAGGTAAAGAAAGGCGACCGTGTGATCATCCCATTCAACATCGCATGCGGAGAATGCTTTTTTTGCAAAAACCAGCTGGAAAGCCAATGTGACAATTCAAACGAACACGGGGATATGGGCGCATATTTTGGCTACTCCGGAACGACCGGCGGATATCCTGGCGGGCAAGCCGAGTATTTACGAGTCCCGTTCGCAAATTTTACCCACTTCAAGATTCCCGAAAACTGCGAACAACCGGACGAAAAGCTAAGCTTGATCGCCGATGCCATGACGACGGCATTCTGGAGCGTAGATAACGCCGGCGTAAAGAATGGTGATACGGTCATCGTGCTCGGCTGCGGTCCAGTCGGACTACTGGCCCAGAAATTCTGCTGGCTAAAAGGAGCAAAGCGGGTCATAGCCGTCGACTATGTCGATTACCGCTTACAGCATGCGAAGCGAACGAACAATGTGGAAATCGTAAACTTCGAACAGGATAAGAATATCGGCAACAATCTCAAGGAAATGACCAAAGGCGGCGCCGATGTCGTGATTGATGCGGTAGGAATGGACGGCAAGATGAGCGATCTCGAATTTCTAGCAAGCGGTTTGAAACTGCAAGGCGGCACGATGAGCGCATTTATCATTGCGTCTCAGGCTGTCCGCAAAGGCGGGACAATCCAAGTCACTGGGGTATACGGCGGACGCTATAACGGATTCCCGCTCGGCGACATCATGCAGCGCAACGTGAATATCCGTTCCGGACAAGCTCCGGTCGTTCACTACATGCCGTATATGTACGAGTTGGTTACGTCGGGCAAAGTGGACCCTGGAGATATTGTTACGCACGTCATTCCGCTCAGCGAGGCCAAGCGCGGTTATGAAGTGTTCGATACGAAAACGGACGATTGCATCAAAGTCATCTTAAAGCCTTGAATATGGATAGATACATGGGAGGACAATCCGAATGAATTCCAATTACGCTTTGCATGAGATGCTGGAGGTTCATGAAATAGCTGCGTTCAAGACGGTTTGCATGACCAAATCCAAAACCATGCAAGCTCTGGTAACCGACCCGGAGCTCATGCAAATTTTGCAGCAAGATGTGCAATTATCACAGCAGCAGCTTCAGGAGCTCGGTGGAGTGCTGTCTAAAATGATCCTATAGGAGATAAAACATGAACACAATATTAGAACACATGGCAGGGCTTCATACGCTGACCGATGACGTGATCGCAATGGATTATTTGATGAACGCCAAGAGCGAAGTCAGAAACTACGCCATGGCCGTGACCGAATGTGCCACCCCTGAAATCAAGCAAATTTTGATGAAACAGCTCGACGAAGCCATAGACACCCATGAAAAGATAACAATCTACATGATGCAGCGGGGCCTATATCATCCCTACCATATTCCAGAGCAAATTCAGCTCGATCTGAAAAACATTCAGACCGCTATGAACATTCCGTCCTGACACCGAATTTCGTCCCAGCAAAATGTGCAAAACCACAATGGTTCAAGCGCGTTTTTGATTTTAACCGGAGACTTCAGAGAATAAAATGTTCTCCGTGTCAAAAATCCAACATTACAATAAGGGCGGATACTGTCTAGGCAGATCACAAAGAAGTGCTCCCGATCGTCATCCTCAAGAATGTGCCGTAGGATTTGGCTACATATACTGAGGTAAAGAGGATGGATGAGGATGGATCTGTCGGGGTACAGGATGGTGGACTCGCGGACCAACTTGAGGCTGATAATACTAACACGCTTCGCGGGAACTTACTTTTCGTAGTGGTTTGCCGAGAAGAACTCAAGTTGTTGATTAGCTTGTGTCATACGTTGTTCGCTCCTGGTTAGAATTGAAGATCCCCTACTCCGTAAGCGGAATAGGGGATTTAGTTTGGGATCAGGGATAGCTACATTCGTTTAAAATTATTATGAAAAGGTAGGAGCAGGGAATTCATCAATTCTCATACGAAGTAAACTATATGGTTTTTCCCGCAGGTCTCTTCCATAATGAAATCTCGCCTGCCGATGTAATTGATTCACAATGACATATAAGTATTGATCGGGGCCAATCGAAAAAGTATCCGGCCATAAAATTCTCGGGTCATGTGCGATGGTTTCCATTGCACCATTCGGCAATATCTTCCGGATACTGTTGTTTTCATAGTCTCCCGCATAAACGGTGCCGTTTGCGCCGGTGATCATTCCATCAGACGCACCTTTTTCCCCCCAATAGTGCACATATTGGGATAAATTCATGTCCTGTATCCTTCTATCTCTTAGGGCTTCTGTTGAGATTGAGAACAGTTGACGGCTGGTTAGCGGAGCATAAAATAAAACCTTTCCATCAGGAGAAATCGCTAAACTATCGGAAGCCAATCTAAATGGGGAAGTCGAGCCGTCCGGGTTTCGATTCATCAAAATTTTACCTTCTACTTTCGGTAAAAAATAGGGATCAGGTGAAGTTGATATTGCCCCATTTAACCGTCTAAACGCGTACCCATTTTCTAAATCTACGACGATAATAGCTCCTGGCCCTCTGGAAGAAGAATCCGTTATATATGCATAACCTGCTCTTCCAACACGAAAATCCAGACGGACATCATTCAGATAAGTTGTTGGCAAGACAACATCTTCTGTAAAGGTATATACTCTTCTTATTGTATTCGTGCTTAAATCAACAGCAACTAATTTTGCTCCCCCTTGAATAGGTTCAGAAAAATTTGGTGCCCCTGTATCTAGTACCCAAAGTATTCCTCTTCCATCAGCAACGATACTTTGGACACTGACGAAAGACATTACAATGTTGCTAGTATTAATCAAATTTATTTTTAAACTGGGATAAGGCTGCATTTCACCCTCAACAATTTCCGCCACAGTAAATTGAACGTCGTCTCCCCATTTCGGAAAGCAAACAAAAATACGGCCAGTTTCAGAAACGCTGACACCTGTAGGCATAGCCCCATAAAAAGCATGCACCAGTTCAAACTGCCCAAAATATTTTTCCATAGGTAACATAGGTTGCATGATATCCTCCTCATCAAATCCGAACGGATATCAACTATATATGATGAATTTTTTTTGTAGTGCCTGGTTCTTGATAAATTTTTCTATCGTGATGAATGCTACCGCTACTTCGACCGTACTAATGCCGGTATCGGTTGTTCTCTCGTTAATAACAAAACGTTAATACGCCTAAAAGGGCTGAACGACCTCGTACGTCCTTCGTTCATTTCGCCAATTTCGGTATTAATGCCTTTTGACTATGAATCGGCAGCTCATGGATATGAAAATTAAATTTAGAGGAAATTGAATATTCCATCTTAGTTTGAGTCATTCTAATCAGGTCAGAAAATCCAAAATATCCAACAGGAGGAATTCATTTGTACCAGTTTCAGTCCAACAATCAGATTTCGCAACAACTAGCTCATGCCGAACAACTTATCCAACAATTGGTGAACCAAACTCAGCAAGCATCAGGGCAATATCAACAATTGTTAAACCAAGAACTCAATAATGCAAAAGCACTGGAACAAATAGCACAACGTGAACAGCAAGCCGCTCAAATTATACAAACCGCTCTGCAAGGCCATCAAACAGCACTTCAGCAATTGCAACAAATCTCAACCATCTGCAACCAAGTGGCTCAGTCATCACAAACACAAATGACTGCATATTCAACTATGAACAACCATCAACAACCACAAGGCTTTAACAACTATTCTCATTAATGAATTAGGAATAAGGGATAAATTTTATTTCTAAAAGAGAATTTACGCTGTAGTTAGACCATATCCAGCCGTTGCTAAAGTTCTTCAGAATACGCTCGGCGGTCTGTTTGGTGAAATGCGCAGCATGATGCGATATTTTCTTCCAAAGCAACAATACTCACGGAAAAACTATACTTCCGAGTGAACATAGTCTAGGTTTTACGATTTGAATGCTAGGATTTTAAAATATAAGCTGCTTCCTAATAGGAAAAACCCTGTTGAAAAGCAGGGTTTTTTCCTGTTTTCGTTTAACCATTTACCAATGATGCGGAGGTTTGTTGGAGATGAATAATAAAGAGTTGAATAAACTATCTATTTTTGCCCTTGGCGGTGTTTTTGAAATTGGAAAGAATATGTATGTCATCCAATATGCTGACGACATCATTGTCATTGACTGTGGCTCTAAATTTCCGGACGAGAGTCTGCCCGGCATAGATCTAATCGTCCCTGACATTTCCTATTTGATTGAGAATCAAGAAAAAGTACGCGCATTAGTGATTACGCACGGACATGAAGATCATATCGGCGGAATTCCTTATATATTAAAACAGCTGAATATTCCCTTATATGGAACTCGTCTTACACTTGGTTTAATCAAGGGAAAGCTAAAAGAACATCGTCTCAAAGGAACCTTATTTCATGAAATTAAAACAGACTCATTTATTGAGCTAGGAAAAAGCTTTCAGCTTTCTTTTTTCCGTACAAACCATAGCATACCAGACTGTGTTGGCATCGTATTACAGACGCCAGAAGGTACGGTCGTTCATACGGGAGACTTCAAATTTGATCTATCCCCTTCCAATAAACAATTCCCAGACATTCATAGGATGGCGAAAATTGGTGAAGCAGGCGTGCTTGCTTTATTATCCGAGAGCACGAACGCTGAGCGACCAGGCTTCACTCCATCTGAACGATTGGTAGGCGAAAAAATTGCAGATGCTTTTCAGAAAGCAACAAATAAAATATTTCTGTCCACCTTTGCTTCCAACATTAATCGCTTGCAGCAAGTTGTGGATGCTTCTATTCTAACAAACCGCAAGCTCCTGCTGCTTGGTCGCAGCATGATCAACGTCGTAACGATTGCTCAGGAGCTCGGTTATATCCATATTCCCGAAGGTATGATCATTGAAGCAAAAGAGGCCAATCAGCTCCCGAGAGAAAAAGTCGCGGTATTGTGTACGGGAAGTCAGGGTGAACCGATGGCTGCACTCTCGCGTCTTGCTAGCTCCACCTATCCACATACAGAAATTTCTTCTGGTGATACCGTCATCCTCGCGTCATCACCCATTCCAGGGAATGAAAAGAACGTTGCAAGCATGTTAGATCATCTGTATATGCTTGGGGCTCATGTTATTCATGGATCAGGTGTTGCGACAGGTATGCATGTGTCAGGTCACGGCAGCCAAGAAGAGCTTAAACTTATGCTTACGCTAATGAAACCAACCTATTTCATCCCTATCCACGGAGAATATCGCATGTTATACCAGCATCGCTTACTTGCTGAGTCTGTTGGACTAGAGAAGGATAATATATATATAATGAATATCGGAGATGTTCTTGACCTATCTGGAAATCATGTACAACAAACACGGAAAGTTACCGCCGGTAATACGCTTGTCGATGGTTTGGGCATAGGCGACATCGGAAACATTGTATTACGCGATCGAAAACATCTTGCCGAGGATGGCATCCTTGTTGTTGTTGTCACACTTAGTCGTATAGAAGGCTCCGTACTATCCGGGCCTGATATTATTAGCAGAGGTTTCGTATACGTTAGAGAATCCGAAGCTTTATTAGGCGAAGTAGGTCGACTTGTGATGAAAACCATTGCTGACTTACAAGAGAATGGAAACGACGGTAAGTGGTCTATATTAAAACATCGTATTAAAGAATCTACAAGTAAGCTGCTTTATGCAAAAACAAAAAGACGGCCAATGGTTCTACCAATCATCATTGAAGTGTAATGAATCCACATAATTACAAATCCCCTTGCTTCAATTTAAGGTATGGTATTATCCCCTTTAAGTAGACACTCAAAAAACTTCGTGTTGTTACATGAAGATTGAGTGAACCTTGGTGGGGATATTTTTATTGCAAAAAAGAGACGTGTTTTTGTATCCATACTAAAAATCGTTTCATAATTCGTGAGCCATGCTTCCAGTAAACGTCTCTGAATCTGTTGGGGCATCATATTTCATTTTTGTATCAAATCTTCCCCATATTACAGAATCCAATTCTGCATCCAAAATGGTTGCAGCATGTAATATACTCTCCGATTTTAATTCATCCAAGCATTGAAGCAGTGAATTCACCATGCGAGACATCCTTACACATCCCTTTGTCCGGATCGATTACCGCGCAATAGCTTCAAGCTCATCAAGGAATGAATCCTTTCATACTATTTAGGACATGATATCCATTGTGACTACGGTAAATGTAGCAGCTGTCATTAAAACGAAGGAGTGAAATTAAATGACTAAAAATGAAGAACTCAATCGAAATCTTGATTCTGACCAAAATAGTAACAATACGGATGGAGCTGACATCGGAAAAGCTGTAGGAACGGCGGGTGGTATTGCTGCAGGTGCAGTCGTAGGCTCTGCTTTGGGTCCTGTTGGAACTGTTGTTGGCGGTATCGTAGGCGCAGCATTGGGAAATAAGGTTGGAGAGGCTGCTGACGATAACAACGACGAAGCACAACGAAAGGATTAAAATGGTTAGTCACAAGCTTCAGTTGGGTATTAGATGTGTGAATGCAATTAAAATTGTTTTGAGATGGTTAAAATAAATAATTCTTCACTTCCTAATGCTGCATTTCGAATTAAATCGAATATGCAGCATTATTTGTTTTTAAATTAGGTGAAAATCTAATTATCAATGGCAAAATAAGCTATGCAATTAGTTATCATCAGCAAGCATCAGGTCAATATCAACAGTTAAACCAAGAACTCAATAATGCAAAAATACTTGAACAAACGTGAAAAAAAGCTGCACAAATTAATCAAGAGGTGGGGACTGACCCCCATTTGTGAGACAGGGATCAAAACACCTTTCAAGTTTAAACGGCCAATCGCCTATAATCAACCGGCGACTGGTTATTTAGTTTCGTTTGAATACGAATTGCGTTATAGTAAGTGATGTAGTCTCGAACGGTCTGTTC
>NZ_JBFTPZ010000056.1:0-39920 GCF_056398745.1 Paenibacillus sp. 01T424 | reverse complement strand
GCGTTACATGCCACATTTGGCGAGTGCGCCCAGCGCCGTCGATCTTAGCCGCCTCGTAAAGCTGCTGGTCAATGCCGGCGATTGCTGCCATATAGATGATCGAGTTCCACCCGATGTTTTTCCAAATATCTGAGCCTACAACGATTTGATAAAACCATGTTGTATTGTTCAAGAACTGAATCGGTTCTACACCAAACACACCAAGCAATTCATTGATTGGACCTCCAGATGGAGTAAGAAGACGCTGCATCAGCGTAACAACGACAATCCATGAAACGAAATACGGTAAATAAGAAAGCGTTTGCACGGTTTTCTTAAATTTAATGTTGCGAACCTCGTTCAATAGAATTGCAAGACATATAGGCATTGCAAATCCGATAAGAAGCTTCATGAGACTGATGATAATCGTGTTGCGGATCAACTCGAATGACTGATAATAGGAGAAAAACTGCTGGAAGTATTTCAGTCCTGCCCAGGGGCTTCCAGTGAAGCCCCCAGAGAACATGAAATCACGAAATGCCACTTGTACGCCAAAAAGTGGGACGTAGGAAAAGAGGAAAAACCAGATGATGCCGGGCAGCATAAACAAATAAAATAGTTTGTGCCGCCAAATTCGTTTCCACAATACTGACTCTGTCATATGCTTTACCTCCTTGCCAAACGGATCGTTTTTATTTCAAATGGAGTAAAGGCCAGGTGGTATGCCCCTTCCTCCGCATGGATTCTATCGATGGGTGTTTCCATCAAATCAGTAAGCCAAGCATCCGCTTCGTTCATAGCTGCAATGAGTTTTGCCTTAAGATGTGTTCCTGCGGTTTCATATAAACGGATGATGAGATCATCTCCGTCCTCTGCCTGCTTCACCGTTTCAACCATTACATTGGAATGGTCAACGCTGAAAAATGATTTTGCTGCTGGCAAATGCTGTGCCTCGTCGCTTGCTGTCATGCTTACCGAACGCAGTGGTACGTTAAGCTCATATCCACGCTTATAAACCTCTGCCTGAACATGATCCCCTTTATGCGGGTACAAAGAATACGTAAACTGATGCTCTGCTTGATCGGCTTCTGGATCTGGATACGATGTACTGCGCAAAAGATTCAAATCCAGCACATTCTGCCAAGCACGATGTCCGTATTTGCAATCATTGAGAAGTGCGACGCCATAATCCGACTCCGAAAGATCGATCCATTGATGAGCGCAAATTTCATCCTTCGCATAATCCCACAGCGTATTGCGATGTGTAGGGCGTTTCAAGTAGCCGAACTGAATTTCACAGCTCGCACTGTCCGAACGAATATTGACAGGGAAGGATGTACGCAGCATCTTCGCTGATTCCTTCCAATCAACGTCCGTAACGAAATCGATACGGCGGCTTCCTTGAGTCAGGATGACCTTCTGCGTCATTGTTGATTGACCAAACCGATATACAAGCAGCAAGCCTACCGTTGGTCCATCTTGGAAAGCTGATGATTCAGATGGCTCAAGCGGTACTCCTCCCGAGAGGCGATAATCTTGTTTAATATCCCATGCATCGCCCTCATCATGATACAGGCTGAGTTCATTCGCCTTCTGGTCATGCGGGATGATTTCCCGGCCAAGCTCTTTATCAATGATGGATATAATCGTGAAGTCTTCAGCGAACGTAACCGATAACATATCATTTTCCATTATCCGATCGATAGCCGATGCCCTCATATCAGGAAAGAGGTTATTTGCCGCTGTTTTCTCTTGCGTCCGGGCAGCTGCAATTTCTGCTTCAGCTGCTGCCGTCTCAGCAAGCGCTAGTGAACCAGTTGCAACGGCATATCCCATAGCAGGAATACGAACCCGCTGCCATGCGCCATTGTTTTCAATCCATTCTTCCCGATCCCATGACAGGGAGTTAAAGATCACCTCAGAGCCTTTCTCAGCAGATACGGATTGTGCAACCGCTTCGTAAGCTTCGGAAATTAATTGCTCGACACGTTCCAGCAGTATTGCGTATCTCTCCAACGATTCATCATATACGCGTTTAATAGAGGAGCCTGGCAATATATCATGGAATTGATAGAGCAGCACTTCTTTCCATATCGTTTCCAGCTCCTGCGCAGGATAAGGTTTGCCCTTTGTTCTTTCAGCCAAGACAGCTGCATATTCAAGCTCGCGCAAAGCTTTCTCAAGCTTACGGTTATACCGTTTATTGCGCGCTTGGCTCGTCAGCGTTCCTTGATGGCGCTCCAGATAAAGCTCCCCGGACCACACTTGATAACGATCAGAGCCAACTGCAAGCTTCTCAAAAAATTGCGAAGAATGCTCTTGAACAACTGGGCTAAGGCCCAGTAAATTTTTCTCCCGCTGCAATCTCTCGAGATGCTCCTCGCCAGGACCGCCTCCGCCATCGCCGATTCCGAACAACATGAGACAATTCTCCGATACGTTTTTGTCCATGTATTCATTCTCTGCCTTCACAATAGAACGAGGTGCAGCCGGGCTGTTATACGTATCCTCAGGCGGCATATGAGTCAGGACACGCGAGCCGTCGATTCCTTCCCAGTGGAACGTATGGTGGGGATGACGGTTGTAAATGCTCCATGACAGCTTCTGCGTCATCATGTAATCAACGCCTGATTTTTTCAAAATTTGAGGCAAGCTCGCTGTGTATCCAAATACGTCCGGCATCCAAAGCGACTTCATCTCTTGACCAAACTCTGCTTGGAAATACCGTTTTCCGTAAAGGATTTGACGGATCAGGGCTTCTCCGCTAGGTACGTTTGTATCCGATTCAACCCACATCGCGCCTTGCAGCTCCCAGCGCCCTTCTTGCACACGCTCTTTGATGCTGGCATACAGCTTCGGATAATGAATTTTCATCCAATCATAAAGCTGTGGCTGGCTTGCTCCAAAGATGTAGTCAGGGTAACGTTCCATCATCCGCAGCACCGTTGAAAATGTGCGTGCTCCCTTACGGATGGTTTCACGGATAGGCCATAACCAAGCCAGATCCATATGCGCGTGGCCGACGGCACTAATAGTAAGCACTGGATCTCCGCCGCGTTTATCAAGCTGCTCACGCAGCAGTTTCGATGCCTTAGCCACTCTTTCTTCACTCAAAGATGTAAGGATATGAGAGACTTCATACAAAGACTGCAAAATGCGTGCTCTGCGTGCTGACCCTTCAGGCAAACGATCTGCCGTCTCCAGAAGTACCTCAGCGTCATAATAAAGCTGATGGATATTCTCGTGGCAGATTGCGATTTGGGCTTCCTTCAAAGTGCCACTGCGGAAGCGACCGAACAAATCATTGCAGCCTGCGTCGCCCCACAAATCAATTTCTTCATCTCCCTGCGCGCTTTCACTAATGTGTACAACACGTTTGCCAGGAAGGCCAAGGCTATAATCAAACTCAGAATTTATATTCGTTAAACCCTGAGTAGGTGTTCCCTCTTCATCTACTAAACAAAGCTCACCATTCACATCGATAAGAAGTACAATTTTGGTGCCCTTCGCTTCTTGCGGTACTTTTCCGCTAAAGTGAAACCAAGCGCAGTCCCAAAGATTTCCCCAGCGGTCTCCCGCAGCGAGTTCAATCTTCCTGCCTGACTCCCTATCCTCGTAAGAAACCGGCTCCTCAGTAACCCAAGCGGTTACTTTCAAATCCGTAAGCGGCTTGTAGATTTGTTCCTTCAACCGGTCCAACAGCGACTTCAACTGCTCCGTTCTCACTTTTTCGTATGGCATTTGTAGGTCTCCTTTATCATCCAGTTCTATATTTCATACAGGCTTTTTCCCATACATGCCTATCGACTTCAAAATGTTAGCGTTTTCAGATCGTACTCGCGAAACTATTCAAAACTTCGCTATATGACTTTGCAACCAAGCTTTATAAACATTCGTCTTATTCATAATATAATATATAGATTCAATATATTCAATATATAAATAAAAAAATCTTTTCCTTAGCGGAAAAGATTCTCAATTTTATCGCTTATTCAATTATTGAACTGGTCTTGGTCCAGTCGTTTGGCGGATAACCAGCTCAGGATTAAGCAGCGTTTTGCTATATCTATTGTTTGGGTCTACCCCATTCTCAATAATGTTGATCAGTGTGCTTGCTGCACGATAACCCATATCATGCTCAAACTGATTGATATGTGTAAACAAGCTGAACTCATCTACGATAGATGTCGGGTCATCGAAGCTGATAATAGACAAATCCTCAGGCACGCGAAGCCCCGCTTGCCTAGCCATTTGATAAATTCGAACAGCCAGCCTTCCGTTAAGCGTAATATACGCTGTAGCCATTCGGTTGCGAATATAGCGGTATAACGGATGCTTCTCCGCATCCTTAAGACTACCAACATTAAAATCGGTAATAATATGAGCCGGATTAATGAGTGCGCCTTTGTTTTTCAAAGCGTCCATATAACCTTCAATCCGCTCCTGTACCGTAACCGTTTGCAGCGGAGAATCTGAGCAAATCGCAATTTCCCGGTGCCCAAGCTCCCACATATATTCGACTGCAAGGCTTGTTCCAAGCCTTCCATCCGCAGCGATATAATTGGTTTCTACGCCAGGCAGGAAACGATCGATAAGTACAAAGGGGTAGCCATTGAACTTCATATTTAATATTTCTTCGTTATAATTCTCTTCATCTACGGGAAATACAAGCAAACCGTCCGTACCGAATTCCTTTAGCGTCTTAAACGCTTCTTTCTCTTTATCCACATCGCCCTCAGACAGCAAAATCATGCTTCGGTAGCCCTTTTCTCTTAGCGCCCTCTGCACTCCCTCAACTAAACGGATGGCAAAATAATCATAAATAGATGGCATAACGAGACCAATCATATGCGTTTTATTCTGGGTTGCCGCTCTTTCTAAACCAACTGTCGGCGTAGCCGGCACTGTCTCATCCACTTCTACCTGCCCATCATTGCTGACGAAGCTGCCCTTTCCCGGTACTCGGGAAATGATTCCATCGTTCGCAAGACCGACCATCGCATTCACTACAGTTATTTTACTGACGTTAAACAACTTCATAAGATCTTTTTCGGTCGGAATGCGGTCCCCCGCCTTCAAGCCTTCCGTAGCAATCAACTCACGGATATAATCCTGGATTTTCTGGTAAAGCGGCGTACGGACTGTTGAATTCATTTGCTATCACCAAGCTCCATATTAATATTTGTAATATATAATATAGGTTAGCCTCTTTTTAGGCAATACCCACATCTTTGTCGAATGAAGTAAATTACCCTTCTTTAGAACTAAGGAAGACGCTAATTTATAGCTTTTTTCCTATACATCGAGCGTTTTTAACCACTTTCCTTGTCGAATATCGCGAATTTTGTATATATAATATATACAATATATATTTATAATTGTATTCGAAATCGTTATCAATATGACAAATCATAAGCCATTCATCCATTTAAACTTCATTGTTCATACATCAACCTATGTCCTAAGTCATGCTTTCACCTGCGCCGTTGACTCTCGGTACAAGATCTCTCCAGCTACAAGCAGCTTCTCCATCGGCTCCTGCTTGTTCGTTATTCTGCTAATCAGCCTCTCTACCGCACGCTTGCCAAGCGCTTCCTTAGGCACATGCACCGTCGACAAAGAAGGTGTCATGCGATAGGAATCGTCAATGTTGTCATAGCCTGTAATGGACACCTCTTCCGGAACCGCAATACCTAGCTCCTTCATGGCATCAATCGCACCGATACCGATCATGTCATTTGCACATAGAAGCGCCGTTGGCATCGTTTTTGCCTTGAGCCTTTTGATTGCCCACTGTTTTATCGGCTCTTGAAACTGCTCATGCTCAAAACCTTCAACGGGAAGATAACAGTCATTGCTCATTTGGAACCTAGGCTCCACCAGAGCCTGCTCCTCCAGTACACTTCGGAACCCAAGAAACCGATCCTTAAAGCTCCTCGAATAATTCATATCCCCAATAAAGCACAGCTGCGTATGTCCTTTACCAATCAAATGTTTCGTCAAGCGATACATTGAATCATAATTGTTCGTAAACACCGTATCACTAGGAATCAACATATCCTCATGATCCACGAGCACCATTGGCAAGCCGATGCGATGCACCTCTAACAGCAGCGGAGTTGAAATTTCTCCCACGCCGATAAGCCCCAATATGCCATTCGGGTTCAAGAAATGAAGGAAATGATCGACGCTTTGCTCTGACACAATGACCATGCCATAACCATCTTCCTCCAATCGCGAAGCAATCCCATCGAGGATTCTTCCCCAATACAGCGACTCCTTCGTTTGGAAGCGAATATTTGGCATAAGAACAAGCACCGATTGTTTGTGGGCGGCAGGTGTTTTGGGAAGCTGCTCAAGCTTCATTGTTTTCACATAAGCATTCTTTTGCGTAAAATAACCCAGCTGCGATGCCGCTTGAATAACCCGCTCCTGTGTTGCCTCACTGACGCCGCCTTTGCCGGAGAGCGCCTTCGAGACAACAAACTTTGATACGCTTAAATAATCAGCAATTTGCTGCATGGTAACCTTGTTTGACATCGGTAGTCCACCTTAGCTTTCAGTAATGGTTCGCGCTTCTTTCCAGCGCCTATTGTATTCGGTAAACACCTTCTGCAAATCTGGAGAGGCAATCCACTCTTGAATATAATCGCCGGACCAAAATGCAATTTGAGCTGTATTCGCAATTTCAAGCAAGAGGTCGTCTGGCACTCTTCGCTCCAGAAATTCGATGTTGAACGATAGAAACTGTTGAAATTGCGGCAAGGAAGGCTGCTTATCCTCAATCACAGGCAAGAAGCCCGAATCATCAACATAACCAGATTCGTTTACAAAAAATTTGACCCACGCCTCGGCGAGCTCTTTATTCTCGCTAAATTTGCTTACACCCACAAACCAATCCGGGCTTAGCGGCGAGAAGCGCTTCTCGCTATTGTCGTAAGGGAATGGGAAAAAGCCGATATCTTCCGATTTCGCACCCGCTGCAATAACTTGATTGATGACCCAGTTACCCATTAAATACATGGCGGCTCTACCGTCAGCAAGCTCTTTTTTGGATGTTTCCCATTGATTCGTGAGCAATTGGTTTTCCACATACCCTTTTGATATTAATGTTTTGACGATGGAAATTGACTGTCCCCATGCATTATCAATAGTCCACGGCTCGTCCGTGTTGACCATATTATTTAAATAGTCGGCATTACCAGTCATATAGCTGACTAGATCCTCGCCCCAAGTCATAAGCGGCCACTGAGCGCCATAGTTCAGATAGACAGGCACAATGCCGGCTTTCTTCAGCTTCTCGCATGCTGCATAAAACTGCTCCAACGTCGTTGGGATTTGTGTAATGCCTGCCTTTTTGAAAGCTTGCTTATTATATACGATCCCTGTCGTGGAAGCGCCGGTAGCAATGCCAAAGCGTTGTCCAGCATAGGCTTTAAAGTCTGCAAAATGAATATGCTCGAACAAGCTATCGCTTAGCGGCTCAAAATAATCAGGCAAGTCTTCATTTTTAATATTGTTCGGAAGCAGCAGCACATCGCCTAAGCTGCGAGTGGATAAGCGCAGCATAATATCGCTGGCATAATTGGTTATGCCCTCAAACTTGACCGTTACGCCAGGATTCAGCTGTGCAAATTGATCGGCATATTTTTGAAACACGCCATTCTCCATCAGATCAACACGATTGGTCATTACGTTAATCGTCACATTTTGACCAACTTGTTCCTCTTTGCTAACGGGCTCCTTTTCCTTTTCGCTGTTGCCTTGTGCCTTCTGGCATCCCGTCAAGCCTATGCTGGACAAAAGAACAATAAGCAGCAGCATACAAATGTATTTGTTCATGCAGCGTCTCTCCTCATTATAGTGGAAACTGTAAAATAACCTCGGTGCCTTTCCCCCGTTCACTGGTCACCTTCAAGCCATATGCGTTTCCGTAGTGGAGCTTGATACGCTCGTTTACATTTTTCAAGCCGATTCCGCCTGATTTGCGCTTGACGACCGCTTCCTCCGATCCTGCAAGTGAACGGTTTAAGCGATCTAATGTATCCTCATCCATGCCAAGCCCATCATCTTTTATGCGAAGCAGCACACCATGCGGCGTACGCTCGCTGCTCATCACAATTCTCATCGAGGCCTTATTGTCATCCATGCCGTGATAAATCGCATTCTCGACAATGGGCTGCAGCACAAGCTTAATCATAGGATACTTCAGCATATCATCGGTTATATGCGTTTCTAAATGGAAGCGGTTCGGATAACGATAATTAAGCATTTCCACATAGTTGCGCATATGCAGAACCTCATTCTCCAGCGTTACTTCCTCATGCAAATCGCTTATGCTGTATCGCAGCAGCTTCCCGAGTATGGCAATCATGTCGGCTGCGATCTGATCGTCATTCAGCTCAGCCGCCATTCGGATCGATTCGAGCGTATTATACATGAAATGCGGATTGATCTGACTTTGCAGCGCGTGCAGCTCAGCTTCCTTCTTTTTTGTCTCCATCAAATAAATATCCTGAATGAGGTGATCAATTCGGACAATCATTCGGTTGAACTGATTGCCTAGCTGGCCTACCTCGTCCCGATATTTCACTTGAAACTGAACGTTAAAGTCACCCTCCTGCACGTTCTTCATCAATCGCATCATTTTGCGGAGCGGATTCGTTAGTGCAAAGGAAAACACAACAGAAATAAAAAGCGCGACGATAATCGTAATAATTGTAGCGATCCAGGTTACGTTGCGAATGACAACAGCATCTTTCGTCAGCTCACTGTCCGGAATGGAGGTCATTACCTTCCATTTCGTATTGGGCGAGGTCGTATAAATGTATAAACGATTAACACCGTCACGCTCAAAATAAAAGCTCCCCTTCGTGCCCTTTGCTTGGGCTACCGTAGGATCACTCATAATGTTTGTGGCCATTCGCTGCTTGTCGCTGTCATAAACGACATTGCCAAGCTCATCGATAATGACCGATTTTCCATTTGTCACCTTATCGAGCTCGCTCATTTGATCCTCAATGACGCTAATATTCGCATCCACCGCAATCATGCCGATAGGCTTAAGCGATTTATCAATCACCTTGCGAACGACGGTAAACGCATATTTGACGCTCTGCAAATTGCTCGTATATTTTTGCGTGCTGAACAGTCTCGCTTCACCGCCGGAAGTATTAATGAGCTCTCGCCATTTCTCATAGCTCTCCTTCACGTTCAACCGAATGCCGCCGCCAGCTGTTGAATAATAGCCATTGCCGAACTGATCAAATATATAAACCGAGTTGGCGCCGCGTTTTATCGTATTGATGAACGAAATATTTCCCTCTATGCCTCGCTGGATCAAGAGCAGAAGGTCAAAATCGTCAGGCACCTGATTGCTATTATCGATCGATGTTTGCTGCCTTTTCTCGTAATAGCTGTTCGAGAGAATCAGATTTTGTTTGATATCGTTCTGGTACGCAGGAATAGAGGAAATACGAATCATATCCTCGATATAATCGTCAACACGAACCATCATGTTCTCAAGCATTTTGGTCGAATAGACAATCGTTTTCTCCTCAATCGAACGCGAGTAATTGCTATATGAGATGTAGCCTATAAACGATAACGGCAGCGTGATTAGAAGCAGGAAAACGATAAATAGCTTCCCCTCCATTCTCATGCTGCCTAAAGCTGCCCATATGCGCCACAATCGTTTTCTGGGGCTCATCCTCTTAACTCTCCCTTATTCTAGATGGCAGGCATAACGTTTCCGCCGTTTACAGGAATGTAAGCGCCAGTTATAAAGCTTGCTAGATCCGATGCTAGAAAAGCGACCGTATTGGCAATCTCTTGGTCCGTTCCTCTGCGTTTAAGCGGAACGTTTTGTGAATAAGCAAGGTTCTCCTCCGTACCAGTGGCACGATCGCGATCACTGATGGTCCACCCTGGCGCAACCTGATTAACCGTAATTTGATGCTCCCCAGCTTCTTTGGCTAACACACGATAGACGCCATCCATCCCGCGTTTGCCAGCTGTATAGGCTGATTGTCCCACAAAATTTTGCATCGCGCATTCAGTGTTGATGCCAATGACTCTACCGCCGCCCCGCTCGATCATTGCCGGCACAAAAGCTTTCGCTAAAAAGACGCTATGCAATACGCAGGATTCGAATTGGCTGACATAATCAGCAACAGGCTGTTCTAGTATGCTTGTCCATTGGTACTGAATGACCGCGTTAGCGACAACGATGTCTACATGGCCGAGCTCCTCTGTTACCTTAGCTTTCATTTCATTAATATGCTGCTCATTCGTTACGTCTGCCTGTACGATCATCGCTTTTCTGCCCATAGCTGTAATTTCCGTCTGCAATTCTTTGGCCTTTGCTTCGTTATTATTGTAGTGCAGAACGATGTTAGCGCCGCAGCTTGCCAGTGTACGTGCCATAACCCGTCCTAAATCGCCAGTAGCTCCTGTGATTAAAGCTGTTTTATTAGAAAGATCAATGTGCATGAATAAGGTCACCTTTCTTTATGGAAACAGATTTGTTAGATCATTTACTAATAATTATGCTACCAAAAAATATTCATTTTATAAAGCTTATCCAAAAAAAATGAATTTGTACACACAAGTAAACGATACGGCGAATTAATTTACAATATGGTTATCTTCTTCATGGCTTGCAGCGGCTATTTCAAGCAATATTCCTTGTGATTTCGACTATTTTCATGTATATTACAGACTATAGCCTACTCTAAACATTCACATATGTATTAATAATAACTCTTATTCGGAGGTAACCCTTGAAAATCGAGCTATCAGAGCAAAGCCTGCCTATATTTGAGGCTATATCGAGTAATGTACGCATTCAAATGATTCACCTGCTCTCCAAAAAATCAATGAACATTCGCGAGCTGGCAGAGGCTTTAGGCTTAAGCAGTGCAATCATGACAATGCACGTAAAAAAGCTGGAGAAGGCCGGAATCATCAAATCCGAAATGACCCCCGGCAAAGGCGGTGCCGCTCAGAAGGTGTGCTCGCTTAGCATGGATGGACTTGAAATAGCATTCCCTCGCAAGGACGTCGTACAGCGCGAGTCACGCAGAACCGAGGTTTCCATCGGACATTATACCGATCTCAACATCGTTCCTACTTGCGGCATTTGCACGACGGAAAAGGTTATCGGAATTTTCGACGACCCCCGCTACTTTCTTGATCCCGATCGCGTGAACGCCAAAATATTATGGTTCTCGCAAGGTTATATCGAATACAAAATTCCTAACTTCCTATTAACGAGCGAGAGTCCAGACGAGCTCGAAATTTCGATGGAAATTTCGTCTGAAGCGCCTCTCACCAATATGAACTGGCCTTCGGATCTTACGTTTTTCTTTAATGGTGTAAATGTTGGCATGTGGACGAGCCCTGCCGATTATGGCGGAAAAGGCAAGCTTAATCCACCTTGGTGGTTTGATGATGTCAACCAGTTCGGTTTATTGAAGCGGTTGATTATTAAGAAGGATGGCACTTACATGGACGGCCTTAGGCTCTCGGATGTAAGTCTCGACCAGATTGATATTAGCAACAGTCACTGGACGTTCCGTATTGCGATTTTGGAGGATGCTGAGCATATTGGCGGCTTTACTTTATTCGGCTCTGGTTTCGGAAACTATAATCAGGATCTCATTTTCAAGCTGTACTATACGAAGCTGGCGCAAGAGGATCGGACAACCGTCTAATCTGCTATATACGAAGAAAAGAAGAGGGGCCCCGCATGGGGCTCCTCTTCTTTAGCTTGATTAAGCTGCTTCCTGTCATAGTGCCTCGTTAATCTATTCTTTCGCTGATAGCAAATTCAAGATTCGGTAAAGAAACACTGCAGTTTCAGCACGGGTAGTATGATTGCTTGGCTTGATCATGCCGCCATCTCCTTGAATGAGACCTAGCTCAATCATGCCTGCTATGCTGCTGGCTGCATAATCTGGCACCTTATCTGCATCCTTGAAGCTGCTGAGCGATGCAATATCGCTAGGTAGCTCTAACGCTTCCGCTGCCTTTAATGCCCGCGCTGCCATAACCATCATATCTTGCCTTGTTATCTTTGCCTTCGGCTCAAATCGTCCACCCTCCATGCCGGTAACGATACCTAGCTTCTTGGCAATAGCCACTGCATCATAAAAATAATCCTGTGGCTGAACATCTGTGAATGCATCGCTTGCCTCCGCCTTCAAGCCTAACGCTCTTACAAGCATTAGAATAAAGTCTGCTCGGCTTACCTGTACAGCCGGGCTGAAGGTTGTAGCCGATGTTCCTTTTACAATACCTAAGGCAGCCAACTTCTCAACCGCTTCCTGCGCCCAAGAGTATTTGCCGAGATCTGTAAAGGCTGCTGCGGGCTGTTTATAAAATACTGCATAGATGCCCATGCGGTCTATTTGGAACCTGATATGTTTATCTGAGTCGGAATAGGCTGCTGCCGCAATTGCTGATGCTGTTCCTTGTTCATTAATGGACAATATACCGATGCTTGACGCTGTCTCGCTGCCTGTTAACAAATACGGGACCGTAACGGTAATCGGTGCCTTTGCATTGGTCCATGTATAAGCCTTTCCATCCAATAGCGCCGAAAGCTCAACGACTGCTCTTTCACCTATCTGGATCTGTACATCCTGCTTCAACGTTTTAAGGTCCCGCTCGCCGATGATAAGCCGCAGCTCCTTGCCAAGCTCTGCTGACTTCACCAGCATCTGTCCAGAAAGCAAGATCGTTGCTTTAGGCGTCGTTACTTCAATAAGCAAGTTAGGATGCTCAGACAAGAAGGATACAGGAAGATCCAAAGCATACTTCGCTGCCTCGCCGTTTTTGTTAAGCACAATAATTGCTTTCAGCTTTCCGTCTTTATCTGCTTTCGCCCGAGCTATCGCCTTCTGCAGGTCTTGTTCACTGACCACACCGACAGCCATCGTTCCACTTGGATCAAGCTTAGTGCTCATTTCCGCTTTGACAGAACCATCTGATTGCAGCTGGAACAAGTCAGGAGTGGAAATGACCGAGTCCCCGCCTCCTCCGCCAGTCGATGCTTTCTTGTACTCAAAAGTAACCCGTTTAGGCTCGCTCATATCATCTAATGCTAGATACGCCTCATAGATCCCCTCTACATCACCTGTCAATGTAAATGCGAATTGAAAGTTTCCAGTTTCTGTACTCGTCGTCTCGGCTGTGTAATTTACCTTGCCTTGTGGATCAAGCACCTTCAAGCTTACTTTTGTATGATCGCCATTCACCACTAACCCATCAATTGTTACCTTTTTTGCCGCAGTATCCAGTCCTGCTTTAACGCCTTCTATCGTCTTAATAAGCTCAATCTCTTTCTTGTATTCAAAAGTAATCTTCTCCGGCTCACTCATATCATCTGTTGCTAGATAGGCCTCATAGGTTCCCTCTAGTTCACCTGTAAGTGTAAAGTCGAATTGAAAGTTTCCAGCAGCTTCACTCATCTTCTTCGCTTCATAGTGAACTTTGCCTTGTGGATCGACGACTTTCAAACTTACGTTTGCAAGATCGCCATTCATTACCAGACCGTCTAAAGTTACTTTTTTGGATGCCGCATCTACCGTAGTTTTAATGCCTTCAATAGGCTTGGCTTCCTCTGCTCCCGAAAAGTGATAAACGCCAAATTCATAGAACGAATATCCGTAAAATGTTGCTCTTTCGATCCCTTCAAATTTAATGTATCTAGCTTTGATCGGGTCAAAATGAACCGTTTCTTTGCCGTCCTTCGCCGTAATTACGCCGTCATTTTCCTTGATCACACTCTTCCAATTTTGCTTATCATCGGAGACGAGTAATTTATAGGTTTTTGCGCGAGCGTATTCCCAATCAATCGTTACAGTGTCCATCTCCGTCACTTCACCGAGATCGACCTGGAACCATGTGTTGTTCAGCAGTTCACTTGCCCATCTTGTTGAAGGGAATCCATCAACTGCTTTCCCCGGAGCATAATTTGGATTACCGGCTTCTACTGTAGATGCTTCCGCGGCTTTATTCTGTGCCAAATTTCCAAGCAGGTAATAGACGTCTTCCTTCAGCGTGCTGTACGCCCCGTCTGTAATCATATGCTCTTTTTTCAGAAGCTCCAGCTTCGCATTAAAGCCTTTTAAGTACTTGGTAAACTTCGACTTGTCGTTTCCTTCGAACCGGCTCATCATCTCCAAATAATTGTTCAGCGAGCGAGCTGCTTCGTCATTTGTGAATTGTTTGGTTTCCTTGTAGCTTTCAATTAATGTTTTCAAATCGGATGCGCTGGTACCCGCTTCAATCACATAAAATGTTTTTTCCGATTTGCCTGCTGCTACGGTAATGACAAGCTCATGTTTTCCTGGCTTGCCTGCCAAATTTATAACCGTTCCTTCTGTGTAAGGCTTGCCATTAAAGGTAGCTGTTACTTTATTCAATCCACTTCCATCATCATTGATTAATTTCCATGTAAACGAAATGGGTTCTCTTTCCGAAATAGCCACTCCGCTTTGAAGCACTTGGCCATTCATTTGTACTTCTGCCTTTGGAGGGGCAGCGTTGTTCGCTTGATACGTTCCTTTTATAAATTGATAGAGCCAATCGTACAAAATGCGTGTTGCAGGATCAGCACTTACCGCCGTATCAAATACAGCATTATTACCTTGGTAGTAGGCTTTAAAGGCTGATTGCATAAAGCCGGTTTGGACGCCGCTGTTTAAATAATCAACATACCGCTCCCTAAACACGCCATCAGTCACCATACGATCATCAAACTCAAGCTCAACGCCCATCCCATACCGCTTCGCTATGTTCGTGGCGTCTTCCAGACGATCCTCATCCAATGGCTCGAAAAAGTAGTTTGGCTGGAAGGCTACAGCATCTATCCCGACATCCTTCCACATATGGCTTTTGTAAGCTAAGAAGTGCGGTATCCAGAAAAGCTTCAAGTTCTGAGCATGCACTTTATTACTCGTCGAACGAATTAAATCCGGCCCTGTCGCGCTTGTACTGATTTGTTCCTCCAGCCAGTACATGCCGGCAAGCTCAAGATGAGAGTAATGGTTTGATGCCCATTTTTGTTCCGCTTCATTTAACCACCACTGTATCGCTTTCTCTCTATTTGCATACGCTTTCATTTCTCCAACTTCAGAAGCATTGAAGCTTTCAGATATACCATCACCGTCAATATCTCCGAAATCGTTCACATACTCACCTGGGTCTGGAATCATTAAAACAACCTTTACCTTATGATCAGGCTGATTCAGCTTGCTTCCAACTTCCATCGCCGCTTCGTTTAGCTGCTGCATATCGCCTGTTTCTGCAAATGTTTTGTTCAGGTACCATTTCCAGTCCTCCAGCGTAGCTCCTCCGCCAAACGCATTTCCGGCCGGCGATGTAAGTCCAAGATAAAGAACGCCGTCAAAAAGCCAATCCACTGGTTCCCCGGACCGATCTACGTAACTGATATTAGGAATAATCCGATCCTTCGTCCAAGTACCCTTATCATTCGCATATTGTCCGTTATAGAGCAATCCAAGATTACGAATGCCAGCCGTTGCTTCTCCCGGCTCTAAGTAGCTCGGCTGCTCAGCGGCAACTTCTTCCGCTCCTTCCACTTTTCCATCTGCGCCCCATATTTCGATTTCATCAATGAAGGTCCAAGCTCTCGTATGCATCGAGAAGGTTACTTTCACATAACGGGCATAAGCCATCTCCGCATCAGAATTCCCACTTTTGATGCCATCTCTGCTTCCATTCCAGTCATATACCTCTTCTCTTGGCGGCCCATCCCCCCAAAGCAGCTTGGTTGAATTGTGTGAAAGCGTTCCCCAATTTTCTTTGTCGTCGGATACGTACATTGAGACCGTCAACGGCACAAGCATAGTGTTGTCAGGCCAATCCTGCAAAAATCGCGCTTTAATGCTCGAGATAGATTTCTTCTCCCCTAAATCAAACACAACCTCGCGTGTCATCTTCTTCACATGCCCTACCCAAGCCGGGTCCGACATATCCAACTTTCCATAAATGCCATCGGTCAGCTTATTATGATCATCCGGGTACTTGGCCTCCGGAGCTTCGGACCATTCATATCCAAGCCCCGCAGCAAGATTACGGAATGCAGACTGTCCCTGATCCTGTCCTTGATCTTGTCCATCTTCCGCTTGTACTGCCGGAACCAGTGTCAACAACAGGGCACTTATCAATGCGATAGCTATCCAGCTTTTACTTCTTTTCATTAATGACAGCTCCCTTTCTATTCTCAAATAAAAAGACTACTAGACATGCAATACAATAGGTTTCATTTCAAGCCTGCTTTAAGTCTTTTGCAGCACTCAATCCTCCTTCCTAAGATTCCATCGCAACCGATGTAGAAGCTTGCAGGCCATGTTCTTACTGTTACTTTAAGAAACTTGACCCGACTTTCAAAGAGATAACTTATGACTTTGATATACATTTGTTTACTTGTCTCCTTTCACCGCTCAGATTGCTCTTGTCATGGACAAATAAATGGGCCTATCTCAAAATAAATAGACTCAAATAGGGAATGGCGTCACAGAAAAAATTTCTGTGACGCCATTTTTTTCATCAGCTGCATGATTATTAATGAAATCGAGCTATCTCTCCAGTGAGTTTATCTCTTTTGAGACTCGCCCTATTTCATCGTGCCTTGTATGGAAACGATAGGTTTAATTTTGCAACGCATTCTATTTTCGCATTTATGCGTATTCACACAATCCGCCTCAACTGTTGACGCTCAAAATGCTCTGTTGCTAGCGGCCATCGTTAAAGCATATATCGCTAACGAACCTAGCAGCTCTTATTTAGACTATTCGTATAGCTTTGAAATTCCAACGAACTCCAGAAGCATTATATCGAGAAAAATGAGGCATAACATCTTATAAAGCATGAAATAACGACATTAAGATTCGTTAAAACTTAAAACAGGTAATTTTCTGTACAATAAGCTTAATACAGTTCGTTAGGGGAGTGCTCTTAGCATGTTGTGCGCCGCTGACGGCGAAATAACTATTAAAAACATAAGCGCAACTAGCAGATGAAGAATAACTAGAGATCCCAACATTTCTTTTCTCAAGGCTCTTGCTAACCAGTAAGCCAAAGCGTTCGTTCGCCTACCCATCGTATGCTTTAAAGCAAACAGCCATCGACCAGAACAGGAAATAGCAGTACATGATTAGCTAAACAGCTCTTGTACCATTGTCTTGCAGCATATGATCCATCATTTTTGTCCAAAGCGAACTATTGCTCCAGCGAGCTGACCACTATGGAGACACCTTATCTCAACCCTGCCTATTTACCTTATGCAGGCAGCTCTTGCTTCTCAAGCATATCCGACATTTTGATCGCAAGCCCCTCATGCAGCCTCGAATGCTCCGACGCAAATGCTATCAGATGGCTTTGCAGCGACGCCGTTGCAGAGGTCAAGCCATGTGAAGGATTGCTGTCAAATTGGCAAACGTTTCGCAGGAACGAGCTGACCATCCGATCATCTCCGCCTCCGTGGCCATCCCCTTGGACGCTGCAGCGAATTTCAAGCTGTTCTCCCGTTGCATAACGATACAGCGTAAAAGAACCTTTCTCCATATCGCCAATAATTTCACCCTTTGTGCCCATCATTTGAACACGGCGTGTACCGCTTTGCGTCAATCCTGACATAATGAACGATGCATTCGCTCCATTCTCGAATTGCATATTCACAACCTGATGGTCAACGACATTGTTATCGCAGCGGTATACACAACGTCCAAACGGTCCTTCCTTCAGCGCTTTCAGAATACCCTCTTGTGACAAATCATTCGTCATATATCTCGCCCAAGCGTGATCCGGCGCCTGCATATACATCTTTATCGCTGAGAAAGCACATTCCTTCTCGACAGCGCAGCCATCAATGCAGCGTTCCGCTGAACCATCCGGAGCATTCTCCGATCTAAAATGCAGTAAAGAGCCGTACGAGCTAACGCTTGTACAAGGCTGATCCATAAGCCAGGAGATGATATCCAGATCGTGGCACGATTTGGCCAAAATCATTGGACTAGTCTCCTCTGAATTCCGCCAATTGCCGCGCACATAACTATGCGTCATATGCTGATAACCGACATTCTCCGTTAATTGAATCGTACCCACCGTGCCAAGCTCGCCGTCCTCGATACATTTTTTAATCCCAGACCAAAATGGTGAATACCGAAGCACATGCGTAACAACAAGCAGCCTTTTATGCCGCAGTGATGCCTGCTCAAGCTGAATGCATTCCGTAAGTGAAGGCGACATCGGCTTCTCAAGCAGAACGTGATAACCGAGTTCCATGGCCTTCATCGCCGGAATATAATGCATCCGATCGAGTGTACAGATGATCATGACATCTGCTATACGCCCTTGCTCAAATACTTTTTCCCAGCTGTCATACACATGCTCTTGGTCGATTTGATGGATTTCTGCAAACCGATTTCTGCGTTCTTCATTTGGTTCAGCTACAGCAACCATTTTTAATTCATTCGGAAATTTCTCCGCATACGGCCCATAAATGTATCTCCCTCTGCTGCCTGCGCCTAGTAATACGGCTGTTAATGTTCTCAAAATTTCTCCTCCTCTTGTGCGCTTTCTATACCTCAATTGTAAGGGGAGCGTTCAGGAGGAGACAGAGATCGTTGTTTACAATCCATATACTATTGTTGACCTTGTATTTGCGACTGGCACCTTGCCATGCGGAAATCCTGCGGTGTCGTCTCGTTCTGCTTCTTGAAAAACCGAATAAAGGCAAGCGCGGAATTGTACCCGAGCGCAGCCGCAATTTCATTAACTTTCATGGATGTGTTCAGAAGCAAGTCTTTGGCAACCAAATTCCGATAGTCGTTCACGTATTTCGATAAGCCTATGCCCGTTATTTGCTTATAAAGTCTGGACAAATAAGAAGGATTTAAGCTTACGTAATCCGCTAAAGCGGTTAAGGAAATATCGGTAGACAAATTCTCTTCGATATAGCGATGTACTTTATTCACAACCTCAGTCGGCAATTGCGAGCCGCGCAGCGTATTCCATTCAAAAAAACAGTCCGCCATTTGCCTATAATACTGAATCAATTCCGTCCATGAGGTAGAGTCCCCATAGCGGTATAACTTCTCCAAGTCGAGCTGCGTATTCATGTAATCCCGAATGTCCCGGTTTTTGTGTATATAGTAAAGAAACACTGCCGAGAGGGAATGATACATTTCTATTTTGCGCTCATTAGGCGTTCCTGGGACATTCCAAATTGCAGTAAGCTCCATATACAATTTATTGAACTGCTCCCGATTGTTATTTTCCAGACAGCTCATCAGCAATTGAACCCGAGCATGGTAAAAGCTATCATGAATGCTGCCGGCTTTATCGTCTGTCTCTTGATTCTGAATGTCTTTATCGGTCATAATGACCTCATTAAACAATCCATGCCCTTGCACCAAACCATATTTGTTCGCATGAAAACGATCCGATAGATCATTCCATTCCGTCACTTCGCTGCCAAGGAGAAAAGAAACGGTCGTTCCCAGCAGCCTCTTGCATGTACCTTGAATCGTTTCCAATATGCCGCTCGTATAGCGATAGGCTCTAACAAAATCCAAATTGCTGGAACTGGTATCAGCAGATAACTCATCACAGCTTTTCGGTTGAATCAGCCAGACGATCTTTGACAGCTCAAATACAACGGAATAGCTTCTTACCTGTGCAGACAAATATTCGTCGCCAATATTTTGCAGCGCATAGGTTAATAATGCTTTATCCGGCGCAGTGAACATTTCCTTCCATACATCGATTCTGGCAATGAGTACATAAACCGGCAGGGCAGCATCGAGCGGAATATTTAATTCATTGAAGGCCTGCTTTAACTGATTCTCCGCTGCATGCTTACCCTGCAGAAGCCCCCATATATACTCTTTTTGCAGTGAGGGCAATGCCAGTCTCATACTGGTTTGCGCTCTCGTAATCATCTGTACTTGATCCTGTTCCTCTTCTATTTTCTCGATGGCTCGTTCGACAGACTGGATGATTTTCTCGTCGCTTTCTATTTTTAGAATATAATCAAAACCACCGTAAGTAATGGCGTTTCTTGCATATTGAAAATCGTTATATCCCGTTAGAAAAATAACTTTGCAGGCAGGCCACTGTGCCTTTATTTCCTGCAACAGCTCGATTCCTTCAATTCCCGGCATTTTAATGTCGGATACGACGATATCCATGCGATGCTGGGATAATACCTCCAATGCTTCTTCCCCTGAATAAGCTTTCATCACTTCGAGCTGCAAATGCTCTGTCTGCTCGAACAGCTCTACTAAACCATCAACAATAATGGGCAGGTCATCTACAATGAGCAGTCTGTACATGTTGTTTCCTCCTCTAGCTTGCACTCAGTTTGATTGTGACCATCAATCCGCCTAAATCAGATCGTGACAGCGCAATGCCGTACTTCTCTCCGTAACGCAGTTGAATTCTACGATGCACATTAATAATTCCTGTTGTTTCCTCGATATGATTTGTTGAATGCCGCAGCTTCTTCTGAAGCTGTTCAATCTCTTTATCCGTAATGCTCTGGCCATTATCTTCCACATAAATCGTGAATTCATTTTCCGTTTGGTCACTGTGTACCTTCAATTCGCCGCGCAGTACCATATTGCCTAAAGCATGCTTATAGGCATTCTCAATAATAGGCTGCAAAATCAGCCTTGGTACGTGAATAGCTGGGACATCTCCTGCAAAAGAAACCTGTATCCGTTCCCCGTAACAGATCGATTGCATGTCAACATAAGTACGCGAATGCTCTACCTCAAGCTCGAGAGGGATCTCATCCTCATCATCGCGAGTAATAAACTGAAAGTATTGCCCAATGTATAAACAAAATTGATAGGCCTTCTCCTTCTGACTGTCCAATTTAATTAATCGGCACAGAACAAAAAAACAGTTATATAAAAAATGAGGATTAATTTGCGATTGCAGTCGTTTCAGCTCCGAGCGCTGATTCCGAATTTGCTGCTCGTAATTTTCCTTAATTAACGTATTGAGCGATCGTACCGTGTCATTAAAGGCTTTGTACAAATATCCGAATTCATCTCCTCCACGGTCAATCACAATCGGCTCCAGCCTATTCTGCTGAACACGGCGAAAGGCTTGCACCAGCTTCATAAGAGGCCGGTAAATAAAGCGCAATAGGAAATAGGTGAAAAATAAGACGATACCTACCGAAAGAGCACAAGCCCATAAAAATAATGTTCTGTACATTTGCAATGATCCAAGAACCTTCTCTTCGGGAATACAGGTAATCGAATAGGAATTCCAAAGCGTAGAATATTTATATACTGTAAGAAAGCGCTTACCATTGTAGATAACCGTTTCGTAACCTTCATTAGACTTTGATTCCTGCTTTTTAACAGCCAAAGCTTTCATTTGCCCCAGTAAAGCCGGGTCTACCCCGCTTTCAATTTCCCAGCCGCGTTCCAAATTAAGCAGCACGCTGTGTCCGTCTCGCGTCCCGCCAATTTGCGATAACGTGTCCTTTATTTTGCTCGTTGAGAGCTCAACCCCTACAATATACAACGGATTTTTAACTGAAATAATAGGATATTGCATCGTTATAAACAATCGGTTTTCCCAATAAATGAACGGCTCTTCATACAATTTCACATTAGCCTGCATCGCGGTATACTCCGATTCATTCAAAGAGGTCTCAAAATCATTACTCAGAATCGTGCGCTTGATTAATGGAATATACGCCTTTGCTTCTTTAATAAACGGACTTGAATTTTTCATAAGCTCAAGCCTTCGCTGGATATCCAATATTTTGCGCGAACGCTCATATGAGCTCATGTCATTGCCCGTTGTAGCAATTTCCATCAAATCTTTGTCCATTACATAGTTCGGCAAATAACGGCTAATTCGATCCGCTTCCTTGTCGAGAGAGTCCATATAAAACCTAGTCGTATTCAGTATCGATTCTGAGATCTCGCTGCGAATATTTTCCGAGCCCTTCTCTATAATCATCCAAGTAATGGCCATCAGCGGCAGCAAGGCCGCCAAAAAGGCAGCCATAATTTTTTTGAATATGGAGGAATCATGCAAAAAGAATAGGTTTTTCATCATTTTTACTCCTGCTAGTAGTAGTAGACCATTCCGGCACTATTCTTTTACGCTCCCCATTACGATTCCTTTGATGAAAAACCTCTGTAAAAAAGGATACACAATCAGAATCGGAAATGCTGCGACAAAAATTTGTGCCGCTCGGCTTGTGCGATCAGACAGCTTGAGCATTAATTCGGCATTCTCCGCTTTAATAAAGCGGAAATCCATCTTGATAATGACCGTCTGCAGAAACGTCTGAAGCGGATAATTCTCAGTATGATTCATATACAGCATGCCGTCAAACCAACTATTCCAATGCCCCACCATCGTAAGAAGTCCCGTCGTTGCCAAAGCTGGTAACGATAGCGGTACATATATTTTCCATAAGGTAGTGAAATGACCTGCACCATCTATACGCGAGGATTCCTCTAGTTCTTTAGGCAAATTACGATAGAAGTTAAGCAATAAAATAACATTAAACACCGGAATAGCCGTTGGCAAGACGAGTGCCCACATCGTATCGATTAAACCTAGCGATTTTACAGTCAAATAAGAAGGAATCAGACCGCCGCTGAACAAAATCGTAAACACGAATAACCAAGCATATAAGGTTCTAAGCCGAAATTGACGGGGATCTTTGGATAATGGATAAGCGGTTATAATCATCAAAACCATACTAATGGAGGTTCCTAGAACAACGCGCTGAATCGATACCCAGAATGCACGCAAATATTCCGGTTTTCCAAATACATTATCATAAGCCGCAGTGGTGAATTCAACCGGCCATAAAATAACTTTCCCAGCAGCCGCGGCAGCTCCAGAGCTGAATGAGATCGCCAAAATATGAATGATAGGCATGAGGCATAAGAAGGATGTCAGCATGAGAAAAGTAAAGTTGCACGCTACAAATAGTCGTCTGCTAAATGATCGGTTTGTAATCACGTAATGTCTCCCTTCTGAATTACGAACGCATCGTTAGAAAATGCGGTAATTCGCTACACGATAAGCTAACAGATAAGAAAGAGAAATGAATATAAAAGAGACGATAGATTTCAATAAGCCTACTGCCGTGGCGAAACCGAATTGCGCTTGCTGCACACCCATTCGATAGACAAAGGTGTCAATAATATCTGCGCTTTCATAGACAGGCGGACTATACAAATTAAAGATTTGTTCGAAGCCAGCGTTGAGTACATTCCCGATATTAAGCGTAAACATAAGCACGATAATCGGCATCATTCCAGGCAGTGTGACATGAAAGGTCTGTTTGATACGCCCTGCACCGTCAATTTCGGCTGCTTCATAAAGTGAAGGATTGATGCCCGTCAGCGCAGCCAAGTACACAATTGTACCAAATCCAAACTCCTTCCATACATCCGAGGCGACCATAACATATGGAAACCAATCATTGCTCCCTAAGAAAAAAATAGGCTTTATCCCAAACAAGCCTAATATTTGATTGAAAATGCCTGAGGATGGAGAAAAAACATCAACGATAATTCCGCTCAGCAGTACCCATGATAAAAAATGAGGCAAGTAAACGAGCGTCTGAAACGTCCGTTTTATCCATTCTCTCCGCAGCTCATTAAGCAATATCGCAATCGTGATCGGTACAATGAGACCTACTATGATTTTCATCACGGCTATATAGACCGTATTAAAGAAAATACGCCCGATATCAGGATAATCAATTAATAGCTGAAAGTTTTTCAGTCCAATGAAAGGGGACCCGAATAACCCTTTGTTTGGTACATATTTCTGAAAAGCCATAATGATACCGACCATCGGGACATAGCTAAATATCAAAACCAAAACGATTCCCGGAAGCAGCATCAGATGAAGAGGCCATTCCCTCTTCCACATCCGTGTTAGTACATTCAAGCCATTCACCTCGTTGTTTAAGGTTAATAAAAAGAGGGATTGCTTCAACCAATCCCTCTACTCATTCGTTTTGCAATTATTTCAGAGCAGCGTAAAACTCGTTTACTTCTTTTGTAATTTCATCGCCGCCAAGCTTTTTCCATTCCACGACGAATTTATCGAATTCATCCACCGATACTTGATTCATGATGATTTTGAAGAAAACTTCATCCCGCTTCTTGAGCAAAATTTCTTGTCGGTCTACCATAGTTGGAGTTGGCGCGCCGTAAAATTTATTTTGCAAATATTGCTTATTCTTCTGGATTTCCGGTACATGAGAGAACGCGCCGCCTGGGCCTGAGATCAAATACTCCCACCACATGCTCGTATCGCCGTCAACATACTTCATTGCCCGCTCATACCGCGTTTTATGATCCTTCGTTACCAAAATGCTAGTGTCTTTATTGGCAATCGCTTTTGGCAGTATTTCGCCGTTGTTATCCAGTTGTTTACCTACGCGCAGCGGACTAAGCAGCCAGTAGTTGTTGCCCTTCTCTTTCAAGTCTTTACCGAATTCGTATACCTTTTGCTCATCAGTTGGATGATTGTCGACGGCAATCCACTGGTTCAGCAGCCTAATAACGCCTTCTGGATGCTTCGCCTTCTTGGAGATGACATAATATTCATCAACACCCAGCCCGATTTGGGATAATGCAGGGCTGCTGTCTACCGTTGGAATCGGGAATGCTCCCCACTCCTGAACCACTTTTCCGTCCTTCACAGCACCTTTCACAAGCTGAGCTGGTGTCCAAGATGCGCCATAAACCATACCAATGCTATTGTTGTAAACGAGTTCTGCCGCTTTCTCCACATCTTTTACAGCGAACTCAGGATCAATCAGCCCTTTTTTGAACATATCCTGCAGTGCAGCAAGCGCATCCTTTACTTGCGGCTGAATGTCGCTATTGACCAAGCCGCCTTTGCCATCTTCGATCCAAATATTTTCATAGGCATGATAGCCATTGAGGAATGCACGTAGTCCCGTTACTCCTGTATCCATACTGAATGGATTTTTACTTACGGCAAGCCCGTATGATGTGCCTGTGCCGCCTGGATCTTTGGCTTTGAAAGCTTCAGCAATCGCCATGAAATCTGCCATCGTCTTCGGCTCAGGCAAATTCAGCTCCTTCAGCCAGTCTGTACGCACATACAAAAACTGATATTGGTACGGATTGTATGAGCTCGGAATACCCATCAGCTTGTTGTCAAACATCGCTGTTTTCATCTGCATGCCTCCATCCATCGTCAAAAACTTTTTCGTTTCCTCTGTGGCATTCTCGTCATACACTTTGGTCAAATCCATAATCATATCCGCTTCAGTCAGCTCTTTCAATTGCGTTGCATTAACTAAGAGAAAATCGGGAAGATCATCGGATGCGATCGTAATCTTTACCTTTTCCTTGAATTGGCTCGTATCAGCTACCCACTTGTTCGTAATCTTGACGCCAATGTCTTTCTCATAGGCATCGTATACGGAATTTTTCTCGAAACTCTCGCCCTCATCAAACTTTAAATATTGATCGCTTGGCGAAACCGTCGATACTTCAATCACTTCATTTCCTTTTTCAACGGGCGTGTTAGTCGATTTTTCCGGTTCATTCGTGTTTTTGCCACACCCAGCAACGGCCAAGCTAAGAACCAATGCGATACTCAAGAGCGCCTTCCTTTTCTTCTTCATACTACCCCTCCACATGGTCTTCATAATAATAATGCGGCTGCTTTTATGCAGCTTTCCTTCTTAGTTCTAGTATAGAAAGGTGAGCAATGTTGATCCATATACTAGTCTTTACTTTCGTATACACCTCTTGACTCGGGTGAGCTCCTGCCTGTACCAAGCGATGAAATGCTGAAGATCTAAAGGACAATAAAAAGAGTTGCGCTCCAAATAAAACCGTGATACTATTCTAATCATACAATTCCACTAGGAATAATATGGAAAACGACCGGACAGCCGGAGAAATCGCTTTATGCRATAGCTCCGGCTGTTTTTATATTCTCATGCAACTTCAACATCTGCCAAATAAAAAGTTATTTTACGAAGGAGGGCGTACACGATGACGATTAGACGGAGCGATTCAGCTGAAGGCAGCTCGTTCCCTGGCAGAACCTATGCTGAAGCGGTACTTGCGCCTGCCTATGACCAAGCCAAGAAGGAGCTTCTGCTTCCAATGATCTCCGTGCATAAAGCGCATCTCATCATGCTGCTTGAGCAAGGGCTGCTTAGCAAGGAAGAAGGCCATAAAATCGCCAAATCATTATTTTCACTTGATTTGGAGCAGTTAAACAGCGGTACCTATACCGGCCAATTTGAGGATTTGTTTTTTGAAGTGGAACACCAGCTGCTTAAATTATCGGATGAAGCCTCCGGCAGCCTTCATCTGGCTCGAAGCCGCAATGACATGGGTATTGCCATATACCGAATCACTTTACGAGAAAAACTGCTTAGAACGATCTCGTCTGCCCTGCAGCTGCACACTGAACTGCTCGCTTTCGCCCAGAAACATACGGAAACGATCTTTATCGCTCATACGCATACCCAGCAAGCACAGCCGACGACAATCGCCCACTACATTGCAGCGGTAACAGACTCGCTCGCAAGGGATATACGCAGATTGCAGGCGGCCTACGCAAATTGTAATTTAAGCAGCATGGGAGCTGCCGCTCTGACAACGTCGGGTTTTGCCATTAGCCGGGAACGCGTTGCCGAGCTGCTTGCTTTTGACGGATTAATTGAAAACTCTTATGACGCTGTAAGCGGAGCAGATTATGTCGGTGAAATCGCCGCAGGAATCACGCTCGCAGCGATTAATCTTGGACGGTTTACGCAGGAGCTGCTGCTGTGGTGCACACAGGAATTTGGAGTCGTTCAAATAGCCGCCCCATACGTCCAAATCAGTTCCATTATGCCGCAAAAAAGAAATCCAGTTTCCGTTGAGCATATCCGTTCACTCTTATCCAGCATTACAGGCAATGCTCAGACCGTCCTTACGATGATTCACAATACGCCTTTTGGCGATATTGTGGATACCGAAGACGATATGCAGCCCTATGCTTGGCGCAGCCTAGAGACGCTTGAAGTTGTGTATCGATTGTTGTCCAAGGTCATCTCTACCTTGCAGCTAAACGAGGATGTTCTGAGGCAGCGCACTGCTGCAAGCTTCGCTACTGTTACCGAGCTTGCTGATACGATCGTCAGAGATGAAGGATTATCTTTTCATAAAGCACATTCAATCGTAAGCAAGCTCGTCACGCATGCCGTTCAGCATGGCAATAAGATAACTGACTTGAACCTTCAAGCATTAAACGAAGCTGCGATCCAAACCATTGGCTTCCCGCTTGGGCTAACTGAGGAGCAATTAAAGCAAGCGTTGGAGCCTGCGCATTTTGTAAATATACGCAGTCTGCGGGGCGGTCCTAGCCCCGCCGAGATGAACCGGGCGCTTACCGTTCAGCAAGATAGGTTATCTGAGCTGGCGCTATGGCTGGAGGAACGAGAATCTCGATTGGCAGCTGGTGCTGCAGAGATTGATTTGATTTTGACCGATTGGATCATCAAGGAATTATGAATGGAGTGAAGCTATGTTTCGCAGCCAATTTAAAGTATTTGATGTGCATGGACATCTTCCTTACCGATTAGTGCTAGGAAATAACAAACGACATGAATCCGTTGCTCGCTATGGTGCAGAGAGAAGCGAGCGAATGCGGCTCACTTGGGATTTTCCAGATGCAACGATTGCAGACAACGATACTGAAAATGAAAACACGCCGTTAATTGACCGATGGGTGAAGGAGCTTGATAAGTACGGGATCGGAGGACTCAACTTCCTCACCGCGCTTGATAATGACAATTTGGCCGATCATCTAGCCAGTCATCCTGATCGTTTTACCGGCTTTGCCCATCACGCCATCGAGGATGCTGGCGCAGAGGAAGAACTTCGAAGGGCAGTTAATGAGTTAGGGCTTAAAGGTTATAAGCTGTTCGGCCCGCTGACTTCCATCCCTTTTGATGATCCGTCACTCACGCCCGTATGGACCTTTCTCGCAGAGAAGAAGCTTCCTGTGTTGATCCACTTCGGTTTACTCGGCCATGCGGGAGGAATTGCTCATCATCCGAATATAAGTCCTCTAGCAATTTTCAACACGGCAAGAGAATTTCCGGACATTCCGTTCATCATTCCTCACTTTGGCGCAGGTTATTTCCAAGAGCTGCTTCATCTGTGCTGGAGCTGCCCGAATGTATATGTCGATACTTCCGGCTCCAATCAATGGATGCGCTGGATGCCCTATGAGCTCACCTTGGAATTCGCGCTTCGCAAAACCTATGAGCTGATCGGGCCTGAACGTATTATTTTTGGTACGGATGCCAGCGGGTTTCCTCGAGGTTACCCGTATCGTTATCTGCAGGATCAAGTTCGCGCCTGCCGCGAGCTGCGATTCGGAGAGGACGATATCGAGAACATATTCGGCAATAACGCTAGGCGCCTGCTCGGTCTTGAGCTGCCGCCAAACACGATTACCAAGAAATCCGACATCGCAAGCCAAGCTTAAGCACCGTTTTTTTATAAAAAAAGGAGTGGATACCATTGAAGAAAAAAAGCTCAGTTTCTATCGTTACAGGATCACTTATCATCGCACTTGCTCTAGCAGGCTGCGGCAGCAGCAATCAAGCAAACAGCACAGAACAAAATAAAGCAACGGAAAAACCAACCGATAAGGCAACAGACAAAGAAACAGATAAAAAAGTGACGATTGAATATTGGCAATATGAATTTCCAGCCAAGGTTGAATTGATCAACGAACTCATAAAAGAATTCCAAACCTTACATCCGAATATTACCGTAAAACAAACCAACTTCCCTTATGATCAATACAATCAGAAGGTTGCTACGCTGGTGCCAGCCGGCAAAGGCCCAGATGTTATTAACCTCTACTATGGCTGGCTGCCGAAATACGTCTCATCCGGTTACTTGCAGCCGCTGCCTGAGGATCATTTTCCAACTGCGGAAATTGAAAGCAACTTTTACCCATTAGTCAGCGCCGCAAAAATTAATGGCTCCTATTACGCTATTCCTACTGCCGTACGCACACTCGCCTTGTTCTACAATAAGGATTTATTGTCCAAAGCCAATATTACTGAGCTTCCTACAACATGGGAGCAGCTGGTAGACGTATCCAAGAAACTGACAGAAACAGATGCCAAAGGGCAATTTGTCACTGAAGGTTTCGCATGGGAGCCTGGCGCGCAGCTGCATCACTGGTATCGAGACGGTCTACTGCATCAAGCAGGCGGTCAAGACTTAAGCGATGATCGTCGCAAAATATTATGGGCAGAAACACCTGCAGGTTTGGAGTCATTTCAATATTTAATCGATTTTGCCGTGAAGCATAAGGTTGGGATTAACGGATTTTATGAGAATGACAGCAATGCCTTTATGACCGGTCATGCAGCTATTAATATCGACGGTTCCTTCCGGCTTGGCTCCATTAAGAAGGACTTTCCAGATTTAAACTATGGCGTTGCACCTCTTCCATCCTACAAAACCAAATCAGCCCCGTCCTCCTTCTGGGCGAACGCCATTCCCAAAAATGTTGAAGGCGACAAGCTGAAGGCTGCTTCTGAATTTTTGGAATTTCTAACGAGCAAAGAGGTTCAGGAGAAATGGGTGGAGCAAATCGGAGAGCTTCCAGCACAAAAAGCAGTTGCGACGCAGGATAAATACGTAAACGATGAGAAGCTAGGGCCATTTATTTCCCAATTGGACGATAGCCGCGCGCATTTCTTCATCGACGAAACCCAAGAAAAAACATTGTTTGTTGATGCGACAAATGAAGTGCTGCTCAATAAAGTTCCGGTCGAGAAGGCCTTCCAAGACCTTGTAGCCAAAACGCAAAAGCTCTATGACGATTATTGGGCTGCTGCAGACAAAAAGTAATAATAAGGGCGCTCGGCCTAGAGCGAGCGCCTTTCTTTTGATGAAATGGAGGTGAGTTCCATTATGATTGCACATGCCTTAAAGCTAACCGTACGCAAAAGCCGAGAACTGTTTCTCACCCGTTTGTCCTACCGCACGCAGCGTTATTTGTTTATTTATATTACGCTCGGAATTCCTCTGCTTTATTTCCTCAGCACGCGGTTGCTCCCCATCTTGTATGCCTTCAATGTGAGCGTTCGTGAATGGGATTTATTGTCCCCGAGCAAACCTTATGTTGGACTGGCGAATTTCAAGACGCTGTTCACAGATGAAATCTTCCTCAAGTCGATCGCCAATACGTTCAAATTTGTTGTTATTGGTGTTCCCGGACAGCTGATCGTTGGGCTATTTGTCGCATTGCTGCTTCACAATATCAAGCGGCTGCGCGGCTTGTTCCGTACCGTGTACTTCATCCCTTACGTCACAAGCATCGTCGCAGTAAGCTGGGTATTCCGGTGGATTCTCATGCGCAACGGCTGGTTAAACGAGATATTATTAAATCTCGGTCTCGAACCGCAATTGTTTCTGCAATCGCCGCGTCAGGCGCTTATTCTCATTACATTAACGATGATATGGCAAAGCACCGGCTTTCAAATGCTTATCTTTATGACAGGGCTTGAAGCGATACCGCGCATGTATTATGAAGCGGCGGCTATCGATGGCGCAAGCGCATGGCGGAAATTCCGTCATATTACGCTTCCGCTGCTTAATCCCGTCATCGTTTTTTCGGCTGTCATTGGCGTTATCTCTTATTTGCAATCATTCGGACAGGTGCTGAGCATGACAAATGGAGGACCGCTAAATGCGACAACGACGATGGTGCTCCATATTTACAATTTAGCGTTTCAGCAGTTTAAGATGGGCAGCGCCGCAGCTGCTACAGTTATTTTGTTCGTCGTCATTTTGGTGCTTACGCTGCTTCAATTAAAAGTGTTGAACAAAAAAGTAGAATATTGATGGGAGGACGAATCAGTGAGCACACAAAGCGTTTACAAAACACAGAAAAACGCCAAGTCCCCCGCAGAGAGGCTGCGCACGCTTGTCATTTATTTTCTGCTAACGCTCGGCGTCGGCATCATGCTGTTTCCGTTTTTATGGATGGTCGCTACCTCCTTCAAGCTTCCTCAGGACGTTTACAATCTTCGCTTAATTCCTGAGACGATAACCTTTGACAACTACGCTGCCATATTCAAGAAGGCTCCTTTCGCACAATGGATCAAAAATACGCTCATCATCTCTCTGATTGCAACCTCTACTGTTCTAATCTTCGATACAGCGGCAGGGTACGTGCTCGCCAAATTTTCATTCGTCGGTAAACAGCTCATTTTTCTGCTCATAATCAGCACCTTAATGGTTCCAACAGAGATGCTCATCATCCCCTGGTATTTAATTGCGAATGAATTAGGCTGGTCCGATACTTATTGGGGCGTGCTGTTTCCCGGCATTATTACGGCCTTCGGCATCTTTCTTATGAGGCAGTTTATGGACTCCATTCCTTCCGATTTGCTGGATGCGGCTCGCATTGATGGACTTAATGAATGGCGTATTCTGCTGCATATCGCCATCCCACTAGTGAAGCCAGCTATTATCACTTTAATAATTCTTACCTTTATCGGGAACTGGAACCAGTTCATCTGGCCGCTCATCGTGCTGCAAACGGAGGAGAAATTCACACTGCCCGTCGGGATTGTTTATTTTTCCAGCGAGCTGAAGGATACAAGCAATTGGATTTTAATTATGGCAGGAACAACGATTTCAATCGCTCCGCTTATTGTTATTTTTCTTATTTTCCAGAAGCAAATCATTCGTGGAATTGCGCTTAGCGGCATGAAATAAACAGGAGGTGATCCAGATGAGCGAGCCTAATCGCAGAATGATTTTAAATTTGTTTCTACACAATGCGGGCGCTCACAAAGGAGCTTGGCGTCATGCAAGCACGAAGCTGGATGAAATTCATGACGTCAATCATTTCCTGCGGATCGCCAAAAAAGCGGAAGCCGCCCGGATAGACTCCCTATTTATCGCGGACGGTCTGTCGATTGAGGCAAAAGCAGTCCAGCATGGTCCGATCTTCGGCTTCGAACCACTCACATTGTTATCTGCAATCGCGACCGTAACGGAGCGAATCGGCCTTATTGCTACCGTTTCTACAAGCTTCACCGAGCCCTATAACACAGCTAGAATATTCGCCTCGCTTGATCATATAAGCGGCGGACGAGCTGGTTGGAACATTGTAACTACTGGCGTAGAACGTACAGCCTTCAACTTTGGGCTGGAGCAATTGCCAGCTCATACAGAACGTTACGAGCGAGCGCGGGAATTCACAGAGGTCGTGCTCAAATTGTGGAGCAGCTGGGAAGCCGATGCGCTCGTTCAAGACAAAACATCCGGAGTGTATGCCGACGTCAACAAGGTTCATGATATTCAGCATCAGGGAGATTATTATTCCGTACGCGGTGCGCTTAATATGATGCGTCCTCCACAGGGAAGACCTCTGCTTATCCAGGCCGGAGCCTCAGAGGATGGCAGAAATTTAGCTGCTCAATATGCCGAGCTTATATTCACCGTCCAAAACTCATTTGAAGACGCGCAGTCGTTTTATCAAGACATCAAAGAAAGAACTGTCAAAGCCGGACGTTCCCCGCATGATATTAAAGTATTGCCGGGCATTCATGTTATTGTTGGTGAAACGGAGGCTGAAGCTCGTGACATTGCGAGAGAGCTGCAGCAGCTCGGTTCAATAGAACGTACCGTCATGTCTCTTTCCAATTTGCTTGGCATCGATTTTTCGGGATATGCACTGGATGATCCTTTTCCGAAGCTGCCTGATATGGGCCAAGTTAATGCGTATCAAACCTTCTATCAGATGGTCAAAAAGATTGTTGATAATGAACAGCTGACACTCCGGGAACTGCTCGAGAAATATTGGGTAGGCAACGGTCAGCTAAGCATTGCTGGAACAGCTAACCAAGTAGCTGATATTATGGAGCATTGGTTCGTAAATGGTGCTGCTGATGGCTTTAGCGTTATGCCTCAGCTGGCATTTGGCGGTATTGATGCCTTTCTGGAACTAGTCGTTCCTGAGCTGCAAAGGCGAGGATTATTTCCTAGCGAGTATGCTGGACAAAGTTTGCGTGAAAACCTCGGCTTCAGTCCGTTGTAATTTATTAAGATGTGGAGGCTGCTCACATAACGAATACGAGCGATTTACATTACCCCAATGAACATCTGCTGGCAGACGCTCATTGGCTTAAAAACCATTACCAAGAGCCGAACATCGTTTTATTAGATGTCAGAGCCCGCGGATATGAATCAGGTCACATTCCAGGGGCGTACTGGCTAGACGCCAAAGCATTAAAGGATAGCTCACGCTGCACTTTTGCTGCCGCGGATGCTCTTGCTTATTTGCTTGAAAATGTTGGCGTCAGCAATGATTCAACTATCATCGTCTATGATGATGGAGGCGGAGTGTTAGCGGCGCGCGTCTTTTATGTGCTGGAGTATTATGGTCTGAAGGATCAAGTGAAGCTATTGAATGGCGGTTTCGCAGCGTGGACAGCGGCAGGCTATGAGACAACAATAGATTTGCCGCTGCCCTCTAAAGGAACACTGACGTTATCTGCCCATTCAGAGCTGGTTGCCACGAAAGCATCTATCCAAGCTGGGCTCGATAATTGCCTTCTTGTCGATACACGTTCCGCTCTAGAATACACCGGAGCTGATCAACGCTCGAATCGTAAGGGCGGGCATATTTCTGGCGCAGTTCATAAAGAGTGGAACGATTCCCTAGAAGGGGCAGATCAAGATGGCGTCGTGCGTTTCAAAGCTTATCGAGATTTAAAGCAGCAATTTGATGGTCTTGGCATTGACCCTGCAAAAACAATCGTGCCTTATTGCCAGACAAATCAACGCGGAGCGCATACTTATTTTACTTTACGACTAATGGGCTATCCTCATATCCGCCCCTATGAAGGCTCTTGGGATGAATGGGGCAACGACGAGTTTACCGAAGTGAGCCAATCGAACGCCTCATGCTCTAGCTTATCTAACTCGTAAGCTTGCAAGAAAAAGAGCTGTGCAACGGTCATTGCAGACCATGCACAGCTCTTTTTGCCACCCAATATTTTACTCGGCTTTTTCTTTCTCCTCAGGAGGCAGCAGGATAATTTTTCCTTCTCCAAGCTCTACACGCAGCTTATTCGAGTTTTTCACACCGATGGATTCCAAATAGTTGGAAGGCACCTGCAATCGGCCCGCTTTATCAAGCACCGCATATTCTACGTGCGTGCCTTCCTCATCCTCCTGCTCAAGCTCCGCCAGCTCTTCCGCATATGAACGTTTGCGCAGCATTTCGGATGAAATCTTGCCGTCTCGGATGGCCGCTACACGATCTACCTTCTTCGCAAGCTCTGGATCATGTGTAACGATAACAACGGTAATGCCAATCGTACGATTCAGTTCACGGAATAAGTCCAAAATCTGATTAGCCATTCGCGAGTCTACCGACCCCGTAGGCTCATCCGCAAGCAGCAGCTTAGGATGATTGGCGAGCGCAATGGCGATTGCGACCCGCTGCTGTTCTCCCCCTGATAACTCATATAGCTTATTTGAAGCACGGTGGCTTAAGCCAACGGCGTCAAGCAGCTCCTTTGCTCTCCAGCGCTTGCGGCTGCCTGTTAGCAAAATAGGCAGCTCTACATTTTCAAGCGCGGTTAAATAAGGAATCAAGTTTCTCGCATTATTTTGCCAGACGAAACCTACGCTCTCTCGCTTGTACCGAACGAAGTCGCGTTCCTTAAACTTCAGCATATCTCTTCCGTCAACGGTCAGCTTCCCCGCCGTCGGACGGTCAAGCCCGCCAAGCATATTCAGCAGCGTTGATTTGCCGCTGCCGCTGTTGCCTATGATGGCCATCAGCTCGCCGCTTTCAATTTGAAGATCGAGGCCTTGCAGGGCGAATACCTCTAGGTCGGCTGTTTTGTATATTTTGACAAGCCCTTCGCAATGAATCATCCGTCAATCCTCCCCTAGCTTGATCGCTTGATGAATACGCAGCTTCGATAGCATATAAGCTAATATGCCAAGTCCGATGACCAACATAAAGCCGACAAGAACATAGATCCGTATTAAATCCGTTGCATCGAACATGACCTTGAATGGCGGTACAAGGCTGCTTGGATTGAACGCAATTTGGAAGTTAGGCACATACAATCGACTCGCGATGTTTCCGACACCTATTCCAATAAGAACGGCAACGCCCGATGTTAACAGCTGCTCAACCCCAAGCATGCCGATGAGCTGTCTCAGCGATAGGCCAATCGCGCGCAAAATACCATTTTGCAAGGTCCGGCCTCGGAGTGATAGTACCCAATATAATAGAAACCCGATAAAGCTAACAAGAATCGACAAGACAAAACCTAAAGTCAAAATACCGTTTAGTGCCATGAGGAACGGATCGTTTTTGGCAGTGACCAGCTTCTCTCTTGTATTGACAATATTCGTAATCGGAAGCTTCGATTCCTTAAGCCCCTCATAAAACTCGGAAGTGCTCACCTCCGGCTTTAGCTTAAGCCATACGTCGTAAGGTTCAAGTGCAAGCTGAACTTGAATACGCGGCAAATGGCCGACGATCAGCATCGGAGCTCGGCCACCCGATGTATCTTTATCTTCACTAACATTTACGCTGCCTACAGCAGGGTTCGGATTAAAGGTTGGGAAATAATTAATGATGCCATACACCTTAAACGGCTGCTGCGGTACATCGCTCCAGCCTACCCAAATCGTGTCGCCAGGCTTCACTTTGTTCTGATCGGCTAACGTCCGCGATATGAGAACAGCCTGCGGATCTGCTGCAAGCAGGTTCAAATAATCATTAAGCGGATAGTCAAGCAAGCTGTCACGGAACCACGTTGTTTCACCAAACTCATCGGAATCAATACCAATTAATGTTGCAGGGCCATTGCTTTCATTTACGCTAAAGGCTACTTCTTTCTTGAATACTTTAGCTGCATGCTCTACACCTTTGAGTGCTTTAAAGGGCTCGAATGCCGGCTCCAAGTAATGGACTGGCGCGAGCATAGCTAAATCCTGCGCCGGCGTTGACGGTGCTCCCGGAGGTGGAGGCGGCGGTGCATCGTTCATCCATTGTGTAGTCAATACGACCTCTGCGCCATTGCCATACCTGATTCGATCCTCTGTGTTATTGTTGATCGTTCTTGCCGCTGAAGCGCTAAATACGCCGGTAGCAATCGTCATAATAAGAAAAATCATTAAAAACTGATATTGCGAACTGGAGCGTCCAACCTGAATTAATGTTGCATATACGGAAGGCGGCCACCATTTCTTGCCGATCCAATAGATGAGTCTAAGAACCCAAGGGTACAAACGAAGCAAGAGCAAACCCGCACCCATAATAAACAAAGCAGGAATAACAAATTGCAACGGATCGATGTTTAGATCATCCGCATTTAAACCTAAGCTTTGCAAATCAGCAAGCCTTTTCCGGAATGTGTATAAGCCATAAATAGCTAACGCTAATGCAATCACATCAAGGAACATTTTGTGCCATAACGGTGATTTCAAAAGTCTAGCCAGCTGCTGCTTATGACCAACAATAGAAACGCGAGTAGCCATAATGATAGGAATCATCATAATGACAAAACAAACGCCGGAGGCAATCGCTCCATAACGGAAAGACTCGTCCGTAAGTTTGACAGGCAGCCGAACGCGCTGTACAAATTCAAGGAAACCATTGGATGCACCAAGCATCTCGGTTAGGATGACGCCAAGCAAGGGACCCACACCAAAGGCGATGCCGCATAAAATAATGCCTTCCACTGCATAAGAGCTAATAACCTGCCAACGTGCAGCTCCTCTGCTTCGCAGAACAGCAATCTCATTTTTTTGCCGATCCGCAATTAGATTGGATACCATGAACATGTAGAACCCGAGCATAATCAAAACAGGAACATTAAGCGACCACATGAGCGTCTTCAACTGTTCTGCACGTACCATGTATTTCGAAATCGTATCCAGAGCCGGTGTTTCCGAGACGGCTTGATACATCGTTACATTATTAAGCATAACGTTGCGAATTTTATTTGTTGTCTGAATGAAGCCATCTACCAAGCTTAGCTCAAGCTTAGAATAATCCAATACAAAAAACCAACCAACGGACGCTACCGGAATCCGGCTTTCCTGCATGAGCTGCTGCTTAGCGAGTTTATCACTAATGACAAAGCTTGAGCTTAGCTCACTTAGATCCGTATCTCTAAAATAGGGGTCGTCATCCTGCGTTTTCTTGAACACGCCTACCGGCTTAAATGCTATTTCCCCGGCAATTTTATCGTCGTTCACATAAAACTTTGAATCCAGTACTGTTTTGAACTGAACCAGGCTTCGTTCTGTAACAAGCACCTCATAAACGCCATCAACTGGCTGCTGCTCAGCCGGCATTCTGCCGTCCGTCAGCGTAATATGCTCTTCAAGATCACTGAAGGAGCGCAGCGACATCGTCTTGAGATTTTTTTTCGTATCTGGCTCTGGATCATTCTCCGGCCTGATCTTCATTGATCTGGATTGGAAATCAACGATAAGCTCCTGCACCGGTATGCCAAAGTTGGATTGTGCTTGCTCACGTATGTAGCGATCTACTTTTGTATAAATCTTATTTACTTGCTCCGGTGTTTCTTTCGTGTAAAAAAGTTTATTGTATTGATTGCCGGGATATATCCCCCGCTCGCTCTGCATAGTCTCTAAATCCTTGACCAGCATCCTCGATAAAATGGCTTCCGAATAAATTGGCATGCTGCTTACCAAGGCTACGGACATGACTAAGCCTATAAACAAGCTCCCGACCAACCACTTATTTTGCACCATTTTACGAATAATCATAATAAACAAAGCCACTTCAAAACCTCCCAAGCGTAAACGGCTCATAACCTTCCTATGAAGCTAGTTGATGGTTATCAATCGTTCTATACAGACTCATTATTGAAGTACAACAATCGCGCCTTCTTCCAAGCCCTTCGTAATTTCAATTTCCGTCGAGCCTTTTATGCCCGTTTCGACATCAATCTCACGAATTTTATTGCCATCCTCAAGCGTTCTTACGAATGTTCTGCCAAGGAAGCTGCGCACGCCACTGCGTGGAATTTTGAGTACATCATCACGCTGCTGCAAAATAATTTTGACATCAGCAAACGCTCCGATTGTGGCGTTTCCAGGCACTTTCGGCACTTCAATAAATAATGTTTTGGAGTAACGATCTTGAAGCTGCTGGTTCAGCGTTGAAGGAGCCGATGATGGTGTCTGTACGACTTTCCCTTTCACTTCTTCAGACCCGAAGGTAACCATTGCTGGGAAACCAACATCAACGCTGCTAATTTCCGCACCTGATTCAACTCGGAGCGCTAGACGCAGCTGTGATGGATCGGATATGACAACAAGCGTTTGATAAGCCTCAACAAAATCGCCTTCCTTCAGATCCTCTACGAAAGTTACTTGGCCGTTCATTTCGGCAACAAGCTGCTTGCTGTTAAAGGTCGCCGTCAAACGATCCAGCTTTAACTGTTCAATATCCATTTGCAGCTTAGCGATATCGATCGCATCATTGTCACCGCCTAATTTGGCCTGTTTAAATGAAAGCTTAGCTTTGGCATGGGCGAGCTGCTGTTCCTTTAATTGAATGTCCAGTCCATCTACATTAAGCTGAACCAAGACATCTCCTTTCTTCACCTGCGCTCCCGAGGTAACCATCATCTTCGCAATACGGCCGCCTTGTCCTTTAAACTGTGCAATCTCCGATTGCGTTGACTCCAGGCTTCCGCTTCCTTTAATTTCTTGTGTAATTGTCCCCTTCTCGACCGTTACCGTGCGGTAATTCTCTTGCGCCGGCTTAACAAGAGGAGGTTTTAAGGCTGCCTCCTCGGCAGGAAGCAAGGAGCACCCTGTTAGTGAAGCGCTAAGAAGCAGCGCGAATGACCAGCCGAGTATCGGCTTAAGCTTTTGCGACAATTTGTCCATCCTCCAATTCATAAACATGGTCAACAATTTCCATTATTGCAGGATCATGTGTCGTCATGATGATTGTCATTCCTGCCATTTCTACCAAATCACGAAACACTTTCATAATTTGCAAGCCTGTGCGGCTATCCAGTTCAGCTGTAGGCTCGTCTGCCAAAAGAAGCTTCGGCTTATGGGCAATTGCCCGTGCTATTGCTGTTCGCTGCTGCTCTCCGCCCGATAGCTCGAATGGCCGATGATGCATGCGGCTTTTTAAGCCAACCTGCTCTAAAGCGTTAATCGCTGCTTCCTTGCGGCCGTTTGCCGCCATACCTGAAACTCTTAATATAAACTCCACGTTCTCATAGGCGGACATCAGAGGAATGAGTGCAAAGGATTGAAAAATAAGCCCCATTTCCTTGCGGCGTACCATATCTCTCTCATGATTCGACATCGCCGTCAAATCGCGTCCAGCAAACGTAATATTCCCTTCGGTCGGACGGTCCAGTGCGCTTAGCAAATTAATAAGCGTCGTTTTTCCAGAACCTGATCTCCCTTTAAATGCAATAAGCTTGCCGGATGGTATCGACAAATCGACACCTTTTAGTACGGTAACTGCACCGTTTCCACGTCCAAATGTTCTTTTTAAAGCGCTTGCATGAATAATATCATGCGTGATAGGCAGCATCTAGTAATAGACCTCCATTTCCAATAAATCGATTACCCTTGTATCTTTTTCCATTTTAACCTTGTCCATCTTGTTGCACAAGAAATAAAAAACCTAACAAACTCAAAATTAAGAGGTTGATAGGTTCACTAGTTTCTAAATATCAAGTTTTAAGAAAAAAATGACTGCGGTAACCGTGACTATACTTAAAATAGTAGAAACAAAAACAGATTGCGAGGCAAACTCTGGCTCGTTGTCGAACTYTACAGCGAGCAGCACACTGC
>NZ_JBFTPZ010000055.1:0-43676 GCF_056398745.1 Paenibacillus sp. 01T424 | reverse complement strand
AGCCAAGCGGTAAGGCAACGGACTTTGACTCCGTCATTCTCAGGTTCGATCCCTGAATCCCCAGCCATTTATATGCGGAAGTGGCTCAGCGGTAGAGCATCGCCTTGCCAAGGCGAGGGTCGCGGGTTCGATTCCCGTCTTCCGCTCCAATTTTACACATCCAAAACACCTTGCAATGCAGGGTGTTTTTTTGTTATGAATAAGACATTAATAATGATGAGGGGTTCGCCATGCGCAAATTAGTATTTTTTGTAGGCGGTGCAGGAGCAGGCAAGACGACATTAGCGAAAGCGCTGGCGAAGAGGCGCAGTGTGGCCATTATTGATATGGATACAGTGCTTAGACCGGCAGCTGTTGCGCTTATGACGCAGGCAGGACTTGATCCGAATGACCGGGATTCAAGTCTCTATAAGAAACTGTGCCGCGATTTAGGTTATCGCATTACGATGGATGCTGCACTTGAGAATATTGCTAATGACGGCGATATATTTGTAATTGGGCCCTTCACGAAAGAAACAGAGACCCCGGACTGGATTGAGCAGGAGCTCTTCGCAATCGGGGCCTCTTTATCAGACGTTGAGGTAAAGGTCGTATTCGTTTATCTCCGTGACGACAAGGTGCATTATGAACGAATTGTGCAAAGGGGATCTATACTCGATCAGTATAAGCTGGACAACTGGAGCGAGTTTAGTCCGTCTTTAGTGAGGAGAGAGCTGAAATGGAACATTCCAGCATCCTCAGTGCTTTATTTTGACAACTCCACGCCTCTAAACGAGCAGTCTTTAGCATCTCTGGATCAATTCGTGTATGGTGGAGACGCGTTCTAAAAGCACGAACATAACAGCAGTTGAGTACCGTATTAGCATTAAAGCTTGCTAGCCGTTAGTTGTTCGAAAAGCTCCTTCGTTCTGGCGGCGTCTTTCTCATTGAAAATAACGGTTAAACCGTCAAGCTGCATGGTAATGTACGGCGGTGAGTTTTTAAATACATATAGCTTGGCAGCACCCAGCTTCTCTAAGGAAAAGTTGCCACGGGCATATTCCGCTGTCGCTGTGCCATTTGTTCTAAATCCGCTTGGGAGCGTCTCTTCAAGCGTAATTCCCTTAACGTCACTTAAATTAAAGCTGTAATCATATAAAGGGTAATCGATGGACACGATGCCGTCCTCTTTAATAGTTAGAGTAGGAGCCGTATTGTCAGATTGCACAATAAAAGCAGTCAAAGGAATGACGATCACAAGGACAAGCACGATGCCGCCGTATTGAATCCATTTTCCGGCCCGGGTTGCCATATTGACCGTTGTTCCAATTCCAACACGTTTAGGAACCATGATCGTTTGATCATCCGGGTTGTAGTAAGTAGAGCCATTAATCCAGTAGTGGTCGTCATCGGCAACAATACTTTGGCCGTCTGTTTCGGCAAGGCTTTCTTCAACCGCCTGTATCTTGTTATGTACAAAAAAGATGCTGCACAGCGGCAAGAGGGATACCATGACAATACCAATCATCCACTGCGTAAAGCTCAGCGAGCTCCCCTGTGTTAAAATCATATAAGCAACAAAAGCATTAATGCTCTCAAAAACAGCAAGGCTAGGCCAAAGCATGGACCAATAACGACGTGCTGCGCGGTTAATAGCGGCGTTGATGTCGTGGTTTTTGCTGTATACCTTCGTCTTCATTTTGCCAAAGGCAGTGTAAATGACGAATAAGATCGCTGTCATCGCGAGTGAGGCAATCCCAGTCATTTTTAAGAGAACGTCGCTGTTAAACAAGGAAACGATAATTGGGACGACAGATAAAAGAGCAGGAATTAGGAACCAATAGGGAGAAACAAGCATCGATTTTTTGAGCTGCGTTACTTTGGTATCGATACGGATCACTCGTTTTTCTCCGACAAACCATTGTTTATCCCGTTTGAGAGCAGCGGCTTTATGATGGATTTTGTTGAAAGGAAGTTTGGATGTATACAAAAAAATTGCAAACCAAAGCAGCATGTAAGTAAAGGCCAGTGAAAAGTATTTATCGAGCAGGAAAAAAGGCACTAAGGTTATTAACGTAATGCCAGCATACACAAAATATGATTTTTTATATTTTTCTTGAAGCTGCTTCATTTCTGCATCCTCGAAGGCATGTGCAGGAAACGTAACGCCAAACAATATATGATTGCTTGGTAAGGCTTGCTTCAAAAAAATAACAAGAATAGTGATGTAGGCAATAGCTGCTGGAACGATTAAAATAATATTGTTCATGAAAGGTCTCCTATTCTGGCAGGGGATGATTTTTGCTCATTGCGGCTTTAAAGATGTTCGAGCAAATGTGCATAAATTGTTCTTGCTCGATACCTTTAAGACTAGCCTCAGAAATAACAAGCTTTAATTCATACTCCAGCTTTTGGCTAAAATCGGGTTGCTTGCTCCATTCGGTGCGTACCTTGGCCCCATGACGGCGATCAATAGAAATGTATCCCTCGTTTTTGAGAAGGGCATAGGCTTTGTTCACGGTCATGGCATTTACCCCTAAATCATCAGCGAGCTGTCTTACCGTTGGCAATTTCTCCCCATAATTGAGTCCGCCTACGCCAATTCCGATGACAATTTGGTTGCGGAGCTGGACGTAGATCGGTATATCACTGTTGTAGTCGAGCGTCATAATCATCGGATCACCCCTAGCAATAAAGTATCATTTGTATTAGAGATGTTAATACAGATTATACAAAATGTCAAAATGCAGCTGAATCATTTGGACAGGCAGTCCTTGGCATGGCTATAATAAACAGAAGAAGATTTTCCTCATTTCATAAAAATATAATAAGCGATTAGCCAATAAAATTATTACTCAAGGAGAGACGATTATGATCAGATTCGGCGTTATCGGTACAAACTGGATTACAGAGTCATTTATTTCTGCGGCGAGCGAGGTTGAAGATTTCAAACTAGCTGCTGTCTATTCGCGTTCGATAGAAACAGCGAGTACATTTGCGGAGAAACATAGTATTGCTGCTACATTTACGGATATCGAAGAGATGGCGGCAAGTGGACAAATTGATGCGGTATACATTGCTAGTCCAAACTCATTTCATGCCGCTCATGCGATTGCTTGTATGAAACATGGCATTCATGTGCTCTGCGAGAAGCCGATCGCTTCGAATGCGCATGAGCTGCGCCAGATGATTGCGGCTGCGAAGGAAAACGGCGTGCTGCTCATGGAGGCGTTAAAGTCGACGATGCTGCCAGGGTTTAAGGCTGTTCAAGACAACATCGACAAGCTTGGAACGATACGGCGTTATTTTGCGAGCTATTGCCAGTATTCGTCTAGGTACGATGCCTATAAGGCGGGTACGGTGCTTAATGCTTTTAATCCTGTATTCTCAAACGGAGCGCTTATGGATCTTGGCATTTATTGCGTCTACCCGCTTGTAGCCTTATTTGGCAAGCCGGATGTGATTAAAGCGACTGGTGTCATGCTGGATTCTGGCGTGGATGGGGAAGGAAGCATCGTTCTTCAGTATGAGAGCATGGATGCGGTCATCATGTATTCCAAAATTACACATTCATCGCTGCCATCGGAGATTCAAGGGGAGAACGGCAGTATCGTAATCGATAAGATCAGTGAAATAGGGAAGGTTGAAATCCAATACCGCAACGGAACAAGCGAAGATATTTCGCAGCCTTCAAATAGCAAGTCGATGTACTATGAAGCGAAGGAATTTATCGAGCTGATTAAAGCTGGACGTACGGAGTCATCCATTAACACGTTTGCAAATTCACTCGTGACGCTGGAGATTATGGATGAGGCAAGAAAGCAGATTGGACTCGTCTACCCTGCTGATGCTATAGAAACGAAATAATATAACAGGAGCGGCGTGCAGCCGCTTCTTTTTTTATATACTTATTCGTGACTAATTGCCTATTTTTCACAGCAGCCGTTGACAAAGGGATTTAATAATGTCATTATGATAATATCAAATCGAATAAATGATATGGATCGGAGTGCAGCAGCAATGGTCGAAAATGAATCCAATTACGCAGCAGATCATTACCGATCACCTGATGGCGCGCCAGCAGATATCGTCATCTTTACGATCGTAACGACTGAAAGGCAAACGCCTAAGAAGGCGCTGCCTACGAGGGAGCTGCAGGTGCTGCTGATCAAGCGGAACATATGGCCCTTTGAAGGGCAGTGGGCGCTGCCAGGCGGCTTTACGATGGAAAATGAGACGGTATATGACTGTGCTATACGCGAGCTGCAAGAAGAGACAGCGGTTGAGGACGTGCATATTGAATATTTTAACGTGTATAGCACGCCTGGCCGTGATCCAAGGGGCTGGATTATCTCGCATGCTTTTCTAGCGCTCGTAAACGAATGTACACTTGAACAAAGGGCTGCGGCTGTAGATGCATCGGATGTACAATTGTTTACAGTCGAAGAAGCGCTTCAAATGGATTTGGCGTTTGACCATAAGCAAATCTTGATCGACGCGCTGCAAGAGATTCGCAAGAAAATGCTGACTACGAAGATAGCAAAGGAGTTTCTGCCAGAGGAGTTTACGCTTAGTGAGCTGTATCAGGTAATAAAAACGGTTGTTCCTGACTTTGAGGAGAAAAATTTCATTCGCAAATTGACCTCAACGAAAAGCCGCAGCACGATTATTGAAGAGGCGACGGATACGAATGGAAATCCGAAGCAATCCAATCAATATTCGCAGCGAGCAGCGCAATTGTACCTTTTTACAAAGGAAGAGCCAAGATTGTCTATTTATAGCTGAACGCTTACGAGGAGAGTGATGTCATGCTGAAGTTTAATGGAGTAGAGCTTGGGTTAAAACAGTTTCCGAATGGGGAGACACTCATAAACGGCGATGAAATTCTAATGCATATGGCGGAATTCAACACGATCGTATGGAAATATGAGAATGATGGCGATCTGGTTAAGCTGATGTTCATCAAGAGCTATCTCGATGATCGGCGCGTTAAATGTACGTTGACCATTTATTATTTGCCGTACAGCCGAATGGATCGAGTCGAAGGTACTTCTGCTTTTACGTTAAAATATACAGCTGCCTTTATCAATAACATGAACTTTGAATCGGTAACGATTATCGAGCCGCATTCCGATGTATCGCTTGCGCTGATCGACCGCAGTATCGGCAAATATCCTACGATTCAGCTGCTTGAGCAAGTCACGAACGAAGTAGGTTTTGATTCGGAGAAGGACTATCTTTTTTTCCCAGATGCAGGGGCGCAGAAACGTTACAGCAAGGTTCAAGGCTACCAGCAGCTGGTAGGCTACAAAGCAAGAGATTTTCAGACCGGCCAAATCAAGAGTTTGGATGTCGTTGGACATACCCCGCGTGAGGGCTTTAAGGCCATCATTGTTGATGATCTTTGTTCGTATGGCGGCACGTTTATGCTTAGCGCAGAGAAGCTGAAGGCACTTGGAGCCACGCATATTTATTTACTGGTAGGACACTGCGAGCATTCGATCTATAAAGGGAAAATATTAGAAACTGATGTTATTGATAAGGTGTATACGACCGATACCATACTTCATCAAGCAGAGCATGACAAAATTCACGTATTCGCAATGGGGGGCCTATAAGATGACGCAAACATTCGTTTATCCAGCTACGCTGCTATGTGACTTTTACAAGGTGAGCCATAAAAATCAGTACCCAAAAGGAACGGAGCTCGTATATTCGACGTGGACCGCTCGCACAAGCCGACTAGATGATATTAACGAGGTTGTCGCTTTTGGCTTCCAGTCGTTTATCAAACAATATCTCATCGATTATTTTAATGAGCACTTCTTTGCAAGAACAAAGGCAGAGGTAGCGMATGAGTACAAGAGGCTCATTCAATATGCGCTTGGAGAAGCGAATCCCGATGCATCGCATATTGAGGAGCTGCACGATCTTGGATATTTGCCGATCAAGATTAAGGCGATTAAAGAAGGTGCATTAGTACCGATAAGAGTACCAATGCTGACTATTGAGAACACGAAGCCTGAATTTTTCTGGCTGACGAACTATTTGGAGACGTTGATGTCGTGCCAGCTATGGATGCCGGCTACGAGCGCTACGCTAGCTTTTGAATATCGCAAAATTTTAGAAGCCTATGCGCTGCAGACGAGCGGCGATACAGCAGGCGTACCGTTCCAAGGCCATGATTTCTCGATGCGTGGCATGGGTGCGCTTGAATCGGCGCTCGGCAGCAGCGCAGGCCATCTCCTATCGTTCACGGGAACAGATACAATACCAGCGATATTGTATTTGGAAAACTATTATAATGCGAATATAGAAAAGGAATTGGTGGGTACGTCGATTCCGGCAACCGAGCATAGCGTTATGTGCGCGCACGGGCGTGACGAGATGGCATCGTACCGCTATTTGATCAAAGAGGTATACCCAAATGGCTTCGTCTCGATCGTATCGGATACTTGGGATTTATGGAGTGTGCTTGACGTAGTCATTCGCGGCTTGAAGGATGACATTATGAGCAGGGACGGCAAGGTAGTCATTCGTCCCGACAGCGGAGATCCGGTCAAAATCATTTGCGGCGACCCGGATGGAGAGAGTGAATTCGAACGTAAAGGCGTTATTGAAATACTCTGGGATATTTTTGGCGGCACGGTTACGGAGAAGGGCTATAAGCAGCTAGATAGCCACATCGGGGCGATCTATGGGGATGCGATTACGATTTCGCGCTGCAAGGAAATTTGCGAGAAGCTGGCAGCAAAAGGTTTTGCATCGACGAATATGGTGTATGGGATCGGATCGTTCACTTACCAGTACAATACGCGGGATACATTTGGCTTCGCATTAAAATCGACGTTTACGATTGTGAATGGCGAGGAGCGCAAAATCTATAAGGACCCCAAAACAGATAATGGCGTGAAGAAGTCGCAGACAGGTCTTGTCCTCGTTACGGAGCAGGACGGGGAATTTGCCTATACTGACAATCTTAGCGCAGAGGAATATGAAGCTCGTAAAGCAGAGGATCAGCTCGAAGTAGTGTTTGAGGATGGGAAGCTAGTTCGAGATTTGACGCTGGCTGAGGTGCGCGCGAACTTATTGGCTCATTTATAAGTTATTTATCCGTGAAAATAAGATGCTCCTTCGAGCATCTTATTTTTGGTTTATTATAAATGTGTTGACAGAAGTTGGGTGATCAGATTATTATGATGTAAATCAAATGAAAGGAGGTCGATGACAATGTTCGGACTAAATTTAGAACGTAATCATGCAACTAAATATAGCAAGTCCATTTCATCGGCCTCTACGGGGCCTGTGACTATTTTCTAAAATCTTGTATGCTGCAAGCTGCAACGATTGGGAAATAAAGGCGCAAGATTAAGCCATGGACTTTTTGGGGTCCATGGCTTTTTTGTGTTCATTTGAATTTTGAGGAGATTATCGGATATGAAAGAAACGTATTATCAGCAAGTAAAGCTGCCTTCGGGGCAGGTGCATGTTTATGCAGGACCAGAGCTATTCGCGTCCTTGGATTATAAAGTGTTTGAAATGGCGAACAACAACTTACAAATACCGAATCAAGTATATATGAGCTATACGCCTGATGTGCATGTTGGCGTGGGAACCTGTATCGGTACAACAGCGGTATGGAATACGAGTGATGGCTACGTATCTCCTTCCATCGTAGGCAGTGATATCGGATGCGGGATGCGCGTACAGCTTACAAATCTGCATAAGGATGATTTGAAGGAAGTAAAGCTGCGGCGCAAGCTGGTTAAGGCTATTGAGAAATATATGCCAGTCGAGGAGCATGCAAGAGGTTACTTCTCAGATATTAGACTTGAGAATATCGTGAAGAAGGGCTTGCACGGCTTGCCGAAAAAATATATTCCTGATGCCTACACGCCGCGCAAAGCTACCTCTTTAACCCATGTGGAGAGCAGCCGCTTTGATTTTGACGAAGAGGCGCTGGATAAGTTTCCTGAAGTTGTCTGGCATCGCGCGCATCGCCAGCTCGGCACACTTGGTGGCGGCAATCATTTTGTAGAAATTCAAACGATTGAAATTGCCGAGAAAAACAGAGAAATTGCCGAAGCATGGGGGCTGTTCGACGGCCAAGTGGTCATTATGATTCATTCCGGCTCACGGGCTTGGGGAGGTGCGGTCAGTCAATATTGCAGCACGGACATTGCCAAAATGATGCGTCAGGAAGGCATAGGCACCGCTGATCCTAAGCTGCTATATGCGCCGTTATCCCATCCGCTCGGCCAAACGTATGTCAACCTCATGTACTCGGCCTTGAATTATGCGGTCGTGAATCGCCACCTGATTGCATACGCTGTCCGGGAGGCGGGCAAGGATGTGTTCGGCTCCAAATTCGAGCTGCGCACATTGTATGATCTCATGCATAACTACGCATGGGAGGAAGATCAAGATGAGCAGTCCTATTTCGTTCATCGCAAGGGTGCAACAAGAGCGCTGCCGGCAGGACATCCGGATAACCCTGAGCCGTATCGGAGCACGGGACATCCGGCGCTTATACCAGGATCGATGGGCACTGCCTCGTATATTATGGTCGGAAGCGCTGAAGGGAAAGCGAATCATTATTCCATCTGTCATGGCGCAGGACGAATCAGGTCACGGAACGCAACGAAGCAGCTCGTATCGGTAGAAGAGGTTGCTATTGCAATGCGTGTAGGCACGGATGATGAAATCGTCGTAAACCAGCGCTCTATGGAGTCGCTGGTCGATGAATCACCGCAGGCATACAAGGATGTAGATCAAATCATTGAGAGTGTAGTCAGAGCCGGGCTTGCGCAGGTCGTAGCAAAATGCAAACCGTTAGCTGCTGTCAAAGGAACCTAAATAAAGGAAAAGAAGGGGGACGAGGAGAATGTTTAACCAATATCTAGAAGTACAGTTAGTTAACGTAAATGATGAACAATCCAATTCTTTTAATTTAAGCAAAGAGAATAGCTCCACTCCTCGGACCCGTTGTTTGGTATTTGAAGGGAAGCGTGTACTGACCTCGTGTTAGCTGCATTGCTGACTATTCTTTTTCCTAGACTATGGACGATCTTGTCCATGGTCTTTTTTTTTGCAAGAAGAAGCTGAGTAAAGGAGTGTCTAGAATGACCAACATACATGAAAATATTTTGCTGGAACTGGGTAAAATCGAGCGGGAGGAACAGGTTCGCATCGTTTACGCGTGTGAATCAGGAAGCAGGGCTTGGGGTTTCCCTTCTAAGGACAGCGATTACGACGTGCGATTTATTTACGTCAGGCCGGTGGAATGGTATTTATCGATATTTGACAAAAGAGATGTAATCGAACGGCCTATAAGTGATCTTCTCGATATTAACGGCTGGGATTTGCGCAAAGCGCTTAATCTGTTTCGCAAGTCGAATCCGCCTCTGCTCGAATGGCTGCAATCACCGATTCCATACTTTACGAAATACTCAGTAGCCAAACAAATCCAAAGTGTCTCTCCGTTATCTTTCTCGCCGAAGTCGTGCATGTACCATTATCTCCATATGGCTAAAGGGAACTACCGAGAGTATCTGCAAGGCGAGCAAGTGAAAATAAAAAAGTATTTTTATGTGTTAAGGCCGATTCTTGCTTGCGGCTGGATTGCGAAGTACAACTCGATGCCTCCAAACGAATTTGATCGTTTAGTAGAGGCGCTTATTCCTGAGCAGAGCGAGCTGAGGGCTACGGTTGAACAATTGCTGCGCAGGAAAAAAGCGGGCGACGAGCTCGATTATGAGCCTAGGCTGCAAGTTATTAACTCCTATTTGGAGGAGCGAATGGTTCATTTTGAACAAATCGCACTCGAAATGGGTCAAGGGGGAACTGCGCAGGACAATCAGCTTGATGACTTGTTCCGCAGAGCATTACAAGAGGTTTGGGATTAAATAGTGTTGCTTTTAATTGATAAGTAAGGGGAAGTTAAGGATGGCTATCGTGCAAGTGAAATCGACGAACCCAAGCTTTTCGTTCGTCATTAGAAAAAACCCGGGGTCAGGCATGCTGCTGCGCGCCGTTCGCAAAGGAATGGCCTACGGCTGGTATACCGATGAAGCAACCTTCAACGTTTATTTTAAGGATGCCGACAATGAGGTTTCATACAAGCAGCATAGGCAGGACCAATTTGAGTACCTCAATGTATCGCGATATAATACGCCGCTCTTTGTACTGGGAGCGATTAATGAATTTTTTGCAGCGCCGCTTAAAGCGCAGCATTCGAGTGACACGGAGCAATACGAGCATACCTTCCATATCAATATGATTCATATTGAGCTCTTGCGTTATATTCATTTTTTTGAGAAGCATCTTACCGACTATACATTTGAAGCAGTACATCTGGCGCATAAGAGCTATTCGCTTACCATTAAGACACATAAATCGTTATATGAGCTTATGCATGTCGTTAGTGTGCTTTGTCTCTTCCTTTCGATGTTCAGCGACGAATACATCGATATTTCTGATGATGTGTTGATTAAATATGTGAAGAGTATCCAAATTATCGACGCGCCCTTTTATATACGAAGCTTGTTTGCCCGCAATTTTCTAGCTTCAAGAGACCGGTTCAAGAAATATAAAGAAGAGCTGGAGAAAACAGATCGTTATGCGGTTCAATTGGCCTTCGGCGGGACGGCTCAGCAGCGGAGAAGCTATATCGGAAGTGTGCTTCCGTTCAATAAGGCCATTCTCGATGTTGGCTGCGGAGAAGGCTTCTATGCGATTCCATTTGCATCCAAAATTGAAGACAGCTACTACGCGGTTGATATCCATGAGCCGCTGCTAGAGGTGGTAGAGCGGAAGGCGAAAGCAAAGGAACTGGACAACATCGCTACCTTTCCTTCCATTGAACATTTTCTAGAGGCTTATAACGGCGAGCAGGTGGATGTCATTTTGACCGAGGTTATTGAGCATATGAGTCTAAATGAGGCAGCTGTTCTGATACGGCAAATATGCGAACATGTTGATTTTGATTATTTTGTGCTGACAACACCTAATGCAGAGTTTAATGCTTATTATGAGCTGGAAGACTTCCGGCATGATGACCATAAATGGGAGCTTGGGCGAGCGGAATTTCAAGAGTGGCTGCTCGAAACGATTAAAGATCAATCCGTGGAAAGCCAATATGTCGCAATCGGCGATGGAGTGAACGGTATACAAACGACGCAGGGTGCGATTTTGCGGAAGAGGAGAGAGTAGCGTCAATGGAAATGAGAACGAGAGTCCATACGATTTTTATGCTGATTGGCACGACGGAATGCGGGAAAACAACCTTTGCAAATGAAGTGCTGATGCCGCAGCTGCGATTTAGGGATGACAGCAAGGGCATGAATGCGAACGTGCAATATATTTCATCCGATAGCATTAGACAAGAGCTTCTAGGCTCTGATTATGATAAATATGATCAAATCATGCTTGAAGCGAGCGATCAGGCTTTCCGCCTTTTGTTCGAGAAGCTGCGGCTGGTCACTACTTTCCCCATCAATGCGGAATTTGTTGTCGTGGATACAACAGGTTTGTCGGAGGATTTCCGGGCGAGAGTGAGGGAGGTTGCAAAGGAAAATAACTACAACCTTGAAGTCGTGCTGTTTGATTACAAGAAGCGGGATGATTATTATTCATCGGAGCGTTCGAAGAAACTGATAACGAGCCACATTAATCGTTTGCGCAAGGACGTGCTTGGTTCGCTCTCGAGGGAGAAATATAGCAAAGTTCATAAGGTGCGGGCTAAAGATTTTTATTCCCCTATGGATAAGGTTGCGAATCCGGATTATAAGATTATAATCGAGGATGCTGCTGAGTATTTGGACGTTTTTTTACCGCTGGACCAGAAGACGATTATCGTCGGTGACGTTCACGAATGTGTGGATGAGCTGAAGGCTTTGCTCGTTAGCCATGGGTTTCAACTAGAGGGCAATGTATTGGTTGAGACAGGAAAGGTCAGCGGTACAAAAGTATTGCTCGTTGGAGATTGGATCGATAAGGGAAGCCGCACTAAGGAAATCATTGATTTCCTATATACGAATCAGGATAAGTTTTTGTTTGTGCTTGGCAATCATGAAAACTTCGTCCATAAATATATGCGTGGTGAAATCAAAGGTGTGGAAGAGGAGCTGCTGCATGCCTACTTCGATTCGACTGAGGTGCTGAGAGGCGATGCTGAGCTGCTTCAGAAGTTTAATCATCTCGTATCGCTGTCGAAGCCTTTCTACAGAATGGTAGGAAAATCAGGACCATCCTATTATGTGACTCACGCGCCATGCGAGAACAAATATATTGGCAAGCTGGATGTGAATTCGATCCGTCATCAGCGCAATTTTAGACTCGACCGATCGGCGCCGATTGAAGCACAGCTTGCGTTTCTGAAGCGGGATGCAGCAGGAAACCAGCCGTATCATGTTTTTGGACATGTGGCTGCTAAACAAACATTTCGGATCAGAAATAAAATCCATTTGGATTCAGGCGCAGTTCACGGCAATCTGCTAACCTCGGTTTCTCTGTCGGTGAAGCCGACTTTCAAATCACAGAAATCGGCAATAGCCGGCATGGAAGGCGAGCTTCCTGCTCTCTTCAAAGAGGAACGCAAAGTATCGCTGCAGGAGCTGGATGATGATGAAGCCCGCAGATTGCAGTATTGCTCGCGCAATAAAATTAACTTTATTTCAGGAACCATGTCTCCTGCAGATAAGGATGAAGCGGCGGGTGAGCTGGAATCGCTGAGGAAAGGGCTGAACTATTTTATGGAGCGCGGTGTTAAAGAGGTCGTGCTGCAGCCCAAATATATGGGATCACGCTGCAATGTTTATTTGCATGCAGATATCGAGCAATGTTTTGCAGTGAGCCGCAATGGGTACAAAATAAATAAGGTTGACCTAACCGCTGTTTATGAGCGACTGCTGCAAAGATTCGGAAGCTACATGAAGGAAAACGATATATCGATGCTTCTGCTGGATGGCGAGCTTTTGCCATGGGAGGCGCTGGGAGAAGGTCTCATCGAAAAGCAGTTTAAGCCAATTGAGAAGGGGCTTGAGACAGAGCTTGCATTCCTGAAGGCGAATGGATTCGAGGAAGCGTTCGGAAAGCTTGCGCATGATTTCAAGGAAAGTGGTTTTGAAAAGGATCAGTTTCACCTTAGCAAAGGGGCTATTAATGAGAAATATGGCCTAGCCGTCTACCAAAACTTTAAACATGTTCATTCTATTCTTGAGAAAAACAGGCCAATTGATGAGCATATCAAAGCATATGAAACGTATAAGAGGCAGCTGGAGCTGTATGCCGAGGCTGGGGAGCTTGAATACAAGCCATTTTCGCTGCTCAAAATCGTATACGTAGACGGAAGCGAGCAGCTGCCAGCGTGGAAAACCTCGGAGATGTATCGTTTCCTCTCTGACGATCCATTCATCACGCTTGTTCTGTCTGATGCGGAGAGCTATGAGCTTGCAGAAAAATATTTCTACACGCTTACGGTAGACAATCATATGGAAGGTGTCGTGATTAAGCCGGAGATGCCTCAGCCGTACACGGTTCCCTATATGAAAGTGCGCAATAAGGAATACATGTCTATTATTTACGGTTATGATTATAGATTTCCGCACAAGTACAATAAGCTCATCAAGCAAAAAAATATTACGCAAAAGCTTCGTACATCATTTAACGAGTACCGGCTAGGACAGCATATGCTGGCGATTCCTTTTGCTGAAATTGCTCCAGAAAACGATGGATATCAAGCGGCTGTTGCGAATCTTTTGTTTGAGGTTGCCAAAGAGAAGGAAATAGATCCTAGATTGTAAATCATCAATATACCAAACCTCCCAAAATGGGAGGTTTTTCTACATCATTCGACCTATTATGAAATTGGTTATGGTATATATCGGAATAATATGGAATACTGGTATATGTAAAAAGTCCTAGTAAAAAGCAAAGTTGTCGAAAGACAATGACGCAAAGCCAACAGGCCTAAAGGAAATTTCCAAAGGTGGCTGGGTTGCCAAAAGGATGAGTGATAACATACCTATATCCTCTCCTTAAAAACTTCAGGTTACCGCCTACGTTATGAATAAGAGGGGATATTTAGCAATGAAACAAATGATTAAACGTTTTAATGGCAATGTTAATGTTGGTAGTTTTAATATTGTTCAAAAGTTAGCTAATTTAGGCTACTGGGAGTTTGACCATATTCGCAGAGAAGCATCCTGGTCGAATCAAATGTTCGAAATATATGGTATGAAATCTGATTTCTCGATGACGATTGAACAATTTTTTGAGTTCGTGCATCCCGAAGATCGTGAGCGCGTTAATGAGCAGTTCCACCTTGCAATTGAATCAAAAAAGGAAAGCGTTTCCGAGTACAGAATCGTTCGTCAGGGCGGTGAAGTTAGACATGTGGTGGAAAACATTACGTTCATACGGAATGCCGAAAACGAGATATTGTTGACGATAGGCATGATTCAGGATGTTACGGAAAATAAAAAAATACAGCATCGCCTCACACTAGAAGAGCAGCTTTATAAATCGATATTTGAAAACAATCCTGATGCTGTCTTTTCTTTAGACGCACAAGGGCGTTTTTTGTCATGCAATTCAGTGCTTGAGCAACTTTTTGGATATACGAAAGAGGAAATTATTAATGATAGTTTTCATAAATTTGTAGATGCCGCAGCGCTGGATAAAACGATTCAATATTTTGAGCAAACGGTCAAGACGCTGAATCCTCAAAACTATGATACGACAGGCATTACGAGAACAGGGCAAACGGTCGAATTTAATGTGACCAATATTCCAATCATTATTAATAAAAAGCTTATCGGTGTCTACGGCATTGCCAAGGATATTACGCAGCAAAAAATGATTGAGCAGTCGTTGACTGAGACCGAATTAAAATACCGCAGTATTGTCGAGCAATCCATTGTCGGTATTTTTGTCGCGCAGAAAAACAACTTCGTTTATTCAAATGATCAGCTCAATAAAATGTTCGGTTATGACTCCTTGATCGGTATGGATATTATACAGACGATTCATCCCTCAGACCGTGAAGCCGTCGTTAATCAGCTAACGAAGTTACAGGAGGGGCAGTCTTTATCTAATTTCTGCCACAGAGCCATTAAACAAGATGGGACGAATATTCATTGCGAAGTGCACTATAATCAAGTGTCAAATATGGGTGAGCAAGCGATCGTTGGCGTAGTCCTTGATATTACGGATCGAAGCAAGGCTGAGGAATTAAATCAATATTTGGCTTACCACGATTATTTAACGGAGATGCCAAATCGCAGAATGTTTGAAGACCAGCTAGATAAGCAGCTAAGGGTAAGCGAGTATTTTAAGCAGAGGCTGGCGATCATGCTGATTGACGTGGATCGTTTCAAATATGTAAATGATACGCTGGGGCATCCGATTGGGGATGAGCTGCTGAAACAAATCGCCTTCCGATTGATGAGCAATTTACGTGATGGCCAAACCGTATTCCGACTTGGCGGAGACGAATTTGCAATTATTATAGCTGATGTAAAGCAGCAAAACGAAATTAAGGATATGGCAGCTACTATTATTRGGCTTATCAATGAGCAATTTTTGATAGAAGGATATGAGCTGAATGTAACTGCAAGTATTGGAATCAGTCAATCGCCTGGCGATGGGAGCTCGGTGGAGCAGTTGATGAAAAATGCGAATGCGGCTCTTTATCATGCGAAGTCCAGAGGCAGCAACCAATCACAGTGCTATTCCGCTTCTTTAAATGTGCAATCATTCAAATTATTTTCACTCAGCAATGATTTGCGTAAAGCGCAGGAAAGAGGAGAGCTGTTCCTTCATTATATGCCTCGCGTACATTCGCAAACGATGGAAATTGTTGGCGTTGAGGCGCTGCTGCGCTGGAATCATCCGGATTGGGGATTGGTTGCTCCGTCTGAATTCATACCGATCGCAGAGGAAACGGGGCTTATTGTATCGATAGGAGAATGGGTGCTTCGCGAAGCCTGTATGCAGCATAAACGGTGGCAGAGCTTAGGCCTGCCTTCGGTTACGCTGTCGGTTAACTTTTCGGTGCAGCAGCTTCTTCAGCAAAATATATTGCATACCATCGATCAGATCATCGAGGAGACAGGAATTTCCCAAGATCGATTGGAAATTGAAATAACGGAAAGCTCCTTTATTAGCAATGAGAATGCGGTGACTGAATTGCTGCTGGAGCTGAAGAAAAGAAAAATCAAAGTATCGCTTGATGATTTTGGAACCGGCTATTCCTCTCTTTATTTATTGAAGCGCTTGGCACTCGATACGATCAAAATTGATCGGTCATTTATCGAGGAGTTGATGACGGATCGTAGAAATAAAAGCATTATTGAATGCATTATTCAATTGGCTGGCGAACTGGGCATGCAGGTGGTGGCCGAAGGTGTTGAAACGAAGGAGCAGTTCAACTATTTACGCGAGCAGCGATGCGATGAAATCCAAGGTTATTATTTCAGTCGTCCAGTAGAGCCGGACAGCATCGTACAACTTTTGAGCCGAAGATCTTGTAAAGAGCCTGCTTTATTTATGCCAAGTAAAGAGGTGCTCGTTAATCGGAGAAAAAGCTTTCGAATCGATTTGAAGCATTGTCTATTGGCAGAGATGACCATTACGATGTTCAAAGGTAGCAGTGTGAAGCTTGGGAGTACAGAGGTGTTTGTTCGAAACATCGGACCAGGCGGGCTCCGGTTTATTGTTGGTGTGAAGTTGCCCGTTAACAGCGATATTCTCTTGATGTTTAAGACGAAAATTCTTAATCAAATGTATGTGCTATTCGGATTTATCGTCTGGTACAATGAACTGGGCAAAGACATTTATGAATATGGTGTGCAATTTCAATTAAAAGAAAAGCAGCAGGATGAGCTCGTCAATACGCTTAATTTCCTAGCCATTAAGCAGCGTGATGGCATGCTTCCTCAAACACAGGTGTATGTGGGAGATCCGATACTCCGGATTAAGGAATTGAAAAAACATAATTAAAAATGAGATGGAAAAAGCATTTTACATTCGGTAAAACCGGGGCGTGAAATGCTTTTTTTGTGCAACATAAAAGTTTTGCCGCATCGGTCTTTGGGTAAAAGGAAATAGTAGTTATTGAAAAGGAGGATGTGCGCTTGAAACTTACACCGGAACAAAGAATTCAGCTGCATGGCTTTAATAATTTAACGAAGTCACTCAGCTTCAATATGTATGATGTGTGTTATACAAGAACGAAAGAAGAGCGTGAAGCATATATCGCCTATATAGACGAACAATATAATTCGGATAGGCTGACGAATATTTTGGAAACGGTATCGGATATTATTGGAGCGCATGTGCTTAATATTGCAAAGCAGGATTATGAGCCGCAGGGTGCCAGCGTTACTTTGCTCGTATCGGAAGGGCCGGTAATTGGCGGACCCAATGAGTCGTTTGAAGAATCGCCGGGTCCCTTGCCTGATTCCGTAGTGATGCATTTGGATAAAAGCCATATAACGGTTCATACGTATCCGGAGTATCATCCGAACGAAGGGATAAGCACGTTCCGCGCAGATATTGATGTATCGACCTGCGGCGAGATCTCACCGCTTAAAGCGCTGAACTATCTGATCCATTCATTTGATACCGATATTATGACACTGGATTATCGTGTGAGAGGTTTCACGCGCGACATTAATGGTTATAAACTTTTTATTGATCATGATATTAACTCGATTCAGAACTACATACCGAAGAAGGAATCTCTTTTGTATGACATGATCGACGTTAATATTTATCAAGAAAATGTGTTTCATACCAAATGCAAGCTGAAGCAATTTGATTTGAACAACTATTTGTTCGGCTATACGAAGGATTCGTTGTCAACCATAGAGCAAGAGGAAATTACGAGAAGATTAAAGACCGAGATGGATGAAATCTTTTATGGAAAAAATATAAGGAGCTGATTTTCTCATGTCTAAATCGTCATCACAAAAAAATATTAACCCGCCGCAGCACCAAAACCGTCAACCGGGCATTGAATCCGAGATGAAGCCGCTGCCGATTTTTGAATCGGATTCATATAAAGCGGCAGGCAAGCTGAAAGGGAAGACAGCTATTATTACGGGTGGAGATAGCGGCATTGGCCGCGCGGTAGCCGTTGCTTTTGCCAAAGAGGGCGCGGATTTAGCGATCGTATATTTGAATGAGCATGGCGATGCAGAGAAGACGAAGGAAGTTGTAGAGAAAGCTGGCGTGAAATGTTTGCTTATTGCTGGCGACGTCGGCGAAGAGGATTTTTGCAAAAGTGTCATCGAGCAGACGATTAAGGAGTATGGCAAGCTGGATATTTTGGTGAATAACGCAGCAGAGCAGCATGTGCAGCAGAAGCTTGAGGATATTACGTCGGATCAGCTGGTGGCTACGTTCCGAACGAATGTGTTCAGCATGTTCTATTTGACGATCGTCGCTTTGCCGCACTTGAAGGCATCCAGCTCCATTATCAATACGGCATCTATAACGGCATACAAAGGCAATCCGACGTTAATTGATTACTCCGCTACAAAAGGAGCAATCGTTTCCTTTACGCGCGCATTGTCAGTAAATTTGGCTGAGCAAGGCATTCGTGTTAACGGTGTAGCTCCCGGACCGATCTGGACGCCGCTTATTCCAGCGACATTCGATGAGCAGTCCGTAGCCACTTTTGGCTCAGATACACCGATGAAACGACCAGGACAGCCGCATGAGTTAGCAGCTGCCTATGTCTACCTAGCTTGTGATGATTCCAGTTATATGTCAGGCCAGATGCTGCATATTAACGGCGGAGAAGTTGTAAACGGGTAAAGTAGGTATTACAAGAAACCATGCTGCTTCGCATAATTTCCCCAGTGCGGCTGTCTGCCATCGACGTCGGTTATGCCGAACTCATCAGACAGCTGCCAGCTCGGGAATACTTGTCCGGATCTTTCAAGCAAATCGCTGCTTGCTGCAAGAGCTGCGATTCCGCGTCCAACAAAATATGGCGTTTCCGATTGGCTGAAATGCTCGGCATCTGGCTTGCCGCCATGCACAGCATCAAGCCACGTTTCTTCCGTTACTTCAAAATGCTCAAGCATTTCCTCAGAACGAAGGAAGCCGGGGGTTACAGCAACAGCCGTTACTTCATGGGGCTTAAGGTCAGCTGCCATTGCCGCGGCAAGATGTATAGGCGAAATTTTGGCCAAGCTATAAAACAAGCTTCCGCGATAACGGTAATCGATTCCGTCCGTTACTTCAATAATTAGTCCCTTTCTCCGTTTCACCAGCAATGGAGCCCCATAATGACTCGTAATGAGATGAGCTTTTACGGCACGTTCTTGCATTAGCAGGCCCTTGCTTAACGAATGCTCCCAAAATGGCTTTCCCCATTCTGTTAATTTTTCTCCTCCCCAAATGTTATTGAYCAGCACATCCAGTTGTCCATTTTGCTCCTTGTTGATTTTCTCGAACAAAGCCTGAACGTCCGCTTCAACTGTATGGTCCACTCTAACCGGGATGCCCACGCCTCCTCGTGCAGTGACCAATTCGGCTGTTTCTTCAATCGTTTCCGCTCTGTTCAAATCGGAGGCTTGGCCGCGAATGCTTCTTCCTGTGCAGTAAACGGTGGCTCCTGCTTCTCCAAGACTTACTGCAATACCGCGTCCAGCTCCTCGTGTAGCTCCAGCAACGACTGCGATTTTTCCCTCTAATGGTTTCATTGTATCTCTCCATTCCGATTTCTATGGTTTACTCTTTGTCAGTTTAGCAAACGATATACGACAGCTACTGTCATATATTCATGCTACAATGAAAAAAACGAATGAGAACGGCACAGGAGGCCTAGCATATGAGAGCAGGACGGTTAATTGCCATCCTATTATTGATGCAAAACAGCGGGAAATTGACGTCAAAAGAACTTGCGGAAAAGCTGGAGGTATCCGAGCGTACCATCATTCGTGATATGGAGTCGCTTAGTGAAGCGGGCATTCCGGTTTATGCGGAGAGGGGAGTGCACGGAGGATGGGTTTTATCCGAGGGGTATCGAACCAATCTAACGGGTATGCATGCGGATGAATTAGTGTCTGTTATTGTGGGCAGTCCATCTTCTTTGCTGAGCGATCTAGGAATTGCGAGTCATTATGAAGCGGCTGTTCAAAAAATACTGGCTGCCTCTCCTGCTGAAGTGAGCAAAGGGGCAGCTCTTATGAAGCAAAAGATTCATATTGATGGAGCGGGCTGGCATCAGATGGAAGAGTTAATGCCATTCTTGTCGATTGTGCAGGAAGCCGTTTGGGAAGAACGATTATTGAAGATTCGCTATCATCGCGAGGACGGTATCGCCGAGCGAATCGTCTCTCCGCTTGGACTCGTTGCTAAGCGCAACGTTTGGTATTTGATTGGCGAAGTGAACGGGGAGAAACGGACCTACCGAATCTCAAGATTATTGGATGCCCTTATGCTGGAGGAGCGTTTCGAACGCCCAGCAGACTTTGATCTGGCTCAGTACTGGGAACAGTCCATGGGTGAATTTAAGCAGAGACTGCCGCAATATCCAGCTGTTATTACTTTTCATGATACGGTGCTCTCTCGGCTATCCAAAGAACGATATGTGAAAATCGTAGAAAGCAGCCCTTCGCTGAAAACGAGTTGGTCATCGGCGCGAGTTGAATTTCAAGGATTGGAATCGGCGTGCGAAATTATTTTAAGTTATGGTTCACGAATAGAAGCGGTTGAGCCTGCAGAGCTGCGGCAAAAAGTGATGGCTGAGGCAATGGCCATCAACCGTCTATATATCGAATTGTAAAAAAAGAGGATGCCCGACGATGGGCTTCCTCTTTTTTGGCGTGTCACGATACTTATTAAGGCATTACAACGGCAGGTCTCGTTTGCTGAAAGTGAGGATACCCGCCATAAAGCCAGCAAGACCGATCAAGAAGAGTATGACCAAAGCGAGTACCGGGTCGCTGCTGCCGCTTGCGATTTCGCTTGGCCTATATAATGAAAAGAGGGAGAAATACTTTAACCAGTTTATATTCGCGCTTATTTTGCCGAGCATATCGAGTCCGAACATGCCGAATGTAATGACCCCTGAGATGCCTAGTGCTTTCTTTTCATCGCTAGAGAAGGCAGAGATGAAGAAGGAAATTCCCCCTACTGCAAAAAATAACATCCATGCAATCACATTCAATAAAATGAAGCGGGAACCGTCAAATTCGTATCGATCACCGATAAACAAGACATAGCCAATAAAACCTGCAGCTGTCGTAACGATCATAATCAGCAGCAGCCCAGCGATGAGCACACTCGCTTGCGTTGCGGCGATACGCTGTCGAGACGTCGGTGTGGACAGCAGATAAGCCATGGAGCCTTGATCCACCAGCCTTGCCATTAGGCCCGTCGACAGCATGATGCTGAAAATAGAGAGCAGGAGAGGCAAAATGAGTCCGTAATACTCTCCCGAGATGAAGGCCTCCATGCTGCCGAAGCCGGCTTGGACGCCGAAAGCATTCATAAGCCCTTCGGGCAGAGCCGACATAAGCTCGTTAAGTGCTCCTGTGTTTTGCGCGATGCCGGGATACAGCCAAAACATGAGCAAAATGTAGAAGGCCGAGCCGAAGGCGTAGTTGCTTATTCCTTTAAGATTGATCTTCATCATTTGTTTGAAAAGGGGAGCATTCATCAGACGAGCTCCTTCCGGTCATAATAGTGCATGAATACGTCCTCAAGATTTTGTGCGGTGATATCGAGGCTGCGAATAGGGTATTTGGCCGTCTCTCGAATCAGCTCGTTATAATTGCCCTGCACGGCGACTGTGACCCGTCTGCCATCGTGTGATTCGATAGGCACTGTGCCCGATAACACGAACAGATGAGCATCTGTGGCTTGCTCGAAAACAATCTCAACCAGCTTGCGCTGCATGGACTGAAGCTCATGTATGTTTTTGACGGTCATCACTTTCCCGTCCTTTATTATGGCGGCGCGGTCGCAGGTTCGCTCGATTTCGGTAAAGCTATGGGAAGACATCAGAAAGGTCGTTCCTTTCGCCTTCTCTTCGAGAACAAGCTCAATAAATGTCTGCTGCATGAGAGGATCGAGACCGGAGGTAGGTTCATCGAGAATGATTAATTCGGGATCATGCATGAATGCGGCGACAATTCCGACTTTTTGCTTCATGCCTTTGGACATCTTCCGAATCGGCGTGTTGACGTCGAATTGCAGCCGTTCAATTAGGCTCCGGCGCTTGGCTGAGCTGTCCATTCTCTGCATAGAGGAGAGAAATTCAAGAAAAGCTTTTCCTGTCATTCCTTCGATAAAAGCGATTTCCCCAGGCAAATAGCCAACAAACTTCTGCACGGTTCCTTGTTTCGCCCAGGTATCGAGTCCCTTTATGGATACGCGTCCATGATCCGGCTTCATAAAACCCATGATGTGACGAATAGTCGTCGATTTGCCTGCACCATTAGGCCCCAAAAAACCGAACACTTCACCTTTGTTTACCGTGAATGACACATCTGTAATGCCGCGGCCATTCCGAAAAAGCTTAGTCAGCCCCTTAACGATTAACATATTCCGCTGCACCCCGCATTTATAATTATGAAATTATTTTATTATTTGATTTCATTATTTATGATAATTTCGTTAGGATTAGAAGTCAATGGGTTATGAAATATAGATGTGCTATAATTTCATTAAATTAAAATAGACGTGATTGCAGGAGGCAGTATGAACGGTTTCGAGAGAAGGAAGGAATTAATCAAGGAGAAGATTAAGAAGACGGTTTTAGACATGCTCAAGACGTGGGAGCCCAAAAAAATACGAATCGCGGATATTGCAGCGGAAGCTGAAGTATCTCAAGTGACGATTTACAATTATTTCGGCAGTAAGGAAGCACTGCTTAGCGAGGTATTCAAACAATTTATTGATAAGAGCATTACCGATTTTGAAACATTCATTCAAGGTGATCACTCTTTAAAGGAGATCATTCAATATATCGTGTTTGTAGATAAGAAAGCTTATCGCGCCTTTACTCCTGAATTTTTCACACAGTTCCTGATTGATGACGAAACGAATCAATATATTGAAGAGCTTTATCGAACAAAGGGAATGCCGCTCGTCGTACAATTTGTAGAAGAAGGGAAAAGGAAGGGCGAGATCTCGAAGAAGGTATCGACTCCGACCATTATCGCTTATATCAATATGCTAAAAGAGCAATCCCACATGTTCCTAGATTTGGCGAAGCAAAGCGAACAAGTAGATGATTTTCTTGATGAGTTTATTCATCTCTTCTTTTATGGTATTTGCAGCTCTGGACCAGAGTCTAATTCGTAGGTCCATGTTATTTGACTATGGGCTTGTATATTCGATACAATTTAGGCTGCAGCATGTTTGTACATAGAGGTATTAATGAAGGGAGAATACGAGATCATGAGTGGATTTGAACATCATTTAGATACGTATGCAGAGTTGATTGTAAAAATTGGAGTGAACGTACAGCAGGGCCAAGAGGTATTCGTTACAGGAGCTGTCGATCAAGCAGCACTCGTTAGACTTGTAGCCGGCAAAGCCTATGAAGCAGGCGCGAGCAACGTCCATGTGGAGTGGACTGACGATTCATTGTCCAGATTAAAATATGAGCAAGCAGCAGACGAAGTATTTGCACGTTACCCCGAATGGGAAACGGCAAAACGCAACTCGTTTGTGGAACGCGGAGCAGCGTTTATCTCCATCGTTTCATCAAGCCCAGATTTGCTGAAAGGCATCGATTCAGGACGTATTTCCAGCTTCCAGAAAGCTTCTGGCCAAGGCTTGCAGGAGTTCCGCAGAGCCATTCAATCGGATAAAGTAAGCTGGACAGTAGTTGCGGCAGCGAGCAAGCAATGGGCAGCGAAGGTATTCCCGGAAGCAGGGGAAGAGGAAGCGGCCCAAAAGCTGTGGACAGCTATTTTTGAATCGGTTCGTTTGCATGCTGAGAACCCTGTCAAAGCGTGGGAAGAGCATAATGCGAATCTTCACAGCAAGGGCGAGACGCTCAACCAGAACCGTTTTCATAAATTGCATTATACGGCTCCTGGCACGGATCTTACGATTGAATTGCCGGAGAAGCATATTTGGGTCGCTGCAGGCAGCACGAACATTAACAACATTCCTTTCATGGCGAATATGCCGACCGAGGAAGTGTTTACAGTTCCGCTAAAAACAGGCGCAAACGGTTATGTATCCAGTACGAAGCCGCTAAGCTATGGCGGCAACATTATCGATCGTTTCAAGCTGACGTTTGAAGCCGGACGTATTGTGAAGGTAGAGGCTGAAGAAGGCCAAGACATTCTGCAGAAGCTTGTAGACATTGACGATGGCGCGCATTACCTAGGCGAGGTTGCACTCGTTCCGCATGAGTCACCGATTTCACAGTCGAACATCTTGTTCTATAATACGTTGTTTGATGAGAATGCATCTAATCACCTGGCAATCGGCAGCGGTTATGCTTTCAATATCGAGGGCGGCAAGTCGATGTCACCAGAAGAGCTTGCTGAGAATGGCGTAAATGCCAGCATCACGCATAATGATTTTATGATCGGCTCAGCTGAAATGGATATCGATGGCATCACGAAGGATGGAAAGGTTGTCCCTATCTTCCGTAAAGGAAATTGGGCAATTTAATTAGGGTTAGCAAATAAAGAGCTATCTGGAAGAGGCGAATGCTTCTTTTGGGTAGCTTTTTTCTGATTTATGGGTTCTTTTACATAAATAAGACAACTTCCCAGATGGCTATATGACAAATGTCATGCCATCGTATTGACGTTTATGACTACAATGACCTGACAGTTTTCTTTACAATAAAGTTAGAATACTGCGTTAGACGTCCGGGATACTCTCCAAGCGTCATATTGAGGAGGAAAATGCGATGACAGAGCTTAAACATGCTCACTTGAAAAAAGAAGTTGCCCCATTTGAGAAAACGGATTTAAAGTCGAGTATCAGACAGCTTATTAACACCTTAGTGCCACTCGTTCTGCTCTGGTATGCCTCTTACTATAGTCTTTCCATATCGTACTGGCTTACTGCTCCGTTGGTGGTGCTTACTTCTGGTTTCGTCATTCGTACCTTCATCATCTTTCATGACTGCTGTCACGGATCGTTTTTCAAAAGCAAAAAAGCAAACGATATCATAGGTACAATTACAGGCGTTATTACGCTTGTCCCTTATAGACAGTGGAAAAATTCACATTCTATCCATCATGCAACAAGCAGCAACCTCGATAAACGGGGCGTTGGCGATTTGTGGATTTTAACGGTGGAAGAATACGCAGCAGCGCCGCTTATGCGCCGGTTTGCCTATCGTATGTATCGTCATCCGCTAGTTATGTTTGGACTTGGTCCAATCGGTGTTTTTCTTATTCAATACCGCTTTAATGTTAAAGGTGCTAGACGCAAGGAACGGATGAACACTTATTTAACAAATGCTTTGATCGTAGGCTCTTACGCGCTTCTGATCTGGGCAATCGGTTGGCAAGCATTCCTGCTTGTTCAAGGTCCTGTGTTTTTTGTATCGGGTCTGCTCGGCATATGGTTGTTTTATGTACAGCATCAATTTGAGGATTCTTATTTTGAGAATGAAGACGAGTGGAGTTATGTGAAAGCTGCCGTTGACGGAAGCTCTTACTACAAGCTGCCTAAAGTGCTGCAATGGATTACAGGCAACATCGGCTTCCACCACGTTCATCATTTGAGCCCAAAGGTTCCGAACTATAACTTGGAAAAAGCGCATAATGCAACGCCGCCGCTTCACAAAGCGACGACGATTACGATCAGCGAAAGCTTAGAATCGCTCCAGTTCCGTCTTTGGGATGAATCAGACAAAAAATTTGTCAGCTTCAAAGGGATCAAGCATCGTCTTCGTAAAGCAAAAGCATCATCTGAGAAAATAAAAGCGACACAAGCAAGCTTGAAATTTAAATAACTCCATTTAAACATACACCAGAAGCCACGCCCTTACAGGCTGGCTTCTAGTGCATATAGCATCAAGGAAAATAAATACTTGAAATGTTGTATATGCTAAAATGATTATAAAATAATCATAACCATCGTATGGCATGGGAAAAAGGATGGACGACCATGAACAAGTGGTATCAGATTTTTCAGAAAAACACAGGTCTAAGCCCATATGTTTGGGTCGTCTTCTGTATTTTGCCTTTTTATTTTATTTTTCGATCGTCTTCCCCTTATGAAGCCGTATCCGGTATCATCATGATTATTTTATTTTTTATTTGTTACCGGCTATCGTTTGTGTCTAAGGGCTGGCTAGTGTATTTCTGGACCAGTGTGCAAATTATTATATCGATTGCGATGACCTTATTGTTCAGTTATGTTTATTTTTCGATATTTCTAGCTTTTTTTATCGGACATATTCAGAATCGAGCTGGATTTTTTACTTTGTATACGATTCATATTGTCAGTACGTTCGTAACGGTGAATTACGGATTTGCTACACAGAACACGTTGTTTTTTACACAGTTTCCGTTCATACTCATCAGTCTCATCGTCGTTATTCTGCTTCCCTTCAACACGTACAACAAAAACAAGCAGGGGCAGCTCGAAGGGCAGCTTGAGGACGCGAATAAGCGGATATCGGAACTTGTAAAGCTTGAGGAGAGGCAGCGAATCGCACGTGATTTGCATGATACACTGGGACAGAAGCTGTCGCTAATCGGTTTGAAGAGTGACCTCGCCGGCAAGCTGATGGTTAAGAACCCAGCGCAAGCCCAAGCGGAAATCAATGATGTTCGCCAGACGGCGAGAACCGCGCTTAAAGAAGTGCGGGAAATGGTTACACAGATGCGCGGGACGAGAATTGAGGATGAAATGTTTCGGGTAAAGCAGATTTTGAAGGCAGCCGAAATTGAATTCGAGCTCGTGGGAGAATTGAAGCTTGGTACTGCGAATTTGCTCACTGAAAATGTTCTCAGCATGTGTTTGAAGGAAGCGGTAACGAATGTTGTCAAGCACAGCGGAGCAACGACGTGCACCGTAACGATCCAATCATCGCGTACAGAGCTGTCACTGAAGGTGCAGGACAATGGTGTAGGAATTCCTGAGGAAGCTAGAAACTGCGGAGGCCATGGTCTTCAAGGCATGAAGGAGCGTCTTGAGTTCGTGAATGGAAGCCTAGATATCATTTCGAATGATGGTGCGACGCTCATTATTAAGGTGCCAAACGTTATTAAACAAATGTAATGATAAGCTGAAAAGGGAATTGAGGGATAATATGATCAGAATCGTCATTGCCGAGGATCAGCGTATGCTGCTGGGCGCCCTCGCTTCCTTGCTTGACTTGGAAGAGGATATGAAGGTCGTCGGAAGAGCAAGCAATGGAGAAGATGCCATAAGTCTTGTGCATGAGCATAAGCCTGATATTTGCATTATGGATATTGAAATGCCGGCCAAGACAGGGCTTGATGCTGCTGAGGAGCTGAAGGGACAGGGCTGCAAGGTCATTATTTTGACGACATTTGCAAGATCCGGTTACTTTGAGCGTGCTCTCAAAGCGGGAGTTAGCGGCTATTTGCTTAAGGACAGCCCAAGCGAGGAGCTTGCCAATTCGATTCGCAGCGTCATGGCTGGACGACGGATCTTCGCATCGGAGCTTGTAGATGAGGCATACGGACAAGAAAATCCGTTAACAGAGCGCGAGAAGGAAGTGCTTGTGCTCGTAGCAGATGGGAAAAACACGAAGGAAATTGCAAGCGAGCTGTTTATTACGACGGGTACCGTTCGCAACTATATATCTGTCATTCTTGATAAGCTTGACGTCAGCAACCGCATCGAGGCGATTACTCGGTTTAAAGAAAAGGGCTGGTTCAAATAATGTACCGGTACAAGAGCACCGAAGTGAAAATATGATGCGTTATTGAGCGGAGCTATTCGATCTCAACGGCGCTTTTTTTGTTTTCAAGAGTTAAAGGAACGGGTATTGGAGAGAGTACTAGGGAAGGGAGTTAATGGGATGAGTTATACAAATTTGACACTTCATACAGATAAGTACCAAATAAATATGATGTACGCGCATTGGCTGCAAGGAAGCAAAGATGAGAGGGTCGTATTTGAGGCGTATTTCCGCAAGCTTCCCTTTAATAACGGCTTTGCTGTATTCGCAGGTTTGGAGAGAATTGTGGAATACATTCAATCGCTTCATTTCGGAGAAGAGGAAATTACATATTTGCGTACGCAAGAAGAGAACTACAAAGAGGAGTTTCTTGATGAGCTGCGCAGCTTTCGGTTTACAGGCAATATTTATTCGGTAGAGGAAGGAACGCTCGTTTTTGCGAATGAACCATTGTTCTGCGTTGAGGCACGCGTATTTGAAGCACAGCTCATAGAAACGGCTATCCTCAATATGATGAACTATCAGACGTTGATCGCGACAAAGGCTGCTCGAATTAAGCAGGTTGCTCCAGATGACGTATTGCTTGAGTTCGGAACGAGGCGTGCGCAAGAGGCAGATGCAGCGGTTTGGGGAGCAAGAGCTACTTATATTGCGGGCTTCCATGCGACGTCTAATATGAGGGCTGGCATGCTGTTTGGCATTCCTGCCAAAGGCACGCATGCTCATTCTTGGGTGCAGGGGCATGATACGGAGGAGGAAGCATTTCGAGCTTATGCGGAATCGCTGCCTGACTATGTAACTCTACTGGTAGATACGTACAACACGCTCAAAAGCGGAGTTCCCAACGCGATTAAGATCGCCCATATGCTAGAGAGCCAGGGTAAACGAATGAATGCGATCCGCCTTGATAGCGGCGATTTGGCGTATTTATCACAAATGGCGCGGAAAATGCTCGATGAAGCTGGCCTGCCTTATGTGAATATCGTTGCCTCCAGTGACTTGGACGAAGCTATTATTTCTAACCTAAAGTCGCAAGGCGCAAAGATTGATGTATGGGGTATCGGTACGAAGCTGATTACCGCAGCGGATCAGCCTTCACTCGGTGGTGTGTACAAGCTTGTCGCGCGCGAGAAAAACGGGAGCTACGAGCCGGTTATCAAAATTTCAGCTAATCCAGAGAAGATATCCACACCGGGGTTCAAGCAGCTTTACCGTATCATTAACACATCAACTGGAAAAGCAGAAGCGGATTATATTACGCTGAGGGATGAGCAGCATGTAAACAGGGGAGAGCGAATTAAACTGTTTGACCCGGTTCATTCTTATATCCATAAATTTATTACTCATTATGAGGCGATAACATTATTAAAGCCGATTTTTACAGATGGCGAATTAGTATATAATATGCCGAGCTTAGATCAAATTCGAAGCTATCATAAGGGACAATTTGAACTATTTTGGCCGCAATATTTGCGTAAGCTCAATGCGGAAGCGTACCGCGTTAATTTAAGTGAAGCGACGTGGGAGCTAAAGCGGGAATTGATACAGAAGCATCAACAATAGCAACAGTATGAATAAAGGACATTTGCCGCACTGAAAGTGCACAAATGTCTTTTGCTATTTATTGTATAGGTTTTATAAGCAGCGGTTTTGTCGAAAATGAAGGGAAATCCACTGGTATTGTTGAATTAATAGCAGATACATTTCATTAAACATGGAGGTACTGGTATGAAAAGAAGGGAAAAAGCTGTTTTGATATGGCTGACAATCTGCTTAATGACGTTTTCATTCGTAATGCCAGCTGCTGCAGCTGAGATTTCGAAGGATAAGTATACATATTCGATTTCGAAGAAATCGGGCGAAGTGAAAGAGACGCTAACGTTCAATGATCTAGGAGATGTATATAAGGATGTTACAATTACTTCGATACTCGTTCCAGAAAAAGCAGTTCTGAGCTATACAGCAAAGGTTGATACTAGCGTTGTTGTATTTGGTTATAGCTTGGTAAATGGTGTTTTGGTTTCGAGTCCAGTACCTTGGACGATAAACGGCAAGAAGGAGCTCGTTAATGCTTTACCAGCTAATACGACGGGAACAGTAACCTTTGATTATGGCGTTCCCTATTATGAATTGTTCATCTTAGATGAGGCAACAGGCGACAGGGCAAGCTACTTCTTTAAGATTGACACGAGTGCAGCCGTAGGCGATCAACCTGATGCTTGGGCAAAGATAGAGGTAGATGAAGCGATATCAGCCGGGCTTATTCCAGCGGAGCTGCAAAACAACTACAAGAAGCTAATCACACGTGCAGATTTTGCGAAAATTATTATTAAACTGCTTGAAGTGGAGAAAAGCCAGACGATTGATGAGATTTTAGCAGAAAAACAAGTTGTCCTGAGCGATAATCCATTTACGGATACGAAGGTTAAAGAAGTAGTAGCTGCTTATTTGATGGGTATTGTCAAAGGTAAAGGAAATGGTAAGTTTGATCCAAGCGGAAGCATCACGAGGCAAGAAGCAGCGGTCATGCTTACGAACACAGCTAAGGTGCTTGGTTATAAGGTTCCAGCTGACGCTTCAGTATTTGCAGACAACAGCATCATAGCAAGCTGGGCTAAGCCGAGCGTTGATTTTGTGTCGATGCATGATGTCATGAAAGGCATTGGAAACAATAAATTCAGCCCAAAAGGCACGTATACGCGTCAACAAGCTTATATAACGATTATGCGGCTGGATATAGTGCTTAAATAATATAGGCATGGAATCGAGTTGAGAAAAAAAGAAGGTGAGCACAAGCTGCTCACCTTCTTCGTTTCCAGCCAAACACTTTTACATGCACGAGCAGCCTTGTAATCCAGTGCGTCGCGACATAAAGAATAATAAATAATATAACGAGCGGCTTAAAGACAATCCAAATCACAATCCAAATGAGAAGAACCTGCCAGGGCTTTAGCTTTTTCAAGAGATTTCCCGGCAAAAGCATGATCCGATAAAATTTATAATTTTTTTGCAGTCCTTCGAGAAACTCCTGACGAATTTGTTTGTCTTCAGGATCTAATCTAATCGCGTTCTTGAGCATGAGCAGATAATCATCGTAATCGTTCCGTCTTTCTGCTGACCATGCCAAATATAAGTAAACCATATCAGACTCAACATCAAGCCGCAAAGCTTGATTAGCCAGCATTTTTGATTCGGCAAAATGATTCAACAACGCTTCGTTATAGCTTAAGTTAGCGAGATACAATGAATTTTCAGGAGAGATTTCAAGTCCTTTCAATAGCAAATCCCGGGCTTCTTCATACCTTCTCGTTTTATTGTATATGTTAGCCAGCAAGAAATAATAATGTGGTTCATAAGGATCAATTCGCTGTCCTTCGGCAATCGATTCCAAGGCTGCTTTCCAATTTTCCATCGAATAAAAAGCATTGCTGCGAACAAACCAGGCTAATTCATTTTCCGGGTCGCGTTGAAGCGATTGTTCGGTCCAGTGAAGGGCTTGATCCAGATTATCCATGTATAGACTAACTTGCCCGAACAGTGCATAGGCATAGGGGTCCTCGGGAGTATCCTGAATTAGCGCAAGCGCCTCAACAGAAGCTTCCTTAAACTTTTTCCAACCCATGAGCTGTTGTATTCGCTCGTACCGTTTACTGGTCATTTCCTCTTCTATTTCCATCATAACTATGTCTACCTCGCTATATCGGATTTATTTCAAACCGCTTTGTTTCATATAATCGAGAACGATTTGATAGTCCTGATTAATATCGCTGAACGTAGCATAGTTTTTGGCTGTGGCAAACCAATCGAGAGTAGTCGCCTTTCGGTTTTTCGCAGCTTTTTTCAAATCGTCCTGCGATATGGGCTGAATTTCTCCAATATCGAGTGTACGCTCCAGTGCGCTCTCTACGGCATCCTTCACGATTTGCTCCAGATCCGCTCCTGAGTAATGTTTGGTCTCCTTCGAGATTTTATTTAAATCAAGCGAGGAAAGCGGCTTTCCAGCTAGCTTTAGCTGCAGGATGGTTGTACGCTCCGATTCTTCAGGCGGCGGTACAAAAATCATATGGTTAAACCTTCCTGGTCTGCGCAGTGCGGAATCAAGGTACCAAGGCGTATTCGTCGCTCCGATGACAAATACTTGATCATTGAACGTACGAAGTCCATCGAGCTCCATTAGAAGCTGATTGACAAGTATGCGGTCATGATGCTGACGCATCTGATTGCGGCTGCCGCCCATCGCGTCAAGCTCATCAATAAAGATGACGCACGGTTTATTTTCCCGAGCTTTCTCAAAAATGTCATGCAAATTGTTTTCGCTTTGACCGACGTACATGCCTAGAATAGCTTGCAGCTCAATGTGCATGAAATTAGCATCTATTTCTCCAGCAACCGCTCGTGCAAGAAAGGTTTTGCCGCAGCCTGGAGGCCCGTAGAGCAGAAGGCTGCCGCCCGCTTCTTTGCCGTAGGCTGCAAACAGCTCAGGCTGCTTCAATGGCAATATGAAATTCATGCGTATTTTTTTCTTAACATCCTCAAGCCCGCCTACGTCCGCAAAGGTTTCCTCAGGCTTTTCGGATTCAACTAAATCTTTACCGTTATTATCAAATCGAAGCACCTTCAGCTTACTGCGGCGTCGATCAGCAAGATCATCACGGTCGTTATGGTCGGACATGGTCATCATCCTTTTTAAAACAAATTTGCTACTAGTGTACCAAATTTTGAGAGTTTACAGTGTGTTTTTATATAGAAATGTAATAGAGTAGGATTTCTCTTGTGAATTTTATGGATTCAACTTCCAATACATCTCAACTGGACAATGTTGTTGGGAATAGCTCTAGAAATTAGCCCTATTTCCGCCAAGCAGAGCAAATTCGCAAAAATAGAACTAAAAACTAGTCTAATTTTCATTACTTGTCCTCCAATATGCTTCAAATGCACGAAGTCGTTGGGAATAGCTCTAGAAACTAGCTCTATTTCCGCCAAACAGATCAAATGCGAACAAATAGAACTAAAAACTAATCTAATTTTCATAACTTACCCGCCAATATGCCTCAAATGCACAATTGTTAGTAGCGAGCTAATGTGTTTATTATTTCTAGGTTTATATAATCAATTGAGCAACTTTCGACGATATGCGGTAGGTGCGTATGCGTGTATGCCCAGATGCTTGCTCGAGCAGTCCTTGCTGCAGCAGATGCTGCAAGTATTTACGTGCTGTGCAGTGGCTGACACCTAGCAGATGCTGCGCTTCCTTGGGAGTAAAGGTTGATCCCCGCTCACGTTGCTGTCCCCATCTTAGGAGTTCTCGATAGGATGCAGGTAACGGTAGAGCCAACTTTTCGGAGCTTCCGAGACCATACAATTTCCCGAGCAACTGTTGAAGAAACTGCTGGCATTGTCTAGGCCGCTCACCGATGTCGTCATAGGAGAAACGCACTACAATCCAGTTATCCAGCACAAGCTGGTTTTGGCGAAAGCGATCATCTGAAAATTTTCGTCGAGACGCTTGTTTGTGATGCGGCCCGTATCCGTCAATTTCGATAGAAATTCGATATGGTGGGCGAACATAAGCAAAGTCGAGAAAGCGGCTGCCATAGCGATAATCATTGATCCCATATTCAGGATGCAATAGTCAAAGCTGCCGAGTACAGGCCACCATATATGAATTGCAAATAGCTGCTCGCCATGATCATCGCGCTCTTCTAATCGGCGTCTGCGTTCACTCTTAGTTTTGCGCAGTTCAGAATGCATCGCAATCCACCTCGTGTATGCTTGTTTCACTGTGTCCAAATGAACCAATCCACCTTCATTCCCACTAACAGATACAAAACGATTCACCATACGTGACATCCCACCCCATCCTCATAAAATAAAAAAAAACCGCCCCACCACGAACAAATGTCCGAAGTACGAGCGGTGTGCTTCACCTAAATGAATTGTAGCCGAGCAGCGTTCAACTGTCACTAGACTTAAACAACCTATTCGCATGAGTAGCTGGATTTATTTTTCAGGTACTATAATTTTCGTATTCAAATGCCAGCCCACGCAAATAAGTGTATAGTTTAGGGAGCGAGTTAAATGGATTATTGCTAATAGCTTGATGTATTCCTTTTAATAATGAAACTTATGAAGAGGTGGTTGAAAATGACCAAACCGCGTATTGGTATGGTTGGACTTGGAGGAATTGCACAAAAAGCCTATCTTCCTATTTTATCGAAAGCTGTAGACTGGAATTTTGTTGGTGCTTTTTCACCTAATGCAGAGAAGCGTGCAGTAATTTGTGAGCAGTACCGAATTTCATCCTATGGAAGCTTACTTGAGCTGGCTGACCGCTGCGATGCTGTTTTTGTACATAGCGCTACTGACACTCATTATGAGGTAGTGTCAACTCTGCTCAAACAGGGTAAGGATGTATATGTGGATAAACCGCTGGCAGCTACTTTGCATCAGGCAGAGCAGCTTGCGGAGCTCGCAGAAAAGTTTGGCCGGAAGCTGATGGTTGGCTTTAACCGTCGTTTTTCTCCTTTATACATAGAAGCAAAGAACCGAATGACAGACACGGCATGGGTTCGGATGGAGAAACATCGGACGAATTCAGTTGGTCCACAAACCGCAGATTTTACGATGCTGGACGATTATTTGCATGTAGTTGATACAGCACGCTGGCTTGCAGATGGGAAGGCGACTGTGATGAACGGCGTCGTTAATGTTAACGAGCATAATCAGCTGCTTTATGCACAGCATCACTACAGTACATTCGGTGGTTACACGTTATCGACTGCGATGCACCGACATGCAGGAACGAACTTGGAGCAGCTCGAAATTGTATCGGCAGGCGAAATTATTCGTGTAAAAAATATGAGTTTGCTCGAAGTAGAGCGTGACGATACAGTAACACAAACGTTGCCGCCATCTTGGCAAACGACTCTGAAACAACGAGGTTTTGAGGATGCTGTTCTTCACTTCATTCAATGTATCGTACAAGATAAGAGTCCAAGCGTGAATGGTGAAGAAGCTCTGGAATCACAAAAGCTGCTAATGAAGATGCTGGAATAAAGGGAGTGCACGAAATGAGTCACGATTCAAAGGCATTGGCAAAACCGAAGCAAGCGCGAAAAAAGAGGGTGCTTATATGGACGTTAGCCATTGTTTTGGTATTACTATTGTCACTGGCTGTCGCGTATCAAATGATGGTTTATTCACCATCTGCTGAGGCAAAAGCTGCCATGAAGAGCGATGAACAAGTTACGGTCAGCATTGGACAAGCAGGCTATCGCTTTGAACCGACCGCTGGAGCAGCCGGGATTGTTCAGCCTAATGTTATTTTTTATCCAGGTGGATTAGTAGATCCAAAAAGCTATGCACCTTTAGCTCACAAGCTCGCTGACGCTGGCCACCGTGTATACATTGCAAGTATGCCGCTTAATCTTGCTTTAATGGGGCAAAATAAAGCGGATGATTTTATTGCTGAGCATCCAGAGGAAAGTTACGTTATAGGCGGCCACTCGCTTGGCGGTGTTTTTGCTTCACGATATGCTGCGGAGCATTTGGATCAACTTAAGGGTATCTTTTTCCTTGCGGCCTATGCAGAAAAAGCTGGAACTCTTGAAGATGCTAAGCTGCCAGTATTGCAAGTCACTGCGTCTAATGATGGCGTGTTGGATTGGGAGGCATGGGGCAAAGGAAAACGGTATATGCCTAGCTCAACGCAGTATGTCACGATTGAAGGAGGGAATCATGGTCAATTTGGTTCCTATGGCACGCAAAAAGGGGATCGACCAGCAAGCATTAAGCCGGAGGAGCAGCTGGAGCAAGTAAGCAAGGAGCTGATCGGATGGATGAAGGGAATTCAAGCAACCAAATAACGGACTGTCCAGTTACTCGGACAAACGTACTGCTTATCATAAGAGGACAAGAAGCTGTCTCACGGTTAATACCCGGAGGCAGTTTTTTTTGTTCTCAACGTTTAGCCTCAGAGGTCTGTATCACATGCTGTAATGAAATAGGCTTGACATTTATTGGTCACGGTTGTATGGTTAGTTACATAACTAATGAACCATGTAACCTAAAGGGGTGATGACGTGTTTGATGATCGAAGTCCCATTTACCAACAAATAGCAGACAAAATTAAAGACGACATCATAAGCGGCATTTTGCAAGAAGATGAGCAGGTCATGTCAACAAACCAGTATGCTGCGTTTTATCGTATAAACCCTGCTACAGCAGCGAAAGGCTTTCATTTATTGACGGAGGAAGGCATTTTGTATAAGAAAAGGGGAATCGGCATGTTTGTAAATGGCGAAGCTAGGCAATTGCTGCTGGCACAGCGCAGAGATCGTTTTTTCGAAGAGGTCGTCGATCAAATGCTTGCGGAAGCTGAGAAAATTGGTGTCCCTCTTGCAGATATCATTGGTCGCATCGAACAAGTGAAAGGGAGGACTGACGTATGACGCTAGGTATCGAAGTGAATCAATTGGGGCAGCGTTATGGATCATTTTCAGCGCTACACAATATTTCGTTCAAGCTCGAGGGTGGCAAAATATACGGTTTGCTCGGTAGAAATGGTTCTGGAAAAACCAGTCTATTATCGATTATAGCATCCTATCGACAGCAATCAGATGGTGAAATATCGATAGATGGTGAAGCGCCATTCGAAAATGCACGCATCATGGAGCAAGTATGCTTTATCCAAGAAAGCGGCCATATGCCGGACACTTTATACGTTCGTGACGTATTAAAGCTTTCGGCTAGCTGCTGGCCCAATTGGGATACAAACTATGCGGATCGACTCATTCGTCACTATGAGCTCCCGATTAAGAAACGTATATCTACCCTTTCGAGAGGAATGAAGTCGGCGCTTGGCGTGACGATTGGCCTTGCTAGCCGCGCACCGGTTACGATTTTTGATGAGGCTTATCTTGGCATGGATGCTCCGTCCCGCTATACCTTTTATGAAGAGCTGCTTAATGATTATATGGAAACGCCTCGTACTTTCATTTTATCTACGCATTTAATTGAGGAAGTAGGCAATTTGTTTGAAGAGGTGCTTATTTTGGATAAAGGTCGCCTAATCATGCATGAGGAAACAGATGCGCTGCGGGCGCGCGGCTCATCTATAACTGGACCGAGTGAAAGCGTGGATCGTTTTGCAGAAGGATTGACGGTGCTTGGGGAGCAGAAGCTTGGTAAAACGAAGTCAGTTACTGTGTTCGGAGAGCTCACTGATGTGAAGCGCAAGCAAGCATTAGCAGCAGGGCTTGAGCTTGGTCCTGTATCACTGCAAGATTTATTCGTTCATTTGACGAAGAAAAGAGGGGATGAATAATGAGCAGCAAGAGAAAACATCCCGTGCTTAATGTGGCACAGCATATGATGTACACCTTTCGTTGGACGATCTTTTTTTATTGGGTCATATTTATTCTGATCTATATTGGTATAGGCGTTTTAACGAATGCTGAGGCTATAGTAGGACCTGATTTTGAAGGGCAAGAGGTTTGGGAAAGCACGACCATATCGCCGAGAGTATTTCTGCTTGTCATTGGCATACTGCTGACCCCTGCATCGCTCGCAAGTTTTGTTTCCAGTGGAGTAACGAGAAAGCACTTTATTGGAGGTGTGAGTTTAGTACTAGTCCTATTTTCAGCTATATTCGCCCTTATATTAACGATAGGGTATCCTGTCGAGCAGTTCATTTATGACAAGAACAATTGGACATTAGAGCTGAACAATCCGCATTTGTTTTCTTCTTCTTTAGAGCTCGGCTGGATCTTTTTTGAATATTTCTGTTTGTTCTTTGCCTACTTTGGCAGCGGTTGGCTCATTGGCTCCGGATTTTATCGATTTAATTGGAAGATAGGCGTACTAATTTCAGTTGCTGCCCTGCTGCCAATGATGGCGATGGAGGCTGTTCTATCGTCAGACTGGATAGGCAATCTATTGCAAACGGGATTAGAGGTAGAACGAGCATCGCTAGCAGCAGTCATTATTCTTGCCTTTGCTGTCATGCTGTGTATTGTAGCCTTGAATTTTATGATGCTTCGCCGTGTATCGATAAGAAAAAAGTTATTTTAATCCAAGTATTCAAGCCGTTTCCAAAGATCGTAATGATCTTTGAAAACGGCTTTATTTATTTTGTCAACAACCAAATTTTTGAAGGAGGCTTATCGAACATTGTCGAAATATAGTATGATATGAGCATTAACATTATCGAGTTTTTGAGGTGTATGATGAAAGTACTACGTAAATTTTTGTTGATCTTCGTGTTTTTGCTCTGTATTGTTACTCCTTTTTTTGCTACGGCTTCTTATGCTGCTACTTTCCAAGCATTAACGAATGAACCAAATATCAGGATAACAGAATGGGAAATGATCTGGGAGGAGAATCCATCTGGAATTTCGGATCATAGTGAATTTCTGGAGAAAAAAGGCGCTTGGATCCCGTTTACCTACGGCGATCCATTACCTACTAAGCCTGCTAATATTACATCGGCATGGTTGAGATTTAAACTACCTGAATTTTACTTTTCAAGACCCGCTCTATTGATTAGCAGTCTTACTGCGAAGGATGTAATGATTTTTATTGATAATGAACTCGTATATAAGTCTGATCGTAATTATCCATATAATAGGAATGAGATTTTATTATCTTTAAGCTCGTATGAATCTAATAAAATGGTATACGTCTTTCTTCATACAGATGCAGACTGGCTAGGATTAAAGAAGCAAATCTTAGTTGGCGAGAATCAAACGCTCAGTAAAGATTTTTTGAAGCACGATATGCTGGATGTTGTATTGGGAGCAGCCCTTTTGTTCGTTTCATTGGCTATGTTCCTTATTATTATTTTTTTGAGAAAACCATATTTAGCTGGATGGAGTTCTCTGTGCGTAGTTATTTTATCAATCGGTTTAATGATCCTCTCATATTCACCTTATCTACATACTATATACGGGGAGTATGGATTTTATATTTACTATCTATTCGATTTAGCATCAAGCCTATTGATGCCTGCTATTTATTTCTTTTTCGAAAAGATTTTTGGAAGAGGCCCTTATGGGTTAATATTATTGTTTAGAAGGCTCCAGGTTATTATTTTAATTATAACAGTTATATTATTGTTTGCTTCTTTTATATCAGTTGAGATCAAAACTATGTATACTATGGTTACTATAATATCTTTCGGTGGCTCAATAATAATTGGGAATTTGCTTCTCGTCGGCTTGCTTATAAATTATTGTTTTCAAGGAAATAAAGAAGCTATTGTTTTAACGACTGGCTTCGGAATCTTCTCAGCAGTCGGGGTATCCGAAGTTATTTGGTATTTTATCAAGGGTATGAGCTATGATTTGTTTTTCTGGAAATGGGGCATTCTTAGTTTTATTGCTGCACTTGTTGTGATTCTTGCAAGGAGAATTTTAGAAAACTACGAACAGGTTGTTAAATATTCAAAACAACTTGAAGTGTTTAACAATGATCTTCAACGGTCTGAAAAAATGGAAATCATTAGTCAGTTAGCAGCTTCAGTAGCTCATGAGGTTAGAAACCCGTTGCAGGTGACGAGAGGTTTTTTACAACTTCTTCGTGAGAAAACTACGAACGATAAGGAACAAAGTTTTATGGTACTTGCAATAGATGAATTAGATCGCGCATCAGAGATCATAACTGATTTTCTTACGTTCGCCAAACCACAGCTTGAACAAACAACGCTTTTAAATATTTCAGAGGAGCTTCAACAAATTGAAGGTATACTGGTTCCTCTTGCTACAATGCAAGGTGGAGTAATCAATGTTGAGTTGGCAAATGACTTATTTGTAAGAGGTAATTCATCAAAATTTAAGCAGGCTCTAATAAATATTATTAAAAATAGTATTGAAGCACTGGACAAAGAAGGTGTTATATTAATTAGAGCTTATATGGATAATTCTAATAATGTCGTTATTTGTATAAAAGACAACGGTGAGGGAATGAATGAGGCTGATCTCGCAAGATTAGGAGAGCCGTATTATTCGAAGAAATCAAAAGGAACTGGTTTAGGGCTGATGGTTACTTTCCGAATTATAGAGGTAATGCAAGGGAAGCTTGAGTTTTTTAGTAAGAAAGGTTTAGGAACCGAAGCAATAATTCATATCCCATCTGCAGAAAAATAGCGCTGGTTGCTTTTAAAACCAGCGCTTTTTTTTATTTTTATTTATTGCCACATAGCGCCTTGTGCTTGGATCGCTTCTTCTTTAATTGTTGTTGGGTTTTCTGGAATTACCAAGTAGTATTTATTAGCCGATTCTTCAACAACCTCTACTTCGATTGTATCCGGAACATCGATTCCGAAAGCTTCTTTTATTGCTTCTTTCGGATTGGCGATAAGTTGTTTCTTGAATTCGGCATCTTCCCAAGCTTTTTGAATGATTTGATCTTTTAACGATTGTACATTGGACACAATAATCACCCTTCCGAATATGTATAAGTTTACCATACTCAGTCTATCATGCCCGTTCGACAAATTCTATATGAATTTTCAATTATTCGACAATTAATAGATTATATAGTACCTATTAAACTGAAATTTTATACAAAAAGTAGTTAAATCCGCCCTCCAGCAGCAACTTTTTGTTTGATTCTATCGTCTCATGGGTATGGTTCAAATGTTTTAGTATAAAACTATGGAATGCGACTAGCTCACTAGATCCCGCTTCCAATTCGATTAGTCGTTTTTCATTATCAATTGCAAGTTGAACATAAGGTCCGAGGCATCCTCGAATAAAGATTTCATTTTCAACCTTTTGTTCAGTTAATGCTTCTTCCGCAGTTCTATTTGCGGTGATCATCGCAAGCAGGCCATTATAGCTGCCTTCAGCCAGATCTTCTTTCCAATCCTGATAGTCGTCAGACATCTGAAGCGACATCAGCACAATATCGATGGCGAGCTCCATCTTCTCAATGAGCTCTGGGCGTTCTGCTAACAACAACGCGCCAGTGCTGGCGATTTTGACGGGACCTGCTTTGCCAGCTGTGCGGATGGGGTCGTTTATAAAGTAATCATCGCGATCCTCGTTGGTTACACTCTCGGCCCAGTTCGTTACATAATGGTCGTAATACGCCCAAAATGGTGAAGCTGAAGGGAACAGCTCACGGAATACACGGAACATTTCGAGCATGAGCAGGTTGCCTAGAGCAAGCTGTTCCTTCCAATTTGATGCCGGCATGCTGTCCATCACGTCATCCTGAATAAAAAAATAAAGCATTCCATATACATTAGCTAATGCAAGCGCTTCGCATTGCGAATCATTAATTCCGCTCGGCTCTTTCATCCAGAAGGGGAGAAGGCTGCATATGTAATCCTTATTGCTGTCATGCTTCACAGGATTGAACTTATGCGCATAGGCCAGACCAAGGCTGCCGAGCGGTGCTGGGAAAGCTGCAATACGTTCTTCGGCTTTGGCATAAACAAGTTCCAGCTGTGTGGTATAGCGAGTAAACCATTCCATTTAAATGTCCTCCGCTGCAATAGAATGTAAGCCAAACGACCATACTAAATTAAGATTTGGTGCATATAAATAGTATATGAACGGTGTCAATCTTTTCCTACTATATCATTTTTGGAAAAAGAAAATCTTAACATATTTTTAAGCATGAGGAAGAAAAAACGAAGTCTGTATTGAGTAAAAGCAGAAAATCCAGTAAAATGGATTAAGGTTATAAAAATAGGTGAAGTTAGTAGATGATCCTCTGTCACGCTATGCTTACAGAACTGGACTTAGGTCGGGGATGAATCTATTACCTGAGCAGGTTTAGAATTTAGTTCTCCTGCATTAAAGTTAATACCTAGATGAGAGTTCTTTAATGTGGAGGTAGTATGGCATGAATAGAGATGTTGAAATTTATGTTCTCTTAACGAATACGGGAACCTTATTTTCCAAGACAATTAGATGGTACACTAAAAATATGCTGAATCACGCTTCAATCGCATTTGACAGAGACTTGAATGAGGTCTATAGCTTTGGCAGAAAAAATCCGAACAACCCATTTTTTGCGGGATTTGTGAAAGAGGATGTACGAGGCGAGTTTTTTGAGAACTCAACCTGCGCTTTGTATAGATGCACGATTAGTCATTGCGCCTATATAAACATACGAAATCAAATTCATTACATGGAGAAAAATCGCGATCAGTATAAATACAATTTGCTAGGCATGTTAGGCATCATGCTTAATATTGAGATGAAACGAGAGTACGCATACTTTTGCTCGCAGTTTGTAGCCTCTGTTTTTGAGGAAAGCGGCGTGAATCTTGTTAATAAACCTTCCTTGTTCGTAACACCTGCTGATTTGGAGAATACAACGCTGCTGGAGCTCGTTTACCATGGTAAGCTGCAAGCTTATACAGGTGTTCAAGAGGAAATAAAGGCAACTGGAACCTTCCGCACTGCGTAAAGAAGATCTCACGTGTTGAGATCTTTTTCTTTTTTATAATGATCATTATGACGAAAACGGATTACATCCAGGAGGCTGGTTCACGATGTCTATTATTAGCTTTGGAATAGTTGGCGGAGGCTGGCGCGCAGAGTTTTACATACGTATCGCCAAAGCATTGCCGGAGAAATTCAACATTCATACGATACTTGTTCGTGACGAGGAGAAGGGGCGGCTGCTGGAGGCAAAATGGGGCATTCGTACGGTTCGCAATATGGCTCAGTTTACGGCTGAGTCCAAGCAGTTCAGCTTCGCTGTTGTATCTGTCCCGCGAACAGCGGCTCCGGCTATTATCCAAGAGCTAGCTGAACGGCAAATTCCAGTGCTGGCAGAGACGCCTCCGGCTGCTGATTTGGAAGCACTAACCGACCTGTATCAATCGCTGCCTAAGGATGCAATGGTACAAGTAGCCGAACAGTATTTATTTCAGCCGATGCATGCGGCTCGGATTCAGATTGCCCGCTCCGGGAAGCTGGGTGAAGTATCGCAAGCACAGGTATCTGCTGCCCATGACTATCACGGGATTAGCTTAATTAGACAGCTTCTTGGCGTCGGCTTCGAGCATGCCAGCATCATTGGACAGACCTTTGAATCGAAGATCATGCAAGGGCCAAGCAGACAAGGTGATCCGCTTGAAGAACGAATGGTTCAATCTGTGCAGCGAATTGCAACGCTCCGATTTGGCGACAAGCTGGCTGTATATGATTTTACGGGGGATCAGTACTTCTCTTGGATACGGCGCAGCCGCATGCTCGTAAGAGGCAGCAAAGGTGAGCTAGTAGACTCAGAAGTCAGCTATTTAAAAGATTACGCCACGCCCATTCATACGGAGCTTCGCAGAGTCGATACCGGTCAGCACGGGAATTTGGAAGGTTATTATCATCGCGGGGTTATTGCGGATGGCGAATGGCTTTACCAGAATCCAGTTGCTCCCGCAAGGCTTAGTGATGACGAGATCGCAATAGCGACTTGTTTGCTGCGAATGGGGCTGCTCGCTTCCGGTAAAGGAGCTTCCTTCTATAGCCTGGCAGAAGCAGCACAGGATCACTACTTGGCGCTCCTTATGGGGGAAGCAATGGCTTCGGGACAAACGGTGCATACGGAGAAACAAGTTTGGATGCCAGAATAGTCATAATTACCAATTAGGACAATTAGCACTAAACAAAATTGGTACCAATTACATGCAGGTGTAAGTCTTCGGCTGTGCTAAAATTGTTTTATAAGTAGAAGACTCGTAGTCACTATTTTTGTGATAGAGTCTTTTTTTGTTTTGAATATTCGGAATTTTCTGGAAATTATTATTTTTTTCTTGGAAAAACATATTCGATTTATTAATTAATGGGTAATCAAGTTATAAAGG
>NZ_JBFTPZ010000054.1:0-47114 GCF_056398745.1 Paenibacillus sp. 01T424 | reverse complement strand
GTAATAGATGGAACAGGTACGGCTGTTATTGATAAAACAACGGGTGAGCTTACTGCCGGCAATCCAGGTACAGTAACAGTCCAAGCAACAGCTGCCGATGAAAGCGGAGTTGTAGGCAGCACGATCCTTACGATTACGGCAGTCCAAGTCCCTGTTGCTTCGATTACGTTAACAGGTGATTCCAGCGTGCTGGTTGGTCAGACGTTAACCGTTGACGCGACCGTTGCTCCTACTAATGCGACGGACAAATCAATCGAGTGGTCTGTTGAAAACGCAACAGGCACAGCGACAATTAGCAAAAGCGGAGTATTGACGGGTGTTTCAGCAGGAACGGTTACCGTTAAAGCAACGGCTGCTGACGGCAGTACCGTTTTTGGAACAAAAATAGTTGAGGTTAAAGTAAGCTCTGGCAGCGGTGGCGATCATGGTAATCCGACACCTACTCCAGCGCCAACAACAAAGCCTGAAAAAACACCTGAACCAAAACCGACAGCAACGCCTGAAGTGAAATTTGATCAAAATGTGATTCAAGTGGAAAAAGTGATATCCAGCTTAAACAAGAAAGTAGAGGAAGCGAAAGCTAATCCTACTGATGTTGAGTTCAAAGACACAAAATCTCACTGGGCTGGGGCAACCGTTCATATTTTCGTGAAATTGGGGATTGTAAACGGATATGAGGATGGTTCCTTCCAACCTAACGCAAGTATTACCCGCGCCGAATTTGCTACCATTATTGCAAAGGTATTTGACCTCTCTGCGATGGGTGATAAAAATAAGCTAAGTGACGTTTCCGACCACTGGGCTTCAGCATCAATTGCTGCTTTAACTGAAAGCGGCATTATCTCAGGGTACGAAGATGGCACATTTAAACCAAACAAAGAAATCAGCCGTGCAGAAATTATTTCCATTATTTCTAAAATCATTGATCTTAAAGCTGTAAACACAGCTTCAGTGCCTGCTTTCACAGATATTGATGGAGCTTGGAACAAAGAGCAAATCAAGCAAGCAGCAGCGGCAGGAATTATTAACGGAGCGGGTAATGGACAATTTGCGCCAAACAAACCATCATCCCGCGCTGAAGCATTAACGATTATTTTACACACGCTTCAAACCAATGCGGACCTAAAAGCAATATTGGAAGCTTTAAAATAATAAATGCATAGTGCTTTCATACAAAAAGCCTGCCGTATGGCAGGCTCAGGCTGTCGAGAAAGTCTCGACAGCTCTTTTTATGTTGAGTTAATTTAATTCGACACAGATCTCGTTAAATTACTGACTGAAAGAATGATAAAGAATTGCTTTGTTTTATGGAAAATTATTCTCTTTTTCATTGGCTTTCCATAGCTGCAGACCAATCATATTTACATCAATAAAATCACTTTGCGCAATTCTTTGAACGCATCAAAGGACCCCTAAAATTTATAGGAACCTCATCAACTAAAAAGATTAACATTTGATGGGTTTTCTGTCGATAGAATAGGAGGGTATTATATAATAATTTGGAGGAATGTATCATGGATAAAAGTCCTAAATCATTTGTAGCTGCATTACTATTTTGTTTTTTCTTGGGAGGATTTTCCATACATCGGTTTTATGTCGGGAAAATAGGCACAGCTATCTTACAAATTATCACTTTAGGTGGATTGGGAATTTGGTTGCTGATTGACCTAATTATGATTATTGTAGGAAAGTTTACGGATAGTGAAGGCAGAAGAATCTCGGCATAATTTAATTACATAAAAAACTAGAGGGCTCCACCTGTTAAGGTAGAGCCTTTTTTTTCACTCAGTCGTTTGGGTGAAATTGAATATAAGAGGTATCCATTCCCCTCGTCTCCGCCATCATTAACACCATCCGCATGAGGATGGTTTTTTTTACATACATAAATAAAACATCGCAGCTGTATTTTGTTAATTTTGATATGAGCTTCGCAATTCATAACTGCAAATTCTTTCTCCCTATTCACTTTACTCAAATGCGATGCGGCCATAATATATGTATTGGAGTTTCAATTGCAAGCTAAGCGGGGATGCTAACGCTATTGAAATTATCGTAAAATAGTGGTTAGTGATACCATAGAAGTAGATTGGAAATAAAGAGGACGCGATTTTAATATGGGTAAAGACAGGAGATGATCGATTGAACGCTTCTTATTGGTTAACGAATGTAAGATTAGAACAGGGTTATGATATGGAAGATGGACAGGTCTCTGGTACGAAAACGAAAATTTGTCATTTACGAATTGAAAACGGTATTATTGCTGAAATTATAGGAACAGAACGGGATATTCAAAGTGAAACTGTTAAATATGATTGTAAAGAGTTATTGATGCTGCCTTCGTTCGAAGAGGCTCATATTCATTTGGATAAAACGTATTTCGATGGACCGTGGAAAGCGGTAAAGCCTGTATCAAGCATCTTCGAGAGGATTGAGGAAGAGAAAGTATTATTGCCTAAGCTCCTTCCAACGGCAAGACAACAAGCCGAAAGCATCTTAACTCTTATACAGGGATATGGGGCTACTCATGTTCGTACCCATTGTAATATCGAGCCTACCAGTGGACTGCAACGGTTAGAGGCGACTAAGCAGGCGCTAGATACATTTTCAGGTAAAATTTCATCGGAAATTGTCGCTTTCCCTCAGCATGGGCTTCTGCTATCGGATTCTGTTCAACTCGTAAAGCAATCTTTGGCAGAGGGAGCAACTCATGTTGGTGGAGTAGATCCATTCTCAGTGGATGGAAATATAGAGAAGTCACTGCAGACCATTGTAGAATTAGCGGTTTTGAATAATGCTGGTATCGATATTCACTTACATGATAGGAACGAAGCGGGCAAGCAAGCTCTGATGCGTTTAGTTGATCTGACCGAAGAGGCTGGTTTGCAAGGAAAAGTAACGGTTAGTCATGCGTTCTGGTTTGCAGGTGCGCAGCCACAAGAGGCGGAGGAAGTTGCTAAACGGATGGGATCGCTTGGCATGTCCGTTGCTTCGACGGTTCCGATTGGCAAGATGACGATGCCGCTCCCGATGTTAACTAAAAATGGAGTAGCGGTAAAATTGGCAACGGATAGCCTTACAGATCACTGGTCTCCCTTCGGGAATGGAGATCAATTAGATAAAGCAGGGCGATTCGCAGAATTGTATGGGTATAACGATGAATTATCACTATCTCAAGCCATCAGTTTCATTACTGGGGGGATAACGCCACTTGATTCAAAAGGTCAGCAGGTGTGGCCTAAGATCGGAGACGACGCGAGTTTTGTACTGTTGCACGCAAGCTGCACGGCTGAAGCGGTAGCGCGAAGAGCGGCGCGTCAAGCGGTATGGTACCAAGGGCGGCTTGTGAGTGGATCGTTGTAGGCATATTGTAGAGATATACGACGGCGAATTGTGATTTGCAAAATCGCAGTTTACCTCCACCATGCAAACCCACAACCTCAGCAGGTTGTGGGTTTTTGCTTTTTCTCAGATCGCTATGTGTCTGTGCAACACAGCGCTCTCCCTACAAGGAAGGATAAACCTGTAAAACAGCGAATATTGATTCATACTTGTTGTGAGGTGATGGAGGTGGACGGTAATCGCTCTATGAAGTCTACAAGTAGGAAAATAAGCTTCGTGTCTATGCTGCGCAATCGGTTTGTTTTCACCTCTCTTCGCAAACGAATCATGGTGTTTCTGACCGTTGGATTTGTAGGATATGCCATCCTAATGGCGTCTGTTTCCTATAATGCGATCTACACGATGCAGCGCGATAAAATCAAGACCTCTATGGCTTTTGATCTATACCAGCAAACGACAAAGTTGAATCAGATGTACAGTAACTTGCTTCAGGTTACACAGCAGATGACGCCGGAAGGTACGGTGGGCAACCTGATGGAGACGTATATCTCCACCGCGGACACGTATAGTCAGCGTCTTCTCTCTCGCGATATCGCCTACAACATTGGATTAATTACTTTTTCGAATCCGGCTATGGAGCTGGTGATGTATTATAATCCCGCAAGCGGAAATGCTTCTTATTCGAATTTGCCGCTGCGCGGTGACTTTACGCTGCAATCTTTGCCGAGTGTCGCCGGTACCGGGGAGCTGAAATACCAGTCCCCGCATAAATCCCTATGCCGATTCAGCGATGATTTGGTTATGTCGGTGACAAGAGAGGTTGAATTTTCAGACGGAACGAAATTAGTTGTTTATGTGGAAGCAAAGTCGGATATCTCCACCGTTATGAATTCGCTTACAGAAAGTTTGAGTATGCCCTATATGCTTGTTTTCACTGATACGGCGGGCTTGGTGACTTATAGCAGCAATTCAACTGCTTTTAGTGCTGGCCAGCGTCTCAGTCTAAGCGGGCAATCGGGAGTGACGGGCGGGTATGTATGGAACCGAATGACAGGTGACTATGGCTACGGCATCACGTTGCTGCTTCCTGTCTCCTTCTACAATCACGAGCTCTATACGTGGAAAAATCATATGTACTGGATTCTCGCTATTGCTCTTCTAATGATGTTTATGCTCACACTATTATTGCGGAGGATCATTAACAAGCCATTTCGACTAATCGAGAAGGAAATGAGGACGTTTGGCAAGGGATATATGGGTACCAGCCAATATCATACGGGGATCGATGAATTCGACCGGCTACTCGATCAATTTAATATTATGAAGCGTCAAATTCAGCAGCTGATTATGGATGTGGAGCAAAAGGAAAAGCGCCGTCATCAGCTGGAGATAGAGAAGCTAGCCTACCAAATCAACCCGCATTTTCTGATGAATACGCTCAATTCGGTACGGTGGCTGGCGGTTATGCATAAGCAGGCGGAGATTGAGAAGTTTGTTTCCTCGTTAATTTTTTTGCTGAACTATAACTTGGGTAAATCAGAGGATACGGCTACCTTCAGGTCGGAAATAGAGGTCATGCGAACCTATCTGGAACTGCAGCAGATGAGGCATGATTTTGAGGTGAAGCTGGATATTGCGGAAGGGGTTTATCTCGATAGTCCTGTCGCGAGGTTCATTCTGCAGCCCATTGTGGAAAATGCCGTCTGTCATGGCCTTGACGATAACGGCAAGCTGGAGATCAACATCTCGGCTGATGAAAAGGCGCAGATGGTGCGCATTATAATCCGTGATGATGGCAAAGGGCTGAGTCTTGAGACGCTTGCTTTGCTGCAGCGCGACACGCCGGATCAGCAGCAGACGGGTTGGGGAATTGGACTTCGTTATGTCAGGTCTATGCTGGAATCATCTTATGGCTATAAAGCTCGTATGAGTATAGAAAGCACTCCAAATCAAGGCACAACGGTTACTTTAACCCTTCCTTTTCTCCATCATAGAAAGGAGAGAGCGATTTGATTCGTGTATTAATTGTTGATGATGACAAGCTAGCGCGCAAAGGTTTGATTTCGATTATGCCTTGGTCCAATCACGATATGGTTGTTGTTGGAGAAGCGGCGAACGGCGCGAAGGCGCTGGAGTTTATGGAAAGTTATGAGGTGGACCTCATATTCGTAGATCTCTCGATGCCTGTCATGTCAGGTATGGAGCTGCTTCAAGTCACACGGCAAAGATTTCCGGAGCTGCGTTCTGTTATTTTATCTTTTCACGAGGAGTTTGAGATTGTGCAAACGGCTTATCGCATGGGTGTGCTCGATTATATTTCCAAGGTGCGCCTGGAATCAGAGGATGATGAGCAAATATTGAAACGAATCCAGCAGAAAATGACAGGAGAAATGATACCTCTTTCTGCCAAGACTCCTGCGCAACCAGCGCCTACGCATGGCCCTGAGCAAAACCTGGAGGAAGAAGAGTGGTGCAGGCTGGAGCAGGAGTGGCGCTCACACTACTGGCTCTATAATGAATCGGTTTTTCAGCGGTTATGTAAACAGACCATAGAAGCTAAGGTTTCTTTTCGCCGTCTGGAAGGGTTATTTATGCGTGTGCTGTCTCAAATTGAGCCCGTTATTCTACTCGCTGCAGAGCTCCGGTCTGATGCAGATGACGTCCGGTCTGCGGTTGAATGGATGCGCGATTACAGGAAACGTGTTTATGCGCAGGTTGCTTCATCCTCCGATTTTACCAATACGACAACCAGCATCCTAAAGGCTGTGTTATTCATTTGCGAGAAGGCTTCAAATACGCTGCATGCCGAGGACGTCGCTGATCATGTGCACATGAGCCGAAGTTATTTTAGTCAATGCTTTAAGAAGCTGACGGGTTCAACGTTTAATGAATACTTAAGACAAGAGCGGATAAGAGCGGCAGAGCGTCTGCTGTGCGAAACCAATCAGTCGATTGCCTGGGTTGCTCATGCCGTAGGCTATAACGACTCCAAATATTTCTCCCAGCTGTTCCATGAACAGACCCGTCTTTTACCCTCCGAATTTCGGGCCCAGTTCCACAAGGGGGAGGAATGACTACAACGGATCGAACAAATATCTACCTTGGCCTTGTACCTGGCGCAAAACACGGCACATCTGTCTGACTTTTTTTCCTAACTTCCAATGTACAATGAGAAGGCAAGAAACTAAGCAGTTGCTTACGAAGTAAGAATTGCTTGGCCATTCTTTTGAGGAGGGATTAGATGAAAAAGAATATGGCATTGATGCTTTCCGTCGTATTACTTGCTCTAAGTTTGACAGCATGTTCTTCTTCCAACAATTCATCGAATAATTTGAAAGCGTCTTCAAATCCAGACTCAAACGCTGCAAGCCCAGCACTATCGGGAGATGACCTGGCCTTCTCCAAATTTCCGAACCCTGTTGATGTCCACATCGGCATGGTGGTGGATCCGACAGACAAAACGCTGCCGGAAGGCGACAGTGTAAGCAACAACCAGTACACGCGCTATCTTAAGGAAAAGTACAACATCAATGTAATTGTGGATTGGACTGCGGCCACCGGCAACGATTTTAAGCAGAAGGTCAGCTTGACGATCGCATCGGGTAAGCTGCCGGACGGTATGGTCGTCGACGACCGCTCCTTCATGACCAAAGCGGCTAGCTCGGGACTGTTGTATGATATCACCGACATCTTCCAGCAATATCAGTCTTCACAGGTGAAGGATATTATGGCAAGCACTGATGGCCGTGCATTGGAAAATGCCAGCTACAAGGGCAAGATGGTTTCGCTCCCGAACATTACGGTGGATACCGACGGCGTTCATGTCTTATGGATTCGCAAGGACTGGCTTGATAAGCTGCAGCTGCCGGTGCCGAAGACGGTGTCCGATGTCGAAAAAACGGCAAAAGCGTTTGTTGATAGCAAGCTTGGCGGGGACAAAATGATTGGTATTGCCGGTCCTTCCAAAAATACGTTCCCTTATTCTACCTTCCTCGTCTCCTCTAACAATATGGGAGGATTCGATCCGATTTTTGGCGCGATGGATGCGTATCCGGGTTACTGGCTTGACAATGGTGACGGATCGGTAACATACGGAACGACGACGGACAATACGAAAAAAACGTTGGCTTTGCTGGCTGACTGGTACAAAAAAGGGCTTATTGATCCTGAAGTAGGTACCCGTGACAACGTAGGGGATCCGATTAATGCCAATCAGGCGGGGATTTTCTTCGGTCCATGGTGGAATGGCGGCTATGGCAACGGGGACTCCTTCAAAAACGATCCGACGGCTAACTGGCAGGCCTATCCGGTCTATTCTGACGATAACAAATGGAATGTGCATATGAAAACGACGGGCAGCACCTACACTGTTATTAGCAAAAATGCCAAACCGGATGTCGTCAAAGCCATTATGATCATGAATAATGCGCTTGTACGTGATGAAGCGACCTTTGATTTGTCGGTTAATGTGGCTTGGTATCCGCTTCGCAACGTTATGGCCGCGGCCAATGAGACGGAATATGAGTATGCAGAGCTTCTGAAAGTACTGAAAGGCGAGACCAATCCAGAGGATTATAATAAGCCGAACAGCTTGTACAAGCTGATGTATGCGGATGCGAAAAAGGTAAAAGACGTCATTAAGCCTCCGTACGACGATCTAAATGTCAGCAATTTCAGTACAGCTAACTTCGGAGATTTCCAGCGCTTGTACTCCATCATGATTGGTGATCGTCCGTTCACAACAATTCCAATTGATAAAAAGATCTTTAGCGTTACCTATAACCAAACTTCAACGATGGAAACGAAATGGGCTAACCTGAAGAAGATGGAGGATGAGACCGTTATGAAAATCATCCTTGGCCAAGCGTCCATCGACTCTTTCGATAAATTCGTGAAGGACTGGAAGTCTCAAGGCGGAGATGAGATCACAGCGGAAGTCGCCGAGCTCTTGAAGAAGTAACCGAGCATACTCTTGCAGAAGGCGCTGTCGGTTTTAAGTGCCTTTTGCAAGCTTTGTTATCCTGATAGGGAGACGGGAGGCTAGCCTTAGTGAGAAAATTAGGCCATCAGAAACACTATTATTTGATGCTGTTGCCGGGTATGGTCTGGCTTGTGATGTTCAGTATTGTGCCTATGTTTGGAATTCTGATGGCCTTTCAGGATTTCAATCCGGGAGCGGGGCTGCTTAAATCCGAGTGGGTGGGGCTCGAAAACTTCAAGTATATGTTTCAGCTTAATGACAGCAAGACGGTTATTGTTAATACCTTTATCATCGCAATCGGCAAAATCGTGCTTAATCTGCTCATTCCGCTCATCTTTGCCATATTGCTGAACGAGCTTCGCAGCATGCGCTACAAAAAGCTGGTGCAGACTGTCGTTTACCTGCCGCACTTTCTATCGTGGGTTATTATGTCAACGATTGTAATCGGAATTTTTGGCTATTATGGCGTTGTTAATACGGTTTTTGGAATGTTCGGCTTCGATCCTAAACTATTTATGGCGGATGCGGGGATATTCCGGCAGCTCATCATCGGTACTGATGTGTGGAAGGAATTTGGCTTTAACGCAATTATATATCTTGCGGCGTTAACAGGCATTAATCTCAATCTATATGAGGCGGCCGCCATTGACGGTGCCAATCGCTGGCAGTTGATTAGGCACGTCACGCTGCCTGCACTGTCAACCACGGTTGTCTTGCTGGGCGTCTTAAGTCTAGGCAACGTGCTGAACGCCGGATTCGATCAAGTGTATAACCTTTATAACCCGCTTGTGTATTCAACTGGAGATATTTTGGATACATGGGTGTACCGACTGGGTTTGCAAAATCTTCAATTCTCGCTCGCGACGGCGGCAGGTTTGTTCAAGTCGGTCATTAGCTTTGTGCTGATATTCATATCCTATCGTCTGGCGTATCGCTATGCCGATTACACGGTATTCTGAGGGAGGGCGCTGCATTGGTCAGAAATACAACGTTAGGCTCACGGACGTTTGAAATTGCCAATATCGTCGTCCTCGGCCTTTTGCTTATTAGCTGTATTTACCCGCTTTGGTACACCTTCTGTGTATCGATTTCCGAAAAATCCGCTGCTAATGCAGGCTTGGTTACGCTTTATCCCATTGGCTTCTCCTTGACGCCGTATAAGGAAATTATTAATGACGCCCTCTTCTTTAACGCGTTCTGGATTTCCATTCAGCGCACCGTGCTCGGTACAGGTTTTGCCTTGCTGATGACGGTATTAATGGCTTACCCACTGGCAAGGCCTAAGAGGGATTTTAAAATGCGCAATACCTTTATGTGGATTCTTGTCTTTTGCATGCTGTTTAACGGGGGCTTGATTCCGTGGTATCTCACTATTCAAAACTATCATTTGATCGATTCGATTTGGGCGTTAGTACTTGGCGGAGGAGTGCCGGTATTCGACGTGATCCTGATTATGAACTTCTTCCGCAATTTGCCGAAGGAGCTGAATGAGGCGGCGGTAGTCGACGGTGCTGGTCCTTGGTCAGTGCTGTTTCGGGTATATATTCCATGCTCCTTTCCTGTACTTGCTGCAGTAGCGTTATTCCTTAGCGTTTATCATTGGAACGAGTTTTTTAATGGGTTAGTGCTAATGAACACTGCGGCTAAATATCCGCTTCAAACCTATATCCAGCAGCTGGTCGTAAACATTCCAGTTGGCACCAATCTGACTCCTGAACAATATAAGAAGCTGTCCGAGCTGTCTAATCGAACGCTAAATGCGGCCAAGGTTTTTATAGCTATGGTACCAATGCTGATCGTATATCCTTTCCTGCAAAAGTACTTTGTTTCCGGTATTATGCTGGGCGCGGTAAAAGAGTAAGGCTGTGCCTGTGAGGAGGACGTGCCACTGGTCATTCCACTCATCAAACAGTTTTAGCAGCACACTTCGGCGAATTATGGCTTTGCACAGTCATGGCTCGCCACCATTACCATGAAAAAATCCGACCTCGTGAGGTCGGATTTTTTGATTTTTCTGTTCATGCTAGTAGGGTAAATCTGTTATTATAAGCTCTGCTTGCGCAGCTTGAGCACGTGAAACCCGACGACCAAAAGCCACCCAAGGTAGGATACGATTAAGATTCGTCCGAATAAACCTGCAAGTACGTCAGGAGTGAACTGTCCATCTTGCGGAATTTGAATTATAAATAGCGCCATTAAAACAAACATAATTCCGCTGGTGGTTAACAGTCGTCCGCGAATGGGTCTCCAAGCTTCATTGCGTGCCAATGCAAAGCTGATCAAGAGGGCGGCGACAGGCGAATAGTCGAGCGTGGCGCCAATGGCATGTATTTTACCGCTGAACGTTGCAGCATCCGGACTCACCGATATAGGGTCGGTCACAAAAATGCCTGCTATTAAGATACCTGAGACACTTAGTCCAAGGATAACGAGCCCGATATACCCCAAGACGCTACGAATTTGTGAGAAGATTGCAATTCCGGCGCTTATAATACTTGCAGCGAGCAATATAAATGCAAAATGCATCATCCAGCCGAAGTTACCTAATGCATACTCGCTGATAAAACGCCAAGTCGGATCGAATTCAGGCTCTAAGAGGTGTAGACAACCCAAGATCAAGATGAAGAGTGATCCAGAGACGATAGACAATCGTGCGGCATTAGATGACATCGAGGAAATAGGTTTTGCAATCAATAGTGGTTTAGCTGATTTCGTATTCTCTAATGGCAATAATCTCGTCATTTTTCTTCTCGGACGATGTCATAATCGACAATCGTCTTCACTAGAATGCTCGGAGCCATCACGACTGCCGAATGATCCTGTCCGGGCAGCGTTTGGGATTCAACAAAAGGCAGCAGTTCGGTAAGTGCTTTGGCTGACTCGTGAAAGAGCGGCTCGCTGTTCTCTCCTGTCATAATTAACGTGGGAACATTTACTTTCCATCGGTCGGTTGGAAGCGGTTTGCCGGCTTGCGTGTCACCCATAATCATGCCATCGTAGGCAATTGTGTGAGACATGCTTTCCATCGCCTGCCAAGAAGGATCGGCTTTCATGTAGCCAATATATTCTTCCGGAATACCGAGAGCCTCCGACATGAAGTATTCGACCGCTTCGCTGCGTCTGCCTGCTTGGTTTAGCGTGTTCAAATGGTGAACATATTCTGTAGGCAAGGGTTTACGGCTGTCATTAATAATGAACGGCGGTTCGTAAAGATACAGCTTCGACACCAGTTCTCCTAATCGACTCGCTGCTTCAAGGGCTAACACAGCGCCGGACGAGCTTCCAAACAGGCAAGCATTGCCGCCGGCCTTATGGATTAGAGCCTCAATATCCTCGATTTCACGTTGGACGGAATAAGGCGCGACATCAGAGCTTTGACCGCGGCCACGGCGATCATAGTTGTAAACGGTGTAATGAGTTGCAAGCAGCTGGGCAAGCTGGGCTGCATCGCTATGGTCGGCAACGGCCGATGATATTAGGATAACGGCAGGTCCATTTCCTAGCTTTTCATATGCGATCTTTGTTCCATCCTTTGAAGTAACTGTATCCATAATTCCTCCCGTCGACGTTTCTAAGTATTCTTCAAGTCGGTCAAATGCATCATTGAAGCCTTCAATCATACCCATTGCTTCGGCATTTTCCAATTCCTCGGCACTTGCGAATCGTGTGACGATACTAAGCTTTGTGCCATTTGTTGTTTGCTCGAATTGAACAGTCGTTAGCATCTCGCTGTTCTCTACGACATTCCAGTCTTTGTCGGTAAACGAGTCGGTATATACTAGTGTAAAGGGTTCAGTAACCTCTTGATAAACAGCTTTGCAGAAAGCCTCTTCCCCGATAATGTCATCTGATTTGAGGCTATAACGCCAAATACCGCCGGGTCTTACATCCATTTCAAAGACGGTGGTTGTCCATAATTTAGGGCCCCACCAACGCGTAATATGTTCCGGTTTTGTCCAACCTTCCCAAGCAAGCTTGGGAGGCAATGCTAATATCCGTTCGATGGTAAGCTCACGAAGTTCCCGGTTTTTATGGATTTTTGTTTTTGATCGCATCTTCATTCATCCTTTTTAGATCATTTTCTAGTGCGTCAAATCGATTATTCCAAATGGCTTGGTGATTTCGAACATTGCTGCGATAACGCTTGAGATAAAAGGCTAGCATTAATCCTCCTTTTTTTTGTAGTCGAGCATATAATCCTCAAAATGATCGAGACGCTCTTCCCAAAGGATACTAAATGAGTCAAACCACGCATCCAGATCCTGAAAGGGCTTTGCTTCGAGGCTATATATTCGCTGTTGTGCCTTGTTGCGGGAGCGCACCAACCCAGCCTCGCTCAAAATTCGTAGATGGCGAGACACTTGCGGTTGACCGATATTGAGCGCTTGGACGATCTCGCTCACCGATCGTGGTGCTTTTTTTAATAACTCAACAATGTTAAAGCGGTTCGGCTCGGCGAGTGTAAGTAATGTTAATTGCATAGTGTTTGTGTTCATGCATTCAATATATACTTAAGTGTATATACGTGTCAACGTATATAATAAATTTAAAAACTCATACATTGGTTGGTAAGTCGTAATACATGTCGAATAATTCAATCTACCGTTACACTATTGGAGATTTATATTGGAGGAGATAGCATTTTAACTGGAAGGATATTGAAGTCGCCAAAGCGAATTATTTAACGTTGCATGTTTTGAATCGGGGTTTAAAAACAAGAGATATACTCGTGGCTGGTGATATGAGTTTGCACCGCCTATCCCATCTGCGATTTTAAAATAGGGGGTCGTTTGAACTAACGGATAGGTTAGCGGAGCAAATCGTAGTGCATTATTTCGTGGTAATTGTTTAAAGTGAGGTGTCTAAACAATGGAACTGGTAAATAAAATTGAAGTCGTAACGATGAAGAGTGAGTATTGTAAAGTTGAACATCACACTATTGTCATTGATGGTACTCCTCTGGATTTATTGCTTCATAATTACTATCCTTCAAATAACCTTCTAGGCATGGTCCCAACAATTATTGAATGGGTCTACAATTTGAAAGAGAAAGAATGTATTAAAGAAAGGTTCAATTCAGTAAGCAAAGAGGTTGTTTTACCAGTACTAATGTGCCCAGATGATTGCGATTTAACGTGTACAGTAATTGTTGCAAATGTAATTAAAGCGGATGGGTACATTATCTGGAAGAAACTTGGTATTGATATGAGTACAAGGGAGGATATGCTTCAGGGATGCGAAGGAATTGGTTCAAAAGTTAATTGGCTTGATGAGATCCCTATTATGACTTTTGAGGAAGCGCAATATAGCTCTCATCTCAGAAAAATTTACGACTAAGCTAACAGGCAGAATAATCTAACTATCTGACGAAAATATAGAAAAAGAGATCGTTTCTAAGGGGATTAGTATGTGCGAACAGAAGAAATGACGGTCAAGAAACTAGTATTAGTGGTAGTTGTCCTTAACATAATCGTGGGCATACTGAGTGGATGTGGCGATAGACCCAATCCCCCTGAGAATATACAGAAGGCAGGAAAGCAAGTGGATATTTACGTTGATGGGAATGAAATTCTTATTACTAACAAACCTTTTATAGAGGGACGAAGATTGTATCTTCCTCTTGATTCGGTACTTACTGCCATGGGTTGGACTTATAATCACGAAAAAGATGGATCATTAGCTATCTCTTACAAAACATTAAATGGAAGTGGTACGACCTATATGCATGATGAGTGGGAAGATACGCTTCGACTAGTTGATGGGCATATTTATATTCACTCCAAACGATTAAGTGGTTTAACAGATTCAGAAATCGTTTTTAATGCTGGGACAGGTAAAGTTATGATTACAACATCTCCAAACCCTGGCGAGGTCACAGATGAAGACAGGGAGGAATTGCTCGCATGGCAAGCGAAGCAAGAAACTGTAGCAGAGAATACAATGAGTGCAGAAGAAAGTGAGCAGATCAATTACGGAAAATATTCTGATCTGGATATATTCAGCGACCTGTACTCCTTAGATAAGGAACTTGAAGAAGAAGGACTATCGTTATGGGACGAGCTCGGCTTTTACGGCGGTTATTACCAGAGCGAGTATGGGAATACTCCTTGGGATATCATTTCGTTTGGGTGGACGGGTGGAGATGGCGAACACTACGGCTTCTTAACGGAATTCGGATCTGTTCCGGATTTAAATAATGCCCCTATTGTAAGAGTTTCCCCAATGGGTGGGGATGAAGCTGGAGAAGTCATTGCCAACAATATTAGGGAGTTTTTGAGCGTAATTGCTATTGACAGTACTTTTATATATATGTCGTTTGAAAGTGATGAGGCCTACCAAAACTACTTACAAGAGGAAGAGGAAGCGCAATATGAATGGGCACCAACCGAGGAAGATCAAGAAAATCGCCGTAAGGTCATGTCCAGACTGGTAGATGCGCTAAACCTACCAAAAATCGATCATCCATATACATACCTTGATCGAGTGAAAGCAGCGAGGGAAAAACGAATCGTTGTCGCTACTCCTGATGGACTAGGGGTAACCAATGTACATCCTGGGGATGAAGGTCGGCAACACGAAACACTTCTGGTGGATGATGATTTGGAAGCTGAAGAATTGCAGGGTTATTTAAAGCGGGCTACCTATGCTGGCAAACTAGCATTGATACGTACATTTAACGCAATGGGCTTTCATAGCGAGGAAGTCGAAAAAGTAATGGTAGAAGAAATGACCAGACTGGGACTAACCGATGAGATTGCCAGAATGAACGCATCAGCTTGGTAGATGTTACAGTGTCATAGAATTAACGGGACACAATAGTTCAATAAAAAAATAGAAGCAGCCGATTGTAATGATCGGCTGCTTCATTACGCTATGCAGTTACTTGAAACACAAAACAAGAAAATGGTCTATTTATGATGAATACCTTCATATCTAAGTTAGTGAAAAAATAAACTGTAAGTTACACGGAGGGAATTATGAAAAATAATGTTGAAATATTTCTGGAACATATCGAAGCAACATTCGGAGATGAATATCAAATAAAAAGGATAAATTCAATTGGTGATGGTAATCCAATACACTTATTTATATATAACGACTTACCAGAAGAAGGTATGATGACATTTATTACCTACGGGCTTTCGGAAGCAGACCATTCAGAATGGGTAGGGGGAAAGCCTGAATTAATATTGAGTTTAGAGACAAACGACCCTTCATGGGGATTTGCTATAGCTCACTTAGTTGCAGAGAGAAGAGGTATTAAGAGATTTTCATTTGGCGATTTATTTATATTTGATGAACCAGTAAGCGAAGAATCTGATATGGTTGGATTTTTTGCGTTTGCACCTTCAATAATAGACAATGTAACCTCAAGAATTGAAACAACTGACAAGCCTATATTTTTAACTGGGATGTACCCGATTTACCGAGAAGAGATTGAATTGTATAACGAAGTAGGTTTACAGGAATTTTGGTTTACTGAAGGATTCGATTTATACAATGTTAAGAGAAAGAACTTAGCCTTTAAATGATTTTTTTATTACGAGGGTGGGTAAAGTTAGTTGAATAGAACATATTAATGAGCAGGCGCTGCGGAACCTGCTCTCATTTTATATGAAGCTTACTAGCAGACTAATTAAAAGAACTGAAATAAGTTACTACGAAATGGGTTGATTCTGATATACCAATTTGTTATGAGGGGTAAACAGGGTTGTTTCATACAAATCTCTTTAGATGAAGTATTCGGGTTTCCGAATATGACAAGCCCTTTTGGTGGTTATGATGTAAAGGGAATCGCAGAAATTAAGAGCGGAAACTATTACGTAAAGGGTGAGTTATGGTTTACAACTGGTGAAACATATGAGTTCTACAATCAGTTGGTTAAATGTTGGGCGGAGTTAAAGGGATTGGCAACATTTTGTTCTACTGAAGCAAACCTAGAGCTCAAAGTTAAATTTATTAATAGAAGGCAAATCTCAATAGTAGGTTATTTCAAGGAATTTGCACATCAAGATAATGAGATGAAATTTGAAATCGAAAGCGAGCAAATTTTTTTCGGAGAGACGGTCGAAGGACTAGAAGAAATAGTGAATCATCATGGTGGTTTAAAAGGGATACAACATGAATGTTGAACCGAGTGGCAATAGTGATTAAGTATGAAATATGATGACGTATTGATAAATCAGCGGAAACAAAAGCTTGAAATTGTATTCGTTCGTAACATTTCACTTGCATTTTCGTCTAAAGGTTATACTGAATAGGGGTGAAAATGTTGAAAAAGTTAGTATTAGGAGTAGCCTTAGCAATTTTCGTATGTGTATTTGCTGGTTGCAGTTCCTCGTCAGACGACAAAAAGGGGAATTACATTATTGCAAAGGAAGAGCAAAAAATCTTAGTAGCGAAGGACATCTCTTGGAAAGATGCAGAAAGTATGGACTTTGAAACATTTAAAAAGAATGATATTGAATTAATAAATTATATTGTTGAGGATACTCTGCTCTACAACGAGCTGGCGATAGGTGAATCAGTTAATGTAACTCCCAAAACGAATGATAATGGTGAATATGTTGTAATGCAATCTTATCCCCCACAAATTATAGCTGGTAAAATAGAAAGGCAGAACACTAGGCAGATTATAGGTCATTAAGTTTTTGCTATCTGTAGGATAAAATACAGGTAGAAATCTTTTATAATTATTTAGTAAATTGAAAATAGGCATTCTCGTTGGTAATATAGGCAAATAAGCATGCGATAGGAGTGAATGGTGTCGTGATTATTGTTGTTCTTAATCAGTTGAAAAAATAACTGAATATATGAGGTTTGGCTTAATTGGAGGTGATCGCAGTTATGATCTGCATACCTGCTATTTGGCTGAACTCGTACATTAAGAACAATAGCAATATCATACGCCCTTACTCTAACGCGACTTATGTGCGCGGTAATTGTATTCTTATATCAGGTATAATGAAATTCATTCCTGTGAATAGGGATCGCTTAGGAGATTAGAGGCTGCAGATGAAGCTATGTTCATCTGTGGTCTTTTTGTCGTTCTCGGATGTCTTGTGGAGAGGTATCAAACGGCAGTAATTCGTGTTTTCATTCTATTATTTTGAGAATTTACAAGGAGGTATGGAGTATGCAATTAAACAATTGGTCTATGGATACCATTAGTTATGATTTATCGAAGGAATATTCTATTCGGAAGGCGGAGCCAGAAGAATGGGGATTGTATTGTTCTGTATATTATAATATGCAATATAATGGTTTTTTTAGAGAAGAAAGCTATGCAGCATCGCGAAGAAATTCATTTTGGATTTATAAGGGAGAGAATAAAATCGGTGGTGTAAGAATGGCGCCCAACGTAATCTACCATTTGTTTTTTATTCCTCCTTTTAATGATGCATTCAAGATATTGAAGCTGCTTAAAAAAATAGTAATGCATTGGTCTGACAGAACGCAGCCAATTAAGACTTTTGAGGTTCTTCCAGATCAAGTTCAATTATTTGCGAGGGCAGGCTTCTGGGCGGATGAATTCAGATGCCGTTGGATGCAGCGTCCTACAGATCATTTCGAAGTGATCTGGGATGATAATCTAATTATTAAAAGTCCCCAAATTGAAGAAAACGAGATGGGAGCTAAGCGATTCATCAATGAAGATGACATTGCTCATTGTGACTATGAAAGCTTTAAAGGCGGATTTGAAGCAGTAAGGAGAAAAAAGTTTTCTTTAGAAGATTTTATTCCAAATGAAGATCCTAATTATTCGAATGACATATTAGTTCAGGCTTCAACACTAATCTATGATAAGAACTCTGGTCAGCTCATTGCCAATTGTCGTCTTTGTCTACAAGATAACATGGCAGCAGTATATAGTATCGGTGTAATACCTGCTCATAGAGGAAGAGGGCTGGCTACACTTATGCTGCAAAGAGCGCTGAGTATGCTGAAAAATAAATATTCAATTCTACGATTGTATGTGATGGAAGGTAATGATGCAGAATCTGTTTATTTTAATCTCGGGTTCGTGCCCGGAGTACAGGAGATACAAAATATGTATATACCTGCGCAACCATAGCGGGGTGACCGTTTGATTGTTTCGATTTTTCTGATTTTTTAAAGTAAATACTTGAAATGTATGGTATGGTATTTTGTGGTGAATGTCATACCATAGGGGCTGTGTAAGAATGATAGGGGATACGACGGAAAAAGAGCGGACAATATTTGATCATGCTGGAAATACAATTAAGACAGAAGATCGAGAGATTCGTATTCTTGCCAAGTATGAGGAGCCATTGGTTGTCGTACTAGGAAATGTGCTTAGCGATGAGGAATGCGATGAGCTAATTAGACATTCTAGGGAACAATTGCAGCGTTCAAAAATAAGTGGAGATCGTGCAGAGAACCAAATTAGAACGAGCAGTGGAGTATTTTGTGAGGAGAATGAGACGATTACAAAAATCGAAAAAAGATTCTCTCAAATTATGAATATTCCCATTGAGCATGGCGACGGCTTGCAAGTTTTGCTATATACCCCTGGCCAAGAGTATCAGCCACATTATGATTTTTTCGCAGAAACAAATCGAGCAAGTGCTAACAAWCGAATTAGTACGCTTATAATGTATTTGAATGATGTGGAGGAAGGCGGAGAAACGGCGTTCCCTCTGCTTAATATTTCAGTTTTTCCTAACAAAGGCATGGCTGTTTACTTTGAATATTTTTATAACAATAATGAAATAAATGATTTCACCTTGCATGCAGGTACACCGGTGATTAAAGGTGAAAAGTGGGTCGCGACGATGTGGATGAGAAGACAGGCGCTGCGCATTTCATAAAGAGTGATTTGGAAGCAATGAATATAAGGAATCATACTACTCACAGCAATCAAATCATTGCGCTGAGGCGAATTGTCGTTGTACTTTGGCGCAGTTCGCTTCCACAATGTGAAACCCCGACCATAAGAGGTCGGGGTTTTTGCTTTTTCACTTATTAAGCAGCCATTTTAATTTTTAATGAATAGGTTGATTACATCACTTAATACCCTCGTAAGTCACTTTAAACAGGTATTACAGCTTCAGCTTTCTAATGCCTCTAGGCAGCAGATCATTGTGGGTTCGGGCAAAAAGAATTTAACTTTCTCCTACTTATAAATCCAATAACAAAGAGACCTTCAGGCATCTCTTTTTTCCATTTATAAATTCAAACGGATAAATTAGTAAGATTTAGGAGCTTGTTCGGTTATTCTCTGATAAAATTAAGCATAAGGAGTTTAATATCTATATTTTAACGATGTAGCTGTGTTGATAACGATGCTTCTTAAAAAGTTGAATTGGAGTAAGTTACTGTAATAGCAGGGGAAGTGTGAACGTTGGATAACGGGAGATTTTTGAAGCTGTTTGGGCTTATTGGCGGTGTTGCGATTCTGAATATTGTTGTGTTGTCACCTGGGCTTCTAGGTGTGGAAATAGGAGGTGAAAGTGTACTTGAAACGGCTTCAGGCGTAACGTTATTGGTTGTAAGCCTTCTTGTTATGTTATATGGGAGTTATAGTTTGCTTTTTAAACCGCCAGTTGCGCTGCCTGTAAAAAACATTACAACGCGTGAGGATTATATTGCAGCGCTTCAACCGTATCGACATGCAAAAGATCTTAAAAATGATATGGCTCTTGCTTTGGATCAGCTGGAACGCATAGATAAGAAGAAGACCGCCTTGACCGAGGTTCTGAGCCAGCGATTTGATCAGACGGAATTAAGCTATAAGAAGTTCGATTCGGTTATTTATGAGGTTGAGAAGCTGTTCTATCTTAATATTAGAGGTATTCTCAATAAGCTTAGTGTATTCAATGCCTCTGGATACGCCAACTTCACAGGCCAACAACAACCCGCGGGGCTATCTAACAAGCTAGTACAGGAAAAAACAAATTTATACAAGGAGTACTTATCCTACGTGACGGGTTATCTTCGTGCGAATGAAGAAATTTTGCTTAAGCTAGATAAATTATTATTGGAAATATCGCTGTTAAACAGTACCGACTACAGAGATGTTGAGGAAATGTCATGCATGAAGGAAATCGATATATTAATCAAGCAGACTAAATTATATAAGCATGGAGAGGGAGACGGATATGGCAGGTAAGGGGAAAGCTTTTGTAGTGATAGGAGCTATTGCAGTGTCTGTTTTTTTGCTTGTTTATTTGGGCATTAGCTTAACTTCAAATTTAGGTAAAACAAAGACGCAGATCACGACGGAAGATGCAGCAAAAAAGCTTGATAAATTATATAAAGATGTGTCTGTGAAAACGATAGAGCCAATCAAGGGTCAAATCGATCTCGATCCCGCGTCAATTGGTGATTCCTTACCCGATATTTCGAAGTTTCCGGTTTCAGTAACGAATACAACGGACAGCTTTGTAGAGATTTTCTCATCCACAGAGAAATCAGGAACGGGTGTTGATGGCTGGTTAAACGAGGTGGCTAAAGAATTCAATAAATCCAATACGACGGTAAATGGAAAGCCGGTTTCGGTCATGATCCGTAATATTGCTTCGGGAACTGCTACCGATTATATCAGATCAGGCAAATATATACCGGATGCTTTTACTCCTTCCAACGAGCTGTGGGGAGAAATGGTGAAAGTGGATGGCATCCAAGCTGAGCTGGTCTCTAAGCGTCTTGTTGGCAATGTTACTGGCATTGTAGCAACGAAGGCGAAATATGATGAGCTGGTCGATAAATACGGTTCTCTGAATTTAAAAACAGTAACTGATGCTATCGCGGATAATGAGCTGGCTATGGGGTATACAGATCCATTTGCCAGTTCTACAGGGCTAAACTTTCTGGTGACTGCCCTCGGAACCTTTGACAGCTCCAATCTGCTTGGGGAGAAAGCGGTTCAAGGCTTTGAGAAGTTCCAGGCAAATGTACCTTTTATTGCTTCTACCACGCTGCAAATGCGTGAGGCAGCTAAGACAGGTATGCTTGATGCTTTTGTTCTTGAGTATCAAACCTTTGTGAACGCAACAGATTTCAAAGCGGGTTATGTTTTCACCCCTTTCGGTGTCAGGCATGACAGCCCGCTTTATGCTTTAGGTGATTTGCCAAAGGATAAGCTCGACATTATTCAGAAGTTTGCCGATTTTGTGGAACAAGAAAAATATCAGAAATTAGCGGAGCAAAAGGGTTTTAATGGCCTCAATGACTATAAGTCTGAGCTTGAAGCGGTGGATGGCAGTATTCTGTCTGCTGCCCAGAAGCTGTGGAAGGAGAAGAAGAACGGGAGTAAACCGATTGCGGCTGTGTTTGTAGCAGACGTATCAGGGAGTATGGGTGGTGAGCCATTAAACCGTTTGAAGGAATCGCTGCTGAAAGGACAAAAGTTTTTGGGACGGGACAACAGTATTGGATTCGTTTCTTACTCCAGTGATGTGGCCATTAATCTTCCTATAGGGAAGTATGACACGAATCAGCAGTCGATGTTCGTTGGGGCCATAGACAGCCTTCAAGCCAGTGGAGGAACAGCTACTTTTGACGGTATTGTGGTGGCAATGAAAATGCTTCAGGATGAGATAGCCTTGAATCCGGATGTGAAGCCGCTAATCTTTGTGCTCAGCGACGGGGAAACGAATGAAGGGCATTCGCTTAAAGATATTAGAGGACTGATTGAGACGTACAAGATCCCGATCTACACGATAGGTTACAATGCGAACATCAAGGCGCTTCAAAGTATTTCGAGCATCAATGAGGCGGCCAGCATTAACGCAGATACAGAGGATGTTGTTTATAAAATCAGCAATTTGCTCAACGTTCAAATGTAAGGATTATCAATGAGGAGGGGCTTCAATGTCATTTTCTATGGAAGTGATTAGTGAGGAAAAACTGAAATCAGCAATGGAGGAGCAGGTTAAGCCCGAGCCAGAGGAATTAACGCAGCTGAAGGAGCTGGCTTTAAATAATGTTTCTACGATTTTGGCATTGGATATCGAGTCATTGGAGAAACGGAGGGCGGTCTTGCAATCCATCGATAGCTTCGGGATGAGCTCCATGCGGTCATCCTCGGAGAAAAATGCTCTTTTGCAGGTTTCTGTAGGGAACTTATCAAAAACAGGGGATGAAGGCGGGCAGGTAGCCAAGGGCTTGGCGGAGCTGCATCTTCAGTTAAAAGATCTAGATCCCAGCGTCATAGATTTTGCGAAAAGTGGCGTTTTAGGCATGTTGTTTAACCCTTTGCGGCGTTATTTTGTAAAGTACCAGAAAGCAGATGCTGTCATTTCGGACATCATAATTTCTTTGGATAAGGGAAAAACGGTATTGAAAAATGATAATACAACCTTGGAAATTGAGCAGCATGCTCTCAGGGAGCTCACTAAAAAGCTTCAAAAGGAGATCCAACTGGGTGTGTTAATGGATTCGGAAATTGAATCGCAGATCGAAGCAGCTAAACTGCGTCAAGAATCTGAAGACAAAATCCTGTTCATCACAGAGGAAGTTTTGTTTCCTTTGCGCCAGCGTCTCATGGATTTGCAGCAAATGCTGGTCGTTAATCAACAAGGGATTATGGCAATTGAAGTTGTCATGAGAAATAATAAGGAGCTTATGAGAGGGGTAGACAGAGCAAGGAACGTTACCGTTTCTGCCCTGAAAATTTCAGTCACAGTGGCCAGCGCACTCTACAATCAAAGGATTGTACTAAAAAAGATTGAGCTTCTCAATCAAACCACGGACACTCTCATCAGCGGCACTTCAAAAATGCTGAAAGACCAAGGCGCAGCGATCCATAAGCAATCACTTGAAACAAATATTTCAGTCGACACGATGAAACAGGCTTTTGTTGATGTGCTGTCGGCGTTAGATTCAATTAGCACCTATAAGCAGGAGGCGCTTCCTCGTATGCGTGAAACCATTAGTCAGTTCAGAGAACTGGCAAATGAGGGAGAGAGCAGAATTTTGCGGCTGGAGAAGGGGCAAAAGTTAGGCTTGTAAATTGCACGATGAGGAGGGGAGACGCCCCTCTAATTAAAAGAGTTGATATACTAGTAAATGCATCAATTAATTTGCAAATACGTACAAACACCCCCGGCGATAACCGCCGGGGGTGTTTAGCTGCTTATTATTCTATTCAAAACTGACAGCAACGACTCCGCCGATTTGTTTCATTTCGGCTACGATTTCCTTCGGCTCCATGGTTCTTGGAACGACGATATCAAGCTTTACTTCCCAGCATAGCGGCATATCAAGTGATGGACGTATCCGCTGCAGCATCATTTTTTGCGTCATAATCGAGCGGCTGGCAAGCCTCTGGGTGACGATGTCCAGCAGTTCCTCTTCTGTCTCCGCCTGAATGGTAAGCTTTCTAACCTTCTTGCTCTTCAGAAAACGGTGCTCCACTTTATTGAAAACCCATAATGTGATGAACACAAGAATCGTTCCTGCCGCTGCGCTGAAATAAAAGCCCGCACCGATCTGCAGCCCAATGGCTGCGACGACCCATAAGGAAGCGGCTGTTGTCAGTCCCGTAATAGACTTGCCTGTGAATAGAATCGTGCCGGCTCCGAGAAAGCCGACGCCGGTAATGACAGCCGTTGCTAGCCGCGCCGGGTCAATCCGTACGTTGGGCTCTCCCGCAAATTCAGCGAAGCCGTAAATGGACAGCAGCAYGATCATCGAAGAGCCGAGGCAAACCAGAATATGCGTGCGGAGCCCAGCCGGATGATTTTGCTGCTCCCGTTCGAAGCCGATGAGACCGCCATGAAATACGGCTAGAGACAACCGGATTAGGATGGTGGCATGGTCAATAACCCACGGGTTATCCAAGGCGATCACCGACTAATTGGAACCATCAACCGTTCGCGTTTGCGGAATATGGCCCATTCTCGATACCCAATTTCATATAAATGGCTGCCGATGGCCGAGAAATGCTCGCCTACACGTTCGGGCTGGTGCGCATCGGAGCCGAAGGTCACCTTAACCCCATAATGGAGCGCGCGTTCTAGGAAATAGCCATCCGGCACCCAATTGTTGTCGGAAGAATTGATTTCGATGACGACGTCGCTAGCAGCGATTGCTTTCAACGTGACGTCGGCAGCTTCTGTGCGGAGCTCTGGATAACCGTAGAAGTAGCGGTTCAATGAATCGACATGACCTAAAATATCATATAATCCACACTTGGCGGACTGAGCGATATAATCATAAAATAAATTTTTCACTTCCAATTTACGTGCTGCAGTCAAGCCTTCCCAATACTCTGAATCGTATATGCCGATACCGGCGAATTCATGCACAGAGCCAATAACATAATCAAAAGGATAAGAAGCGATAACCGAGCGGTATAAATCCAGATGTTCAGGTAAAAAATCAGCTTCGATGCCGAGCAGCACCTCTATTTTTTCTTCATAGTCTTTCTTTAGCTCCAAGACCTCTTTAATATAAGCTGGAAACTCGCTTTTTGCCATGCTGCCAGTTAAGGAAGGACGATCCTCAGCAATTGCAAAAAATGGCGTATGATCCGAGATGCCGATAATATCTAATCCCTGTGTTATTGCTGCTTCGATATATTCCTTGACCGAACCAACTGCGTGTCCGCAGCGTTCATGATGCGTATGATAGTCAAACTTCATGTAGTACCTCCGATGAATGCGTGATGAATACTAGATTAATTTAGCCTTTAGAGCCGGATACAACGATTCCTTGAATGAAATACTTTTGAGCAAAAAAGAAAATGAACAGCAGCGGCAAAATCGCGACCAGCGAAGCTGCCATCAACAGATGCCACGGTGTTGCCCCGTATGCAGCTGTAAAATTAGCGAGCCCGAGTGAAACCGGGTATTTCGTCATATCGTTCAAATAAATGAGCGGTCCGAATAGATCATTCCATCTCGATATCAGCTCCAAAATAGCCGCTGTTGCAAACGCAGGCATGGAGAGGGGAATTAGGATGCGGAAATACATCGTGAAATGGCTTCCTCCATCGATTTTGACGGCTTCATCCAATTCTTTGGTAATGCCCAAATAAAATTGGCGCATTAGAAAAATGGTGAAGGAGCTTGCTGTAAAAGCTGGGATCACGAGCGGCAGATACGTGCCTGTCCAGTGCAGCTTTGTAAACAGCAAATATTGCGGAATCAAGGTGACTTGGGACGGAATCATCATCGTACTGAGGACAAGCCCGAATAAAAGCATACTTCCGCGCGCCCGCAATCTTGCAAAAGCGAAGGCGGCCATCGACGAGGAGAATACGACTGCACCTACCGTCACGGCTGAGTACCACACCGAGTTCCATAGGAAACGAGCCATAGGGGCATCGATGAAAATCTGCTTAAAGTTGATCCACTGCAAATGGGCTGGAAACCACGTCATCGGAACGCGATGAATTTCGCCGATGGTCTTAAGCGAAGTGGAGAGCATCCAAAACAGAGGAAATGCGAACAATAGAACGCCTCCGTATAGAAGGATATAGATGATTGTTTTGTCCATCAGACGCAAATCGCCGTGATTGTACGATTTTTTTCGCTTCATAATAAAGGAACCTCCTTTACTTCGAGTCATATTCATAGTGGACGAATTTTTTGGAGCCCCACAGCGATACGAGAGTCAGCGCGAAAATAAGCAGGAATAATATCCAGGCCTGAGCGGAGGCATACCCCATCCGGAACTGCTTGAATGCAGTATCAAATAAATAATACACGTAGAAATAGGAGTTCCAGTCCGGCCCTCCCTTCGTGATAACGTAGGCTTCCGTAAAGATTTGCAGCGATCCGATCATGCTAATAATGGTATTGAATAAAATGACAGGTGAAATAAGCGGAATCGTAATTTTACGGAACTTTGCGAAACCGCTCGCCCCTTCCATAGATGCGGCTTCAAACAGATCTGCCGGCAGCGATTGCAGCGCGGCAAGAAAGATCACCATCGTGCTGCCTGATGCCGTCAATTGCATGAGTACCATGGACGGAACGACCGTACCCGGGCTCGTAAACCAACCTGGTCCTTGAATGCCAAACCAATCATAAAGGACTGAGTTCACGACACCGAACTGCGGGTTAAGCAGCCATGACCACAAAAAGGAGACGGCTACACCAGATATAATGCTTGGTGCGTAATACAGCGTGCGTAGGAGCGATTGCCCCTTGATTTTTTGATTAAGCAGAACGGCAACAATCAAAGATGTCAGTATCGTAAACGGTACGGCCATAACGCTGTAATAGAGAGTCACGGACAATGACTTGTAAAACAGCCGGTCTCCGAACAGCGTGCTGTAATTGCTTGTTCCTGCGAATGTCGGGGACGAGATGACATTGTAATCAGTGAAGCTGAGCAGCAGCGAGACGAGAATCGGTCCCCCGGTGAAGCATATAAAACCGATAAACCAAGGGGCTATGAAAAACCAAAACGACCGTTCCTCGCGCTTCATGGCCAGCGAAAGCTTTCTCATGGGCTACCTCCGTTGGGCCGGCGGATGCCTTCTAATGAAGGGCATCCGCTCGGCTGAAATTTACTTAAAGCTCTGGCTGCTATTGATTCAAATTCAACGATAGGAGGTTATCATTCAACACTTTCAAACCGTCGGCTATGCTCTTCTTGCCTCCCCATACCAGATAGAGCGATTGGTTCATCGTTTCTAGAACCGTATTGAATTTGACGATCAAATGGTTTTCAGCTTCCCGGCCATACTTGATCGAGCCTTCGTGAACCTGCTTGAATGCCTCAGGGTCCATGCCGATTTCTGCACCCATTTTGTCATACCAAAGCTTGAATAGGCTCGCGTCTGCCGGCGTTCTCCCTACTTCATTCATGTAACGGTAGGCGCCGCCGCCTTCAGCTGGATTAGCTAAATGCCGGACGAATTCCCAAGCCTCGTCGGGATGCTTGCTTGTTGCTGAGATGCTCCAAGGGTCAACATAAAGGGTAACCTTGCGTCCATCATGATAGGGAACAGCCGCAACGCCCCATTTGAAATCCGCTTGCTTGTAAGAGCCGAGTCCCCAGCCGCCGGAGATGTACATTCCGACTTTGCCGGTAAGGAAAGGATCGCCCAGCTGCGCGGATGCGGCTACTGTCTCTGCGTCCGGCGCTACTTTGTATTTATTGATCAAATCCACATTGAACTGCAGCGCTTCGACGTTAATCGGTTTCATTAGATCAGGCTCACCCATTACGCCAGATGTATAAGCTTCGGGCTTGAATAGATCTCCTCCGAATAGCCATGTCATTGCATTTGCGCTTAATGCGCTGGAGAAACCAAAAACCTGCTTGCGAGCGTCACCTACGTCATGAGACAACTTTTGTGCGGTTTCGAGCATCGCATCAAAATTCCAAGACTTATCATCCCAGTCGGTCGTCGGGTAAGAAAGGCCAGCAGCATCAAATAAGTCCTTGTTGTAATAAAGATAAGTAGCGTTGCTTACGAGCGGAACGCCGTAATTTTTGCCGTTGATTTTATAAATATCGAGCAGGTTAGGGTCCATTGTATCGAGCTCGGGAGCCCCTTTCTCAATATAAGGAGTAAGGTCCTTCAATGCGCCCATCTTCATATAAGTAGCAAATCCGCTATCCGCCTGATTAGGATTCCAAACATCTGGCGCATTGCCGCTGGCAATCAAGGTAGTCAGCTTTTGATCGAATTGATCGTACGGGATATTCTCAAGCCGCACTTTAACATTCGGATGGCTTTCTTCGAAGGTCGAAACCATTGCGTCCTGCCATGCCTTTTTGTCTGGGTCTGCTGCCATTACCCAAACGATCTCAACCTTATCCTTGCCGTTGTTCTTTACCCCTCCGTTGCTGTTATTTTTTGACCCGGCTTCACCGCCGCAAGCAGACAACGTGGTAGAAAGGGAAAACAAAAGAAGTGCACTCATCACTAAACGATTTTTCGTTATTAGATTTTTCATGACAACCCCCGTATTCGTTTTTTTGAACCCACATTTACAAAATGTTAATAAAACTAACTCGAATTATTGATATTTCATTCCAAAAGCATGTTCTACTATGCATCACCCACTGTTGTTATGCCTTATTGCTAACCAATATAGCATATGATAATATGAATTATAAGCACATATCTTATCTAATTTATCATTTTTCTACGTATATTACTTTGAATATAAACTCATTACTTTACATGGTGGTGTAATGTTTGTGGAGTCAAATTTTTATGAAGCTGCGAAGTTTGATATTAGTCGTGAGAGAAAAACTGACACAAGCATGCCATCACGTCATTATCATAATGGCTATGAAATCTTCTATCTCGTCTCTGGTGATATCAGCTACTTTATCGAGGATAAAAGCTATCAGGTGGTTGGCGGCGCGTTATTGATCATCAATGTGAATGAGATTCATAAGCTGGTCAATTCAAGCAGAGAATCATTTGAGCGGATTACGCTGTTGTTTCAAGAGGAATTCCTTGAGGATATGTTTCCTTACAATGACAGCTTTCATGTGCTATCCAGCTTTTCAAGCGGCAAAAATTTCATGCCCTTAAACGGCCAAGAACAAAGCATGATCGAGAAGCTTTTCGATAAAATGATTGCGGAATTTATTAAGCAGCCTCCCGGCTATGAATATTATTTAAAAACACTGCTGTTCGAGCTGCTTATTTTCCTTTACCGCAAGACGTCAACGCTTCCTGCAGCTGAACATGATGGAAGCAATCCGATCAATAAAAAGATTTTCGAAATCGTTGACTATTTGAACCAGCATTATCATGAAAACCAAACGATTCAGGGCATATCCAGCAGGTTTTTCATCAGCTCCTCTTACTTTTGCAAAATGTTTCGGGAGAACACAGGCTTCACCTTCACAGAGTACTTGAACAATGTTCGAATCAAGGAGGCACGCCAGCTCTTAACGGGGAGCACCTTGAAAATAGCTGATATTGCTGAAAAGGTAGGCTTTGAGAGCATGACGCATTTTGGACGTATTTTCAAAGATATTACTGGCCATTCACCGCTCAAATACCGCCAAGCCTATAAGTTTGAATTGAATTAATCCAATAAAAAAAAGCCAACTCCGACGCAAATCATGCGCGGTTGTTGGCTTTTTTAGATTAAGCTAGTTATAGTTCAACCTTATTTCTGCGACTGCTCTACCTGTGCGATTAACGCATCTACCGCTTCATCCACGAGGTCAGGACCATAATTCCATTTATTACGGGTTATGTTTAAGACACGATTATTTTTTACTGCGGGAATGGCTTTATAGAGAGGCTCTTGGAATAGCTTTGTCATCTCTTCCAGCTCTTCATCCTTCATTTGTGTGAAGAAATAGTCTGCAGGCCGATCAGCCAAAGATTCCATCGACAACGCAGCGCCGCCGTCTGCAAATTTCTCAAATTGCTCTGGCATTTGGAAGCCTAGATCCTCATAGATCAGCTTGCCCAAAGTACCGCCTTTGCCTCCCAATAGAACCTCGCCCTTATAAAGAATGAACGTGATGGCGGTTGTACCTTCTTTAATATTAATATTGATCTCATCTCGGATACGCTCAAGCTTCTCCTCGAATGTAGAAATCCATGCTTCCGCCTCTGGCTTCCGGTTCATGACATCGCCCATCGCTCGGAGCGTATTGATGACATCTGGATCGCCGCCCCATGCTACGGCAACCGTTGGAGCTATTTTCTGATAAGTTTCGTAGATTTCAGCGCTATGATAGTCTGGCAGTATAATGATGTCTGGTTGCAGGGCAGATATAGCCTCTGCATTGCCAAGTCCATCACCAATACTTTCAGCCTCTGTCATGGTGTCTGGATATTGTTCAAGTGTACCTTGATCGACCCCAACTGGCTCTAGTCCTAGCGGCAGCAAATAACCACCGTATGTAATGACGACAGCCTTGCTCGGCTTAACGGGGATAGTCACTTCTCGCCCTAATGCATCCTTATAAAGCCTAGTCTCTGCCGGCAATGTATCTGTACTTTCACTTTGCTGCTTATTATCGCCCTCCGTAGACTGCTGCACATTTGAATCTGAACCACCACAAGCAGCAAGCAGCAACGATAGGCTAAACAATAGCGTTACAGCAAAAGAAGGCTTAAAACCAAAACTCATTTCATCCACTCTCCAAGTATCTTGTTGATAATGATTATCACTTTTAACAATATAACCTTCTTCTAGGGAGGGAGCAATGAACGATTCGGGCATAAAATTTGTGCGAACTGAACTTTTTAAACCGAGGTTATGCATTTTGAACTGAGCTGGTGTTTCGCCAGTTTGCTTTTTGAAAAGGCGGCTAAAATAATACATATCTGCATATCCGACACTGTAGGCGATATCACGAATGGTCACCTCTGTTTCATTTAGCAAAAACTTAGCTTGATTCATACGTGTCTGAACGAGATACTCCATAGGGCTGCATCCATATTTTCGTTTAAACACTCTGGAGAGGTAGTGTGTGCTGTAATGAAATATATTCGCGATCATCTCCATGGAGATCGTTTCGTGATAATGCGCATGAATATAATTAGCGATCTGTACAGCCAGATCTGGCGGGGCAGCTTCAGTATCAGCGATACGCAGCTGGCGGAACTGCTCATGCACGAATTGGTAGAAGAGGCCTGTCACCTGCAGCCGGTCCAGCTCTTCACTCAGCTTCCAATGCTGCTGCATAGACTCAAGCAGAGCAAGCAGAGACAAGGGGTGTTTTGCTTTAAAAGTATATTGCTGCCCAAATGGAGCATGCTGTTCAGCTTGTCTTTGGGTAGATTGAGGAGATAAGCCGCGCAAAGGTTTATATAAAATAAGATAGTAGTCAAAAGGACGGCTCAGACAGCTGATATTCAGCGATGCGCCTTTGCCGCCGTGCAGCAGCTGGGAATTTGCGGATTCGACAGCCATTCCATCAAGACTTATTTTAGCCTCACCTTGGTTAGTGAAGATAAAAGCATTTGCTGGAAGGCGGTAAGCTTGCAATCCCTCACCTGTCTTCATTGCCAAATGCCGAATATCAAGCACTTTAACCGGCGTTTGGCTCCATATTGTGATGGTCTCATGCCATTCCATAACCACACCCCGTGACGGATTACATAGAATTATTTTACTAGTGAGAATACATATCATTTATAATATATAATCATATCGTACCCCATTAAGCGCGTATAGAGAAAGCAGGTTTCTGAAAATGGAATTGCATGATCATTTGGTGTCATGGAATCATGCTTTTTGCACCATTTTTGATGTCCGTCACATCAATATGAAAGCCGAAGAATCGTTAACTGCCTACTCCGTACCTGCCAGCATATTTGTGATGTCTATTCAAGGAAGTGCGCAAGTTTGTCTGGATGGTGTCGATCACCATGCCAAACGATTCAAAATATTTCATACTGGCAAAGGATCAGTTTTGGATATTCGTGCTGGTGCGGAGGGGTTTGAATATTATGTTATTTATTATAAAGCACGTATTCCATCGCCTGTTCGGCAGGAAATGATCGATCTGGTAGAGCGCGCCCAACCTTTTCATGCCCAATACGGCTTTGTGCCTGCTTTTCCGGTAGCATTATATCGCAGCATGACAGACATGCATAAGGAATGGGGAAGGGCAGAACCACTGGGGAGATTGCGTGTGAAGGCTTTGCTCCATCAATTTGTATATGATTTATTAAATCAAATGCAGGTACAGGGTGTGCGACCGGAAAAACGCGATTTGGCAGCTCAAATCATTTCGATTATTCATGAACGTTATGCAGAGTCCATTACTTTGGAATCCTTATCTGAAACTTTGAATTACAGTGTTCCCCATTTGTCTACTTATTTCAAAAGCCGGACAGGCCTCAGTCCGATCGATTATTTGATCAAGGTACGCATCGATAAGGCAGCAGAGCTGCTGCTCAGTACCGATGCCACGCTAAGAGAAATCGCTATCGGTATTGGTTATCAGGACCCTTATTATTTAGGCAGAATGTTCAAAAAAAATAAAGGCATGTCACCGACACAATATAAATTGAAGTACTCATCCAAGCACAAGATAGAAGATTATCCTTCCATAAGCATGAGATCGTCCATTGTCTCCCCCAATCTACTCGGCTATACTGATTTAAATGATAATCATTATCAACGAAGTGAAGAGGGAGAAATACCCATGATTAAACCATTCAAACCGTCCATGGTGGCGGGATTGCTATTAAGTTTTATTTTATTATTGAGTGCCTGTGGGGTAGAAAGTGCAGTGGAGACGACTAATCCATCAACAGCGACAGCGTCGCCCCCTGCCGAGGAATCCCAGACCAAAACCATCTCTACGATTGCTGGAGATATAGAAGTTCCCACGCATCCGAAACGAATCGTAGCAGGTGAATATTTAGGAAGCCTCATTGCGCTTGGTGTTGTCCCTATCGGTACTTCTAACCATCATATTAAAAACCCTTATTTCGGTGATGCTTTAAAGGGCGTTGAAGATATAGGAGACGGGAATGGCAATATCGAGAAAATTTTGGAGATGGAACCTGATCTTATAATTATGGATGATACCTACGCTGAAATGAATGAACAACTGCCAAAAATCGCACCTACGGTTATCATACCTTATGCATCATTGAAAACCGTTCATGAGGAAATTACCTATTTCGGCAAGCTGCTCGGTAAGGAACAGGAAGCAGAGAAGTGGCTCAATGATTATGATCGAAGAATAGCCGAAGCCAAGCAAAAAGTATTGCAGGTCGTTCCGGCTGACAGTACCTTCTCCATTCTAGAAATAATGGATAAAAATATTTCTGTGGTAGGCGCAAACTTTGGCAAGGGTGGGCAAGCCGTTTACGGAGGATTTGGCTTCAAGCCGCCAGCTGCCGTTGTTGATGAAATGAAAGATCCGGGCTGGGCATCGATATCCAATGAGGTATTGCCGAAATATGTGGGGGACTATATAATACTGACTTCCGATTCGCATACCCTTGCAGATCTCAAGGCTGATCCGATTTGGAATACGCTTGATGCGGTCAAGAACGATAGGGTGTACATATGGGGAAGCGACCGGTCATGGTAYTGGGACCCCATAGCGATCCTACTCCAGACTGAAGAAATAGCAGAATGGTTAGTTGGTAAGTGACTGTAGTTAATGTGAGTTGCCTGTGGAATAGGGTACAGCAATAATGGGTTATTCAAAAACGAAGATAACAGTGGATATGCAGCTGTTGTCTTCGTTTTATTGATTTCAATTGATTGAACTCATGTGTTTAAATTGTAGCAGGGCTAAAAAGCTATTGCATTCCTTCAAGCGATAAGTTATGATCAACTCAGTTAGTGATTGATCAATTACTAACAAGTGAGTACTTAAAGGTGGAAGATACGATGGAAAAAAATACAGCAGCGTCCGTTAATCGCCGTACAGATATTATTGCTGCTGCGATTGAAGTTTTCGCTGAAATTGGATATTATCGCGCGACAACCGCAAAGGTTGCTGAACGTGCTCAAATATCACAGCCGTATGTTTTTCGTTTTTTTGCAACGAAGGAAATTCTGTTGAAAGAAGCTTTGGAGGTTTCATGGACACGCATCGTAGATGCATTTCGCAGCGTGATTGAGACAGCGGGACCAGAGCAGCTTGAGAAGGAGCTTGTTGAAGCTTATATAGAAGTCATGAAATCGTATCAGAATGAAACGCTGCTGTTAATGCAGGCTCAGACGATAAAAGACGAAGCGATTGTCGAGGTTATGCGAAATGGATATCGTGAAGTGCAGCAGTTAGTGTTACATGCATTCCAGCAAGCTGGGCTTGAGAATCCGAAAGATAAAACGGTTATATTTTTGGCTAGAGGCATGCTGTGTAATGTCTCGATGGCGCTAGCCTTGCCGGAGTTAATGTATTAGAGCTGATTTTTGGCTCTTTAACCTATTGATGTAATTGATCAATCAATAAATGTTTTACATCAATAAAATACATTTAAAATACTTGGCATATTAGGGGCTACCGTGGCTATTTAGATACAGACCGTGTTAGAAGTTTGCCAAGGTAATTGATTTGTTGTTTGTTTTTGAAGTCAATGCATTGCTCGTACGCCAACGTGTTAGTGATTGATCAATCACAAATTTGAGGAGTGAATAATAATGAAAAAAGCTATTGTATTAGGTGCTACCGGAGGTACAGGTGCTCCCATTGTTGAGGAGCTTCTAAAGAGAGGAATCGAGACTACGGCATTCGGGCGGTCTCATCAAAAGCTGAAACAGCTTGCGATGGAATTGGGTAATCCTAAGCATCTATCGCTTAAAGTTGGAGATGTTCTTAATACCAAAGAGCTGATATCAGCTTGCGAAGGTCATGAGGTTATTTTTAGCTGCGCGAATGTGCCGTACAATGACATGCATACGAAGCTGATCCCTATGGGAGAGGCAGTTATGGAGGCTGCTAATCAGCTTGGTGCAAAAATCGTCGTTGTGGATGGCATTTATCCTTATGGGAGAAAAACGACTAATCAGGCAACTGAGGATCATCCTAAAAATCCGCACACTAAAAAAGGAAAGATTCGACTGCAGTACGAGCAAATGGTGTTTAGCCCACGGTGGAATAAGGCGCATAAAATGATTGTTCGTTTACCTGACTATTATGGCCCATCTGCTAACCAAGCATCCTATTTGGGATCCACTTTAGAGGGAATTGCAGCTGGCAAACCTTCCGTATTTATTGGAACGATGAAGGTTGCTCGTGAATTTGTTTATTTGCCGGATGCGGCAATTATGATCGTGGAGCTGGCCATTAGGGAGGATGCTTATGAGCAGAACTGGCATATTCCAGCGTCAGGCGTCATCTCTGGCCGCGATTTTGTAAAGATAGCCCAGAGGGCAGCAGGTACGTCAAAACCAGTCATACCGCTTGGCAAAATGGGCTTATCGCTGCTCGGTTTATTTTCCCCAGTTATGAAAGAGGTCGTTGAGATGCTGTATTTAACTGAGGAACCATTCTTATTAAGCGGTGAAAAATATATGCGGCTTGTCGGACCGATCCCTGCCACTCCATACGAGATAGGGATTAAGGCTACAATTAATACACTTATGAAACGGAATGAAGTAAAAGAGGCAATATCGCGTTGAGGCTAAAAAAGTACGGATTGAAATACGGCGAATTGTGGTTTTAAACAACCACAGTTCGCGGTATTTTGTTAAAAAACAGAAGGGATAGTGGGTTTGATTTAAAAAAAGGAGGGAAGATTAGTGGTAAATGAGGCGTGTTGCCATTTTGCAAGCATTGACTACAGGCATATAAAAGGTGATGTATTGCCGAGGTTTATTACGGGATTTAACAGGAGTTGAAGTGAAAGCTACAGCTCTAAGGCTTCCTTTGTAATCTTTTGAATATCGACAGGACAATTGGAGCTTTCTTTCACGATGTCTGGTAAAATGTTCTCTAAAAAATAATCTACACAATGCAGCTTTATTTTTTTGATTTTGACGAGCGCTTCACGGTACATAACGACAAATTCCTTTTCGGTGTTGCCTCTTTGCAATTCCGTAAGCGCCTCGTAAACTTGATCAAGCTTATCAGCTACTTCAAGAATTAGACCTTCGACGGATTCATCCTTGCCCTCGCGCAGTTGTCTGCGGAAAATAGGCTTAAATTCTTCAGGAATATTTTCCTCGATAAAAAGAGCGATCATGCCTTCCTCAACCTTTTGCAGCATGCCACGCAGTTCTAAGGAGTAATGCTTCACTGGTGTTTTAATGTCTCCAATAAATATTTCACCATAATCATGGCTGCTCGTAATTTCGTAAAGCTTCTTCCAGTCTATTGTGACGCCGTTCGTTTCTTCAATATCTGCTAATGTTTTGGCGTATTGAACAACCTTCCAAGAATGAGCGGATACGCTGTGCTCTTCAAACTTAAATTTACCTGGACAACGAATGATACGTTCGAGATCGTTAAGTGATTGAAAGTACGTATGAATTCCCATAGCATGCAATTCCTTTCTTTTTCCCAAAGATGATGTACAATGCGAGGCATTAGAGTTAGTATAAAGCTCATTTGTTAATGGACGATAAAATGAATTAGGTAATATATGTAATAACTAATAGGGCAAGCATTGATTTATTCTCTTGTCAGTATGACGTAATCCTGCTATTATCATAATGACTTATTAAAGATCTTTAATAAGTCGGCATGAACCTTCTTAAACAAATGGATGACGAACACCAAGGAGATCAGATAACGATGGCAACGTTCTTTTTAATTATTATTTATTTGGCTTTTATTAGTTTAGGATTGCCGGATTCCTTGCTCGGATCGGCATGGCCTGTGATGAGAATGGATTTGAATGCGTCATTAGGAACGGCTGGAAGCATTTCCATGGTTATTGCAGCTAGCACGATCGTTTCGAGCTTGATAAGTGGTACCGTACTGCACCGTTTTGGCACGGGGAAGGTAACGCTTGTGAGCTGCATCCTGACAGCAGGAGCTCTACTTGGTTTTGCATGGTCTCCTTCAATTATATGGTTAATTATTTTTGCGATTCCTTTAGGTATTGGCGCGGGCAGTGTAGATGCAGGATTAAACAACTATGTGGCTACCCATTACAAAGCTCATCATATGAGCTGGCTGCACTGTTTTTGGGGAGTAGGAGCTACGTTAGGTCCAATCATTATGGCTTCGTCTATCTCAGGTCAAAATCTTTGGAGAGATGGTTATCTCACGGTTGCAGTTATTCAGTTTATTTTAGTCGTCATTTTATTTGTTTCTCTTCCTTTATGGGATAAAGTTGCAAAAAACAGCCATGTCATAAATGCTGATGCTCAAAACGAGCTGCATGATCAGAAGTTGGAGCAGGCCGCTGAAAATAAGAAGCCATGGCAAATAAAAGGGGTCAAATTAGCGATGCTAACCTTTTTATTTTACTGCGGCATTGAAGCCAGCATGGGATTATGGGGAAGCAGCTTTCTTGTAAATATTAAAGATTTGCCTGCAGCGACAGCTGCGCAATGGGTATCATGGTTCTTTGTCGGAATTACAGTTGGTCGAATGATTACTGGATTTATAACATTTAAAATGAGCAGTCGCATGCTGATTAGGTACGGCCAGCTGATCGCATTAATCGGAACAGTAGTGCTAGTGCTGCCGTTGCCATCTATCGTCTCGCTTGTCGGATTTATGATTGTAGGGCTTGGATTAGCTCCGATATTTCCGTGTATGCTGCATGAAACACCTGCGCGATTYGGGAAAAAGAACGCACAGTCTATTATGGGTTTTCAGATGGCTGCTGCCTATACGGGCAGTACGCTAGTGCCCCCTTTTCTAGGATTGCTTGCAACGAATACAACGATTAGTATTTTTCCATGGTTTATTATTATATTTGCGATTGCTATGCTCTTGTGTACGGAAAAATTAAACAACTTTTTGAAAAGATTGCATGTAGGAATAGCAGTGAAATAAGTCCCAGCATTAGCTGAGGCTTAAAGGAAGAAAAGAATGAATAAATAAGAGAATATACTTAGAAGCCACAACCGTATCTGGTTGTGGTTTTTTTTGCATTATGCGATATTAGCCAGCATTTTTCTATTATTATCATTCTACAACCGATTGTATTTAATGAAGCCATACTGTAATATCTTTATTAATTATATGGATTTTTATTACAATAATATGAAGCTATCATTTTAATTTATGGGTAGAACGGGCTAAAGGCGGGAGAAAATGAAGAGATTCATTCCGAATAAAATGTATATTCCGTTTACGTACAAGATGATGATTCCGTATCTTATTCTTGTGCTGCTGACTGACGCTGTAATCGGATACATCTCCTATACGATGCTCATTGAGTCGAGAACAGAGATGGCAGAAACGAATATTCGGACGGCTATGAAGCAGACGAGGAGCAATATTGAATATCAGCTGGATGAGATCCAGCGAATGTCCAGTACACTTTTCAGCAGCATTACTTTCCAGAACGCTCTTCAATTTGAAGGAGACCAGCTCGATATGATGCTTAAAATGAGGGATGATATTATTCCGCAAATGAAGGCGCCTCTCCTGCTGTATGGAAACAATATTAGACTGGCGCTCTATACGGTAAACGAAAATATGCTTGAAGTTTCGGGCGATGATATGGCCACCCCGATTGGCAGGCGTGACTATTATGTTCTATCTCATCACAGTATAGAGAATACGGATTGGTTTAAATCCATTTCCTCTACATTCCAAGACCATCTATGGATTCAGGTCGATTCGGACCAAAAACTAAACAACATCTCTCATTTCCGTAGATTAGTCACATCCAGCGGCATTTCGTCTACGATCGGCTATTTGCGCGTTACGGCTCGCTTCGATGAATTGTTAGGCAACTTTGATACATTCCCAATCGAAGAGGGCATTAGCCTGCGATTAATTGATATGGCTTCTGGACTTAATCTATATGAACGAGGAAGCATAGATGAGAAGGCTAGCATGAAATCATATTTGAGTGTGAGGGAAGAGATTCCAGGAACAAATTTTGTGATCGAGACGTTGGTTCCTCATTCCTATCTAAATAAAGATGCGACCAGAATGAAAAAAGCGATAAGTACCGTTTGCTTCATCAGTTTCTTGGTTATGGCGTTTATCGGAGTGATTGTTGCCCGTCTGTCAGGGAAAAAGATGAAGCGTATTGTAACGCTCGTGCAATCGTTCCAAGAAGGGAATTTTTATAAGCGGATTGGTTTTACAGGAAATGATGAATTTGTTCATATTGCAGATTCTTTTAATCAGATGGCAACCAGCATTCAGGACCTCATCAAAAATGTATATGTGCAGGGCATTCAGAAAAAACAGGCAGAGCTTGATGTGCTCCAAGCGCAAATTAGCCCTCATTTTTTATACAATACACTCTCAACGATCGGCAGTCTGGCTAACTTAGGGGAAGTAGATAAAGTAACAAAGATGGTGCAGGCGCTGTCCAAGTTTTATCGGCTTACGCTAAACGGAGGCAATGTTTATATCACGCTTGAGAAAGAGCTTGAACAGGTGGAATCCTATCTAGACATTCAAAGAGTGAAGTATGCAGATACCTTTAAGGTGTATTTCGATATTGAGCCTGAAATTGCACATATCCCGGTTATTAAGCTGATTCTTCAGCCGTTTGTCGAAAATATTTTCAAACATGCTTGGTTTGGGGAAACGATCGCTATTCGTATTACTGGGAAACGTCTCGGGAGCCATATTGAGCTGAAAATTATTGATAACGGGATCGGGATGAGACCGGAAACGCTGAAAAGAATGCTGGCAAGCACGATCCATTCAGACCGATACGGTCTGAAAAATGTGGAGGAACGTATCAAGCTAAGATACGGTAAGGACTTTGGCATTCATATCGGCAGCATATATGGAGCAGGAACGACGGTGCAAATTATTCTTCCGATCGATGAAGAAATCATTGAAGATTTGGAACCGCTGTCATAATGATGCGCCAGAGGAGGAGAGTACCGACATGGATATCAGCATCCTATTGGTAGACGATGAAGCAATAGATTTGGAGTGGTTAAGGCGCCGGGTAGCGGGCAATGAACAGCTATCCCTCCAAGATGTAGGAACGGCAATCAGTGGATTTGCAGCTTTGAAGATAATGGAACAGAAGCGCATCGATCTTATTTTGTCCGACATTCGAATGCCGATCATGTCTGGAATGGAGTTTGCTCGCAAGGCAAAGGAAATTAATCCTCAGGTTCATATTATTTTTATAAGCGGACATCAGGATTTCAGTTATGCCAAAGAGGCCATTCAACTGAATGCCAGCGGTTATTTGCTTAAGCCTGTAGATGATAGTGAGCTCAATGATATGCTCGTTCTCATTTGCTCTAAGATTGAGAACGAACGGCAGCAGAATATGGCCTTGTCTGAAACCTTATCGCTAGTAAATCAGGAGCTGCTGCTTCGGTGGTTTAATGAAGCGACGCCAGGTCAGGTTGAAGCACATATTCATACGATTTTATCGCCTCTGTTACAGCAGGGAGCTTCTGTCTCGATTATTGAGATTGATGATCTCGCATGGAAGCTTAAGGAGAAAAGTGAGGAAGAGCGGCGATTGTTTATGAATCAGATCACCCTCTTTATTCGCAATTTTGCATTGGACAACAACTTGGGCAGTATGATGACAAGCTATGATTACCATTATGTTCTGCTGGCTGCTGTTCAAGAGGAGTATATGACGGCGTTGCTGGAACAACTCGTTCGGCAATTTAATGAGACGTTCTCTTGCTCCATTACGATTGGGATGGGCATGTACACGAATGATATCGCTAAGCTTCATGACTCCTATCGGCAGGCGAAAGCAGGATTAAGCATCAAATGGATCATGGGTAAAAATCGAATCATTCAAGGCGCTTTCCAGTGGAGCCCCAAACAATCAGCCGCATCAAATTTTGAAGAGGTTGTTGATGTTATGCTTCGAGCGATGCTGGAGTATGACCTGACGACTATTGACGACTGTTTGCTTCAGCTCTTAAACGGTGAAAAACCGTTGACCCAGAAAAACGATATTTATGATCTCATTATTCGTATTACCTCCAAGCTTCATGCTGATTTGCAGCAAATGAATGAACATATGTACGAAATGCTGAAATGGGAATCTCATCATCCGATTATTTTATTTGAATTTGAAACGGTGCATGATATCCTCTCTTGGCTGAGGAGACGGTTCTTTGAACTGTCTGAACTGCTGTATTTAAAGAAGCAGCGGCAGAAGCGCAAGCTGATTGATCAAATTACAGCCTATATCGAGCAGCGATTGGATCATAAAATAACGCTCAATGAGGTTGCTGCCCACTTTGACTTCACACCAAATTATTTGGGACAGCTATTTAAAACAGAGACGAACATACTATTCAGCGATTATCTCAATCAATTGCGGATGGAGCGGGTGTGCGAGCTATTAAAGGACCCGGCAAAGAAGGTTTATGAAATTGCCGAGCAGGTCGGCTATAAAAATATTATTTATTTCAATAGACAATTCAAACAAGCGATGGGGCTGTCACCTGGAGAATATCGAAAAAAGCATAAAATCTAAAAAATGTAGTGCAAGGCTCAAGTCAAAAACAGGCGTTGGGCTATTTTTTTTGCAAAAGATATTCAAATCGTTGATTTAGTATTGGTTTTAGTTGTTTCACATAATTAATTTATTTACCGCTGCTTTTTATAATATGTGTACATAGAGAAGAGAGGGGCAGTGTTGATGATTCGACATCGATTTTGGAATGATCTGAACAAGTATAAAGTAATCCTTTTCATGCTGGCGCCTGCCGTTCTATTTTATCTCCTGTTTGCCTACATTCCGATGGTCGGCATCATTCTTGCTTTTAAGCATTATGATTATGCGGGCGGTGTGTTTGGAAGTCCGTGGAATGGCCTCGACAACATTCGCTTTTTCTTCGAATCGGGCGATGCTTGGCGGGTGACAAGAAACACGGCGTTGTACAACATAGCTTTTATAGTCGTAAACAACTTACTGCAAATGTTCGCGGCCATATTTTTGTTTGAGGTTGGCGGCAAATGGTTCCGTAAAATTACGCAAACGGTTATTTTTCTCCCATACTTTATCTCTTGGGTCGTAGTTGGAGCGATTGCCTACAATTTATTGAATAGTGACATTGGTACGGTGAACGTCCTGCTGAAGAGCTTTGGGATGGAGCCGGTCGACATTTATAATACACCTGAATATTGGCCGTTTATACTTGTATTTGTCTCCGCTTGGAAGATGCTTGGTTATGGAACGGTAATGTACTTGGCCGCTATTACGAGCATTGACACGGAAATGTATGAAGCTGCTGAAATTGATGGGGCTAATATTTTCCAAAGAATGATGCGAGTCACGATTCCGAACCTGTATCCGACCATTATTATTTTAGTCTTATTGGCAGTCGGCAACATCTTCCGCGGTGATTTCGGCATGTTCTACAACATGGTTGGCAATAACGGGGTGTTGTTCTCCTCCACAGATGTCATCGATACCTTCGTATTTAGGTCACTTATCACAACCAACGAGATCGGAATGTCAGCGGCGGCAGGCGTGTATCAGTCTATACTTGGCTTCACGACAATCATGCTAGTCAACTATGCTGTTCGTAAATATGATAAGGATCGCGCTTTATTCTGAATGGGGGTCAAGACATGAATGCATCCGGCTTGAGTTTAAATAAGAAAGCAGTCAAGGCTGCTAAAATAAAAAAAGTGGATCAACGGTTATTTTATGCGATTGGCTATACCGCGCTTGTGATGCTGGCCTTGTTATGTATCGTTCCATTTATTTTGATCTTATCGTCATCCCTAACGGATGAGAGCAAAATTGTTGTGGACGGGTTTCAGCTTTTCCCAAGCGAATTTTCATTGGAAGCTTACAAAATACTTTTCAAATACCCGGATCAAATGATTAATGCTTACATCGTAACAATAGCTGTTACCGCGATTGGCACGATAGCTGGTTTGTTTCTAACGTCGATGACTGCTTATTGTCTAAGTAGAAAGGATTTTAAATGGCGTAATCACTTTTCGTTTTATTTCTTCTTCACCACATTGTTCAGCGGCGGACTTGTTCCTTGGTATTTGCTCATCGTCAACTATCTCCATATGAAGGATACCGCGCTAGCTTTAATTGTCCCGCTGTTGTTCAATGTTTTCTATATTATCGTGATGAAGTCATTCATGAGCGGTATACCGGAAGCGATTACGGAGTCAGCAAAAATAGATGGTGCAGGCGATTTTCTAATCTTTATGCGACTTATTCTTCCACTGTCCAAGCCAGCTTTGGCTACAATAGGTTTGTTCTTGGCACTCGGATACTGGAATGATTGGTATAATGCGCTGTTATTTATTTCGAATGAGAAATTAATGCCGCTTCAGTATTATTTGTACAAAATGTTAGGCAATATGGACGGCATGCGCAAGGCGATGATGGGATCAGGCGCGGTTGTTACGACAAGCCTTCCGACAGAGGGTTTAAAGATGGCGATGACGATCGTAGCAAGCGGACCCATTCTAATCGCTTATCCATTCGTTCAAAAATATTTTGTTAGAGGATTAACGATTGGCGCTGTAAAAGGATAGTTCCAGGCAATCCTGGTTTATCAATATATGAATTGGGGGTCTCCAGCATGTTTAAGAAAAAATCGCTTTGGCTGGCATTTGTACTAACATTCGTTTTCATTTTAAGTGCATGCTCAGGCAACAGCAACAAAGAAGCCGCATCTCCGAAACCAGCGAACGAAGGAACCGAGACCGCTACGGAACAGCCAGCTACTGAGCAGCCTGCCGCTGCAGAAGAGGGGATCGATACTTCCAAGGAAGTTAAGCTTAAAATGATTTTTGTAGGTCCGAAGCCGGTAGATTATGATACGGTGTTTGCTGAAATTAATAAGAAGCTGAAGGAAAAAATTAATGCGACAATTGATGGCGAATTTCTAGATTGGTCCGATTGGGCTCAAAAGTATCCATTGAAACTAGCAGCCAATGAAGAATTTGACTTAATTTATTCCGCGAACTGGGCTGGATATAATGATCAGGCGTTGAAGGGCGGATTTTTAGAGCTAACGGAAGATATGCTGTCTAAATACATGCCGGAAACTTGGGAAATCATGCCGAAATCCAGCTGGGATCAAGCAAAGGTTGACGGCAAGCTATACATGGTACCACAGAACAGCGGAGAGTCCGTTGAGAAGCTCATCTTGTACCGTGAAGATTTGCGTGTAAAATATAATCTTCCTGCGATCGACAGTCCTGAAGCTTACGCGAATTACTTAAAGGCGGTTTCTGAAAATGAGAAGGGTATCGTACCCTTTACTCCAGAAACAGGTGATTGGAAGCTGCACAATTTAGATCGTATTTTGCTTAAGCAGCAAAGTGAGTGGAATATGCTTGATTTCGATCTTCCGATCGGATTTAAGCTGACAGATGAGACGGGCAAAATCTTCAATGTGTATGAAACAGAAGAGTTCAAGCAGTTGCTCTACTACTATAAGGATCTTGCAGATCATAATGCTTGGTCAAAAAACGTATTGAACAACAAAAACGATCACCAGCAGGATTTTAAAGAAGGCAAAACGGCTTCGATTACTCATAATATGGGTACGCTCGGTTCCTTGAAGGCGGCGATGGAAAGAGAAAACTCTCCATATAAAGCTGCACTTGCTGATATTACGCCTGCTAAGAAAAAGTCTCAAGCCGTTGCTACGCAAAATGGAACATCGGTTCATGCGACTTCGAAAAATCCAGAACGTGCGCTCATGTTCATTAACTTGATGCAAAATGATAAAGAACTTCATAATCTCGTGATGTACGGTATTGATGGCGTGAATTATGTAGCTGATGGCGACGATAAACTTAAGTCGACAGACAAGACTGCCAATTATACGGGCTTCTCCAACTGGAGCTTTAACTCGCCTCTCAATCGTACGGATGCGGCATTCCCAGAAGAGGCATCTGCCATGAGCAAAGCATGGGAAGCAACGGTATATCACTACCCGCTTGAAACCTTTGTATTCGACAACAGCAAAGTGAAAACAGAAGTGGCTAATGTGAGCAACGTCATGCTCCGTTATGCGATTCCACTCGAATACGGTGCGATTAAAGATGTAGATAAAGGCTTGGAAGATTTGCAGAAAAAAATCAAGGCTGCTGGAATCGATAAGATTATTGCAGAGGTACAAAGCCAAGTTGATGCATTCCTTGCAGCGCGGAAATAATTGAAAAAAAAATCAGCCCCCAGATTGTATCTGAGGGCTGATTTTCTGTTTGAAATATAAGATTGTATAAGTTTTCATCTTATAAGCCACTTATATTTAACGGTCAAAGCTGCTTTAGCGTCAAATAGACGCCGAAGGCGTTTTTGCTGCGGCAGCCGTTTTTTTCTCGCGAAATAACATAAAAAATAGCATAGATGCCGTGACATAGAGTGCTCCAGTTATGCTGAACGTGATGGCGTATCCCCAGTAGTAGCCATAGGTAGCAATGAGATGAGAATGAATGGGTCCCATCGTAGCCCATCCAAGCATAAAAGCTGTCTGCATACAGGAGTTGGCTAGGCTTTGCTTTTTTGCAGAAACCCGGTCGATCAAAATAGCCGATTGCAGCGGATTGGCCGCATTCATAAGCGCTTGTCTGAATAGAAAGCTTATAGAAGCGACGAGTAACAGGTTTGTAAAACCCGTTAATAGCAGGAATGGCAGCGATAAAGTTTGAAAAATAACGATCGCTTTCACTTGTCCAACTCGATTGGCGAGCGACGGGCCAATGAGCATAGAGATAATGGTCATGACTTGACCTAATGAAAGCAATAAGCTCATCGCACTAAGCGATATCGAGAACCGATTGGTGAAATACAAATTCAAATAAGGAACAACAAGACCCGATCCGATACCAATCAAAAGCTGTATGGAGGCGAACTTAATAATAAATGACATTTCTTTATTAGGATGTGCTGTTTGGTTTGAAGCAGGCTGCTCGCTTGTTGCTTCAACACTTTCCTTCTGGCTGCGCGCAGATTCCCTAATGGCTTGCAAAGGTAGAAATGCTGCCATTGTCGCTATACTGCCTGCAAGTAAAACGATTTTAAAAGAGAGCAGCTTACTTAGTCCTGCCGCCTGCATAATATCTGCAATGACGCCTCCGCCCAGGCTGCCGCCGACCTGCGAGGCGAGTACAAATGCTGAAAAAATACTGAAAATGCGCAGTCGATCTGCTTTTGCTACGTTTGTGGCAAGAAAGGGAATGGCAAGCACCTGAAAGATCGCAGCAAATAAGCCGGTCAGAACGGCCATTGTAAGTAAGCTGCTTTCTGTTTCAAATAATGAGCGTCCAGCGAGTACCACACCGCTGCAAAGAGCGCCAATGACGAGCAAACGCTTACGGCTGGCGCGATCGCCGAATAAGCCAATGGGAATGAAACATAACGCGGTTGCGAGTGATTGCATACTGACGATTTTTCCGCTCATGGCATCGGGGTAACCGAGCTCGTGGATGTACAAATTGTAGAGTACCGAGAACATGCCCGTACCGATTTGATATAACATGTTTGCTAGAAAAAATAAACGAATATTGCGGGACCAGCCCTGCCACTCTGTGGCGGTAGATTGAAAGAATTTCACGTAGATGCCTCCTGATGCTATACCAAACTACATTACTCCTCTGGCAACAGTAAATCAATCGGAAATTATTATGTAAGGAAAAATAAATAGAGTGCTGTTGTCTAATAGGTTGAAACCTAGGAGAGCAATTCCCTCCCTCGATCAATCATGATATGCTAAATGTACGACTTTAAAGATGAGGTGGGAGTTTTCTATGCAAACATTTGTAATGCTCGGCAGTATTTTGATGGTGCTGGCGGTTGCTATTGGTGCATTCGGCGCACACGCGCTGAAAAGCAAAATAACAGCGGATAAGCTAAAGGTATATGAGGTAGGCGTGCAGTACCATATTGCGCATGCATTAGGCTTGATATTAATTGGACTGCTGGTAGGACAGTATCCAGATGTTCAGCTTATCGTTACCGGAGGCTGGTTTTTGGTAGCGGGCATTATTTTGTTCTCGGGAAGCTTATATGTGCTGAGTGTTGCCAAAGCCCGGTTTCTTGGTCCAATTACACCGCTAGGCGGACTTTCATTTATGATTGGCTGGGTGCTTGTCGTTGTGGGTGTTCTTTAGGAGCATCTCTAACGAAATTGGATTTGGAATGAGTAAAGAGAGAATATCAAAAGAGTTAGGATCAAAAAAATGACACCAGCCCTATAGTGAAGTGCACCCCTTAGAATAGACATTGGAAAAACCCCTAGGTTATTCCGATGAAATTCTAGGGGGTGTATTTTTGTGGCGGTTAAAGGGCAAAAGTTTAAGCATTATGAAGATACAACGAAAGTGGAGGCAATCCGCTTACATG
>NZ_JBFTPZ010000053.1:0-57817 GCF_056398745.1 Paenibacillus sp. 01T424 | reverse complement strand
GTATAGTATTCATCGAGTAGGGCTCCTTCTTGGTGATCTCAGCAATCCCGAGGATACCCTACTTTTTTGTGTTTTGAATAGACTCCAAAACTTGGTACACAAACTATTGTACGTCACCCTAAAATTATTATTTAACTGACATAGAATCCGCTATTTTATCTAAAAGGCGTTCAATTGTATGTAAATTTAAGAAATAAGGGATCCTATGTCCGTTATATCGAGAAAAAGCATGATTATCATCAAATAAGGGATCTGATGTCCGTTATTTAAATGAAGAAATTTAATAGACTGTTTCAAGCGATGGTTTTGAACTGTTTTTGGCATGGAAGCGGATGTCCTTCACTTCATTTTTTATACAGAAACTGAACCATTGATTAAAAAAAGACCCTTTTGCATCATAAGTTCATTAAACATATATCACAATTTCGATATAATCTTGCGCAATAGACCAATCTTGTGTTAAAAAAACTTTAAAACCTAACACAGATATGAGACAATGGATGTCGAGTAATGAGACTAGTCAATTATAAAAGAGGTGAACGGCTCATGCAGCCCAAAAGTAATATCGTCCACCTTCCCGTCTATCAACCCGGAAAGCCGGTTGAAGATGTTAAGAGGGAGCTAGGGTTAAAAGAAGTCATCAAACTTGCATCTAATGAAAATCCGTTTGGCTGTTCTGAACAAGTTAAAGCAGCAGTCATTGAAGAATTAGGCAATTTTAATATTTATCCAGATGGTGCGAGCGTTGAACTAACGGCTGCACTTGCGGAAGAACTTGGCGTAGATACGAATCAAATTATTTTTGGCACGGGCTCCAGTGAAATTATTCTTATGATTAATAGAGCGTTTATCGTTCCTGGCGACGAAACGATTATGGCGGACGAAACTTTCCCGCAATACAAGCATAATGCAGAAATTGAGAATGCAACGATCATAGAGGTTCCTTTAAAAGACGGCAAGCATGATTTGCCTGCAATGCTGTCTAAAATTACTGAGCGAACTAAAATCATTTGGATTTGCAATCCGAATAATCCAACGGGTACCATTGTCACACTGCCTGAGCTTTCTGAGTTTTTGCAGCAGGTGCCAACGAACGTGCTTGTTGTACTTGATGAAGCCTACGGGGAATACATCGATGACCCGCAGTTTCCAGACGGAATACAATTGCTGCGCGAGCACCGCAATTTAATCGTGCTGAGAACTTTTTCGAAAATTTTTGGCCTAGCTGCATTGCGGATTGGTTATGGCGTTGGGCATCCTGATGTCATTCGTTATACGAATCAGGTGCGTGAACCATTCAACACGTCGCGAGCGGCACAAGCTGCAGCGAAAGCAGCACTTGCTGACAAAGCATTTATTGACTACTGTCGTGACCAAAATAAACAAGGTCTTGCTTATTTGTCGGAGCAATTTGATCGCCTTGGCTTATCTTGCTTCCCTGCATACGGCAACTTCGTAATGGTAGATGTGAAGCGTCCATCACCTGAAGTATTCGACGGTTTGCTGCGCAGAGGAATTATTTCAAGACCGCGCTGGACTTACTACCCGAATCATATTCGGATTACAGTTGGTACAAGTGAGCAAAATGAAAAATTCATTACAGCACTAGAACAGGTTTTGCAAGAATCGGCGGTGCAAGGATAAAGTTATGACGACTGTAGCGATTTTTGGAGTAGGGCTGATCGGTGGTTCGATCGCCCTTTGTTTTAAAGGAAAACCAAATATTACAGTAATCGGACATTCAAACCGCCCCTCGCAGGTAGAGAAGTACATGCAGCGGGGTGTGGTTGATTTTGCAACGACTTCAATGCAAGAAGCGGCCGAGCAAGCAGATTTTATATTCGTTTGTGTACCGGTCGGCAACATTGAGGAATATATCGAGAAGCTCAGTGCGTTTAAATTAAAACCCGGCTGTATCATTACAGATGCTGGGAGCACGAAGGCTTCTGTTATGGCATGTGCAAAATCACTTGATTTTGGACAAGCTACTTTTATTGGCGGGCATCCGATGGCTGGCTCTGAGCGTACAGGAGTTGAAGCGGCTTCATCGCATCTATACGAGAACGCCTTCTATGTGCTGACACCTGATGAGAATACGCCTGAGGAAGCAGTGGAGCGTCTAGTTGATTTACTCAGCCATACGAAAGCGAATATCGTAAAAGTTGATGCGAAAGAGCACGATGAGATAGCAGGCGCGATAAGCCATTTGCCGCATATCATTGCCGTGTCACTTGTGAATCAGGTTCGCGGATATAACGAAAATAATATGCTATATGAATCGTTAGCAGCAGGGGGCTTCCGCGATATTACACGGATAGCATCAAGCGATTCGATTATTTGGCGTGATATATTAATTAATAATCGCAAGGTTTTGCTTGAGCTGCTGCGCGATTGGAGCAAGGAAACGGATAAATTTGTGTCTATGCTGGAGAGTTCAGATGGGGATGCGATTGCTGAAGCTTTTGAAACAGCAGGTCAATTCCGCAGCAAAATGCCTGAGCGCCGCAAAGGCATGATTCATTCTGCATTCGACTGTTATGTCGATATTCCAGATCATCCTGGTATTATCGGTAAAATCACAAGTGAGCTTGGGAACAGCCTTATCAACCTGAGCAACATTCATATTATTGAGAGCAGAGAAGACGTGCCAGGCGTTCTAAGACTTTCATTCCGAAGTCAAGAGTATCTGGATCAGGCTGTTATCGTACTTACTGCTAAAGGCTATGACGTACACCTTTAATCGGGTGTTCGTCATTTTTGATTAAAAAAAGCGTTTACAATTTATTTCGAACAAAATAAAAACGCTTATTGACAAAATGGAAGCGTATACATATAATAARGGTACAGTATGGTTTCTCTCCACTCCTATCCAAATCCTGTAGCTTTCATAATGAAAGCGGACCACTCCTCGGAGTGGTTTTTTTTTTTAAAAAATAGAACCTCATTATTCTTGTAAGATGATTTTGTGTAGTTAATCTCTTGTATTTCACCCCATCTAAAGTGAATTTGTGTGGTTCTGTTTGGAATTATTTTTTCTATAATAAGTTCTGTCATGATACGTTTATCACGTGAATCTAGTCCGAGTTCAAATGCGATTGCAAGTTCACTAAGAAGGTCATCAAAATTCCCATATTTATTATTGGTTTTTGGTATAGGCATTTTTTCAAGTTTTTTATTAATTTCTTTTTGCCTGTTTTCGTACCGCTTCATTAAATCATTATAATGTTGCTCACTGAGTTTTTTATAGATATAGAAATCATCAAAAACATCCTGAATTGCCTTTTCTAAACTGTTATATTCATTTTGTAATTGTTGAAGAACATTTGTTGTCTCATCTATATCGTCAACTAATTTGCTCGATATTTGTTCTTTACTGTACCTACCATTACTGATATCAACAATTCTTTTTAGAACTGCATCATTGAGTGAAGGGAGGTCAATCACTGGACTATTACAATTTCCATGTTCATTTTTATTACTACATACATATCTTCGTGTTTTCTTGCTTCCTGTTTGTCTTGAATACATTTTGCCACTACACATTGGACACTGTAGGATTGAAGATAATAATTGTCGCTCTCTACCTCTCCAAAAGTTTTCTCGACCAAACAACGTACTCTGAACATATGTATAATCATCCAAGCTTACTAAAGCATCATAGCCTATTAGTGGATATAAAACTCCCTTCCAATTTTGCATAGCAGCATAGGTTGGATTAGTTAACATATAACGTACTCTTCGTGGTGTCCATTCGACATTTGTTTTTGTGGTTACTGAAGCACTTTTTAGCCATTTTGAGATAATGTAAGGTCCTTTTCCCTCTTTTGCCATTTTAAATGAGTGTATGACTGCTTCTGCATCTAATCCATCAGCTTTAAAAACACCTTCTTTCTTTATTAAACCAAATGGGGCAGGTCCACCATTCCAACGTCCTTTTTCTGCATTTGTTTTTTTGTTATCACTAGTAACATCACTAAGATTATCACTATAATATTCATTGAAATTAACAAGTATATTAGCAACTAATCTTCCTGTTGGTGAACTGAAATCTAATAGTTCAGCAGTGGAACAGATATCTACATCTAATTTGGATAAAGATTCATGTATAAGTAGAAAATCTTTTTTCCTACGTGTTAAGCGGGAGAGATTAAAGATTACAAATTTTCGAACACGTTTATGAGATTTTATGTATTCCAGTGATTTCATAATGCCTGGTCTTTTAAGGTAGCTGATTCGAAAACCAGAATAATCGATGTCTTTGAAGACATCTACAAGTTTCCAATTGTTAATATCACAGAATTGTTTAATTTTTGTTAATTGAGTTTGTTCTGATATATCTTCTTTATCATCGCGTTCATCACTTTGTCTTATATAGCCTATTGCTTCTATTTGATCATCTTGTTGATACGTATTATTTTCAATTCTATTTTTTACAACCAACCTAATAACCTCCTTGTTACCTTTATCAATATCTCTTCCTGAGTTCAATTACTTTCCCTAGAATGATCACTTCACAACTAGATACAAGTAATGGTTGCATTTTTTTATTTGATGGAATGAGCATACACAAATTATCTTGAAAAAGAACTCGATAAATGTTGGCATTAGTATTATTAATTGACACTAATGCAATATCGTTATAACTTATTTCTTCTGTAGCAGTACAAATAACTATATCACCTTCATTAATAAAGTCTTCAGTCATAGTATTTCCTTGTACACTGACGGCAAAGACTTCATTGTCTAACACATTAGAAATATCTATATATTGAGTTTCTAATATTCGTTTTGAACGGTGCTTTCCTGAAAAACTTTCATAAACAGGGAGTTCTATGAACTGCTTGTTTGTTTCTTGAATATTATCTTCAGAAATCATAGTACTCAAGCGTATAAATTTCAATTTTATTTCTTCAGGAGCGCGTTCAAGAAAAGAAGCTGTTAGTAGTTGTTCAATGTTTCCTCCTGTAACTTTAGCTAAAGCTCTAGTTAAATCATCTGTTGCAGGTCTATCTGTCTTACCATTTTGTAATTGACTGATGTATCCTTTACTAATATTGAAACCGAAATTTGTTAATTCCTTTGAGATATCATGCAATGTAAGACCCGATTGAGCAATATAGCTTTTAAGCATTTGATGATAAGTCATCATTTCACCTCACATGTTTATAATCTGTATTTTAATAAAAGTTTCACCAAAAAGTCAACATCATAATTATTTAACTGTTGACTGAAACTTGCGTATATTTTACTATTGATTTATCTGAATGATATGGAAAAAGATGAACAATCTTCAAATTAAAAATTTGTGAAGTGAGCTGCAACAAAGTGTCATGATAGAAACATAAATAGAGCAACCGTTAAAGTTGCTCAATCTTAATGGTAAATATAATAGCATCTAGAGTGGGATGGTGGGATGGATTTGGAAATAGATGAAATAGTAAAACTAATAGGAGCTATGTCAAATGAAGAGTTTGAGATATTAGTTAAACACTTAAAGGTAGATCCGAATATGTACATACTAGTTGATTTTTTAGAAGAGATCAAAAAGAATTAATTTTTAATAATAAACTGAACAGTTTTAAGGATATGATCGACTTGTTCTTTGTTCATTTTCTCAAGAAGTTTATACAACTCGACTTTTTTGTCATCAGTTAGATTAATTCTCTCAATATTATTCTTATCAAATAAATTTCTAATGTCTGAATGACCTATTAAATAATCGGTAGTTACATCGAAAATATCTGCCAATAGTTTAATGTTCTCTAAACTAGGTTCACGTTTACCGGCTTCATAGTTAGCATATGTTGATCTAGCTACACCAAGTTTGTTAGCTACTATTTCTTGAGTCCAATCATTTCGAATTCGTTCTTGTTCAATTCTTTTACCCATTAATTCTGAAATATTAATCACCTCAAGACTATTATAACGTTTCTTATTGAAACATATACGAAATCATTTCAATAAGAAACAAAATCATTGACAAGTTTCGTTACGAAACATATAATGAACACAATAAAGGTTTCGTTACGAAACATTTTATAAGGGGGTGACGAAATGAAAGAATCCAATCGTGAATGGCTCATTCAACTAAGAGGTCTGGAACGTCAAGAAACAGTTGCTGATCGTGCTGGAGTCAGTAGGAGTAATTACACGAATATTGAGAATGGTCTGCGTTCTCCAAGCGTTGATACAGCTAAGAAAATAGCTGGTGCTTTAAAATTTGATTGGACGCTTTTTTTTGATTAAAAATGTTTCGTTTTGAAACAATATAAGTGACTGATCCTGAATTATTTATCGATTCAATTGCGATATATAGTCATATTTCAAATCGAAAAGAAAAGATGATCGATTACGAGTCGACCATCTTCTCAGGGAAAAAGTATGATTGTTGCCTAGACACCTACAATTTTACACTTTCCCCTGTACTTACCGCAATGAATATTTCATAATTTAACCTCAAATTTTCCTTTTTGTTTTTTCCTTCAAATAAATCAGAAACTTCGTAGAAAGGAGAATACCGTTGAAAGCACTTGAAAGTTATGAAGACGAATTTTTAAAACTAGTCGCTAAAGCATTGAAGAATTACTCTAACATAAAGAAACAAGAGAAAATTATACAAAACAAATCTTAGAAGTGAATCTATCAGTGAATACGAAATAACTAATAGGAGGAATTACAATTGAATATTCAACGTATGGTTACCGACTTTGGTAACTCACTTGGCCAATTCATGATTGATGGTCATTATTTTGAGATGCCTTCATCTATTAAAGAAATTTCGTCAGAGGCTGTAGAGGGGTTATTTGCACAGACCATTCCTGCTGATTCCCTTGGAGAACAACTTGTTGTCAAGTCGGGTGATCTGTTCTTCATGGTTGGAAAACGAGCACAGGCGGAGCTCTTAGGTAATGCTCATATCTATAAATTACATGATAAAACAAAATCTGAGACGGTATGGGTTACTTGGCTTGCTGGATTAGCATTATATCATGCATTTAAATGCCCAGAGCTGAATCAAGATACCATATCGATTGAGTATTTTGGCACGTTATTACCAGTTTGGCTGGTTAAGAAAGGAAATAGTTTTAAAGAAAAATTAGCAACGATGGCAGATCGTTTTCAAGTAGAAACCTCTTTCGAACTTATTACTCCAGGATTTAGTCGTAAACTAACGATTAAAGTGAATTATGCTGAGTGCCGCATAGAAGGAGAAAATGCGCGACATGCTCTGAAACTCGATCTTGAAGGCAATATAAAGGAGGATGCTAAGAGGTACAAGGAAGCATTTACGGTCATAGATGATATTGGAGGTCAAAGTCAAGATTTATGTAAGCTGCAGCCTGATCTAAACGGAGCTCAAAAGTCAGATGACTTTGTATCATCAACGGATCAAAGTTATTTAGCGGTATTGGAGAAATTAAGAACGGACAAGCTTATGGATTATTTTCAGGACGTTCGGTCTCTGGAATCCTTTATCCTCTCACACATTGAATCTCAAATTTTTTTATATAAGGATCCAGTATCTCATGCAGAGTTCCCTCTGACAGAGGATATTGAGCCGGTACTAAATGATTTTGCAGCTGTTGCCATGCAGAAGTCATTACAAAGTTTCAATTTTAGGCAAGGGGATCTAGTGTATTACGTTCACATTGGTGGTGTAAATCAAGCACTTCGCAAATACATGATGGATTACTTATGTAAACAACTGGGCGAGAAAGTAGCTAAGCTGTATCATATATTTCCTGAAGATTCACGCAAATTGAATATTTATGCTTCAGAGATCGTTGCGAAAAATTATTTAAAACGCAACATTCCAGTTAGCGTAAGGATCGCTAATTCAGAATGACACGCCGAAATCAATACAATGTCAGCGCATTGAAATTTACGGATGATGTACATGACTTTTTGGAGCATTTATCTACAAGTCGTGAATTATCTGAATGGGTAGCACAGCAAGTTAAACAGGAGATTGGACGTATCGGTACGTCAACGGGGACATGCTCCTGCAGCAAAGTAATGGATGAATTGAAGGAAATAAAGCAGCTTCTTATCAGCGGCTGCAATAAATCGAGTCAAGAAGAGCCAGAAGACAAAGAATCTAAAACGGCCATGAAACAAATTAGTAGTGATTCGATAAATCAGCTCATTGTAGAAAGTGATTTGGAATACGGATTTTAAAGCCGTTTTATCAACACGGTGGCAGGCATGAACCATAAAATCGTTTAAAAGGAGGGATGGATGTGCAGAGGGATGGGCTTGATAAAATCATTGAGCAAAAGCGACTCATGATGCAATTAGCAGCTAATCAAAATAACAATAATCTCGTACATCCAGATGTGGTAAAGGCGAGTCAGGAACTGGACGAGCTTATTAATTTAGCGATGCAAAAGGAGAGGAGGTAAGGCAGATGGAAGCTACTGGTTTCCCTTATCAACAAGATTTAAAACAGCTTGTTGAAGGAGAAAAAATCGTACTATATCTGGCTGAAAAAGCTTATATCGTGCAGCTGGCAACGGATGAAGAGTTGGAGAAAATCAACCAAGGATTTTTTATTATGACATAGCCGAAACGCCCAGCATGGGGCGTCGCGAGGTAAATAGCCATTCCTCGCCTGAAGATGGCAGGCTAGATTGGAGGCAAAATGGATGGGGGTTGCTAAGTTAAAATCTAATTCAGAAATGGATCTTATCGATGGCATTACATATGACAAACATTATCGGATGACATATCATCCTGACTTTCATTTGAATCACGGATTAAAATTCTCAAATGAAGATTTGGAATATTTATGTATGTTTTATGGGATCGATAAAAATCGAACTTTGGCTTTTGGCTTAGGTCGCACGGAGTCAGTGATTCGATCAAAATATGAGTATCTTAAGAGAAAGGGCCTTATTGATTACTATCGTAATCGTTATCTAAGAAAATACGAAGCATTTGATTTAGCCGAAACGCTCGTTCCAGGCGTCGTGAGAAGATAACCGCTCTCACTTGATAATGGTAGGTTGAAATTACAAGCAAAGTGAGGGGATTTCTATGAAGAAGTATGAGGATTGGAAGGGCAATATGGATGATTTCTTGAAAATTGGTGATGAGGTTGATGAGGAGTTTTACGATTATTTTTTGAACGTGTTACCTCCAGCATCCTGGACTTCTTCTCTCGTCCAAATCGGTGAACCTCATAGCCACGTTGGGGGAAGGGCTACTTACGCCACGATAGCCAAAGTTGATGGGAAATGGATTTATAGAGGGCATTGTCATAGAGGTGAAACCTCGCATGCAAAATAGCTTGCAGGTTGATGCATTTGAGCAAATTCATGACTTGAAAGTAGATTTGCAGAATCTTTTGCAATCTGTTGAGGGAGAGAGGAAATTGATTCGTCAATTACTCTCTACCACTAACCGGTTGGCCAGTAGCACTTATTCTAGAAATTCTGCAGGATTTAATAAGGATGGGAGGATATTATGAAAATCTGTAATCGGGAAATTAAATTTCGTCGTGAAAACTTAGCACTGATTCACAAGGTCAACGGAATTATTGATGAATATATCTCTAGAGGATACTCGTTGTCACTTAGACAAGTTTATTATCAACTGGTCGCACGAGATATCATACCGAATACTGAGCGCAGCTATAAAAATTTGGGAACGCTCGTATCGGATGCTCGAATCTCAGGTCTGATTGATTGGGATGCGATAGAGGATCGAACACGAAATTTGAAAGGGAATAGCCATTGGAATACACCAGGGGATATTATGTACTCCGCAGCAAGTAGCTTTGCTTATGATAAATGGGTCGACCAGGACTATCATGTCGAGGTTTGGGTTGAGAAAGATGCCCTCGTTGGTGTGGTTGGTACGATTTGCGATCAATTAGATATTTCATACTTCTCATGTCGTGGTTATGTAAGCCAAACGGAAATGTGGGTCGCAGCACAGCGGCTAGTCCGAAAATAAGATGAAGGTAAAGAAACGGTAATTATCCATTTGGGAGATCATGATCCTAGTGGAATTGACATGACCCGCGATATCGAAGCGCGATTAAATATATTTGAATCCTTTCCATTAGTGCGACGAGTAGCTTTAAATATGGATCAAATTGAACAATATCTACCGCCTCCCAACCCAACTAAGCTTACAGACACGCGAGCTACGAGCTATATATCGGAGTTTGGTTATGAATGCTGGGAATTGGATGCGCTTGATCCACAGGTTATGGAACAAATCAAAGAGACGAATGTATCTGAGTTTTTGGATATTAAGCGTTTTAATGCAGCAGCTGCTCATGCGAAAGAAGCAAAAGCGACACTACGGAAGGTAGCGGATCATTGGGATGATATTAAAAAACGTTACGCTTAATAATGTACACAAGAGCCGAAACGCCTGGCTTTAACAGGCGTCGCGAGGAGATTGGTTACCTCGCCTGAAGATGGCAACCAACAACGGAGGGAGTGACAAATCTTGATTTGCATACATTGCGATAGACTATGCCATCCAATAGACGAGGGACTTTATTACTGCGATTATTGTAGCCAACAATTTGAACAAACCTTATTACCTTTAGATGACCTATATGTTGTCCCTGTTAAGCGAAAGGAGAGAACGACGATCATGCGGAGAAAAATATCAGTAACCGAACAAAATATCGCATCTATTGAGCTAAACATACCACAGACTAAAAAAGAAGAATATGTTCCTCTCGTGGAGGAGCTGCTTGAACAGTATTTTTTAAATACAAAGCGCAAACGCAAATTAGAGCTCGATTTAGAAACTATGCAATCTCAACTAGCTTTGCCAGCCATGACCGCTTCCTACAGTGGCATGAGCGGTGGCGGTGGCCCTGCAAGTCCTATCGAGGCGGAGTACATTCGAAAAGAACAGCGGATGACAAGCAAGGCACAGGAAATTGCAGATCTAGACATTGAAATAGAAGAGATGGACCGAGCATTATCCCGTTTATCATCGGAGCAAAGTGAATTAATAGAAAAACGCTATTTAGTTCGGTACAAACCATATGATTATGAGTTGCTGGAACAAATGCGTTATAACCGTCAAAAATATTTTCAGCTAAAGCACAATGCCTTATGTAAAATAGCTACCAGTTTGAAAATTATATAGAATCACCTCATCAAGAAAGGAGAAAACCTATGCTGAACGAACATAAATCAATCATCCAGCCACTTCAAACTAACACACCTATTAAGTTCAGCTACCGTTTTTTACAAGCTTTATTTGCTATTGAAGAAGGATTCGAAGCACGTCAGACGTTTCGTTCTCCGAGTGGACGAGCAAGACTCATGCATCATCTCACTAAAGCAGATTTGCAGCTTGCAATGACGCTTCAGGTAGGCATTCAGACAGTAGGTATTTCCACGTACATCAATCGTCATATTATCTACTTAAAGCTGAAGGAACTCTTTGAAGTCCCCGTAAACAAAGATCAGTTTTATGCATCCTATCATAAATTTGTTTTGCATAAGCTCATACTTGAAACAAAAGAAAAGTATATGGGTACGCTATCCATTAGCCTGCCCTCGTATTTAGAGCCTGACGGTCAGTTAGGGCGATTTATTTTGCTGCCTTCACTAGTAACGAGAAAGGCTTTTACATCGCTGTCTATAGCGGTTCAGAAGCTTTATATCTATGGTTGTGGCCAACAAGGAGATGAGAGACGTAAATTGCTGCAGCTTAATTTCTCTAAGCTTGGGCAGCTCATACATCGTGAGGATAACAGTCATATTCGGAAGGTATTAGAGCAGCTGGGATCAACTATGGTTATAGATGGTCAGGCATTGTTTTCAATTGCACGAGTGGAACGTAACTTATTCGGTGAACCAAAAGCAGTATTTCAGGTGAATGCGGCACTCATGCCAAGGCATATCACCGGCATGCATTATCGCTCTATTTTTCCTGCCAAAAAAAGCTACCGCCGCTTGATTGCCCAAATAAAGGGCTATTTAGTGGCTATTGGTTGTGAATCAATCCTGGATTGGCAAAATGGACAAGGTTTGCTGCAGCTTGCTGCGATGCTGAAGGATAAAAGCCAAAGTGTACTGCGATACGTTATGGCTCGCATTAAAGAAAGCTTTGATATGGATGGTGAGCATCCAGAGAAGGCAATAGATCGCATACGACTTGAAATGCGAGATAAAGGGGCAGCTGCACTACTGGCCATTACCAAAGAGACAGGTATCATAAGATTTGTGAAGGAACGCAAGCGAGAAGATTTTGTACTCAAGCTGAATGGTTTTATGAAGCCAGGATTTAGAAAGTTATGCCGCCGCGCTTTACTAACACTGGAACAACAGCATGCCCTACCAGGCGCGTTTAATACACTAGACTATAAGTTGTCGACCTTGGCTGCTGAAGAGCTGGAGTTGAATGTGGATCTACATACATTCCGGACGATGGCACTGGCCAAGCGCATCGATCCTACCGCCTTTAAGGATATGATTATGGATGCCGGTTATCGTATGCGTGAAGGCGAATCCTCAGAGTCATTGATGCAATGGATGGCTTGGGAAATGGACAAACTTCCTACATGGAAGCCTATACCTGATCCGCCGCAGGATTTTTGCCTCGCTACATATTTAAAAACAATGCAAGCTTAGCCCTCAGCCCTAGACTCTAGGATAAGGGCTCTTTCGCATTTCCCAATCCGTTATCGTTCCCTTCAAAACTATTCATTCTCGCAATAAAACTCACCTAATCATTTTCTGTAATCGTCCTTAACACATGATTTCTCACCCAAGTAATGACAGTTTTGAATGATGAATTTTTTGTAAGAGCATTTTCGAAAATAAACAGATAAAAAAAGCGTTGAACTAGCCAGTGGAATTTAGGTATGCAAAAACAAGAAAGTTAAACTCTATTATTTAAAAATTTTCCGTTTTTATAAGCTGTTTTTTAGAAATAGTCGGTTTATATTCGGTAAAATAAAAATAGGTTCGTTTTTATTCGGCAAAGTCTCGTAAATGCTGCGCTGTTGTTAAGGTGCGTTAAATCGTAATCGTTTAATCTTGTAATCGTTAAAGGTTATAAACGTYTTCATCATCAATCGTAGACTTAAAACAAGTTTTGATAATTTGGAACAAAGATCGATAAAATTTCGGTGTAGATTACAAAAATGGTGCTTCATTAAACTCCCTCGGTACGATGCAGGTTTCTCACGAATAGCAGAGGTCCACTAATTTCACATAAAAGTCTGTATTCCATCTTATCCCAGTCTGAGCTAACTTTCATATCTGCAGAAAATACTGGACTGATCATTCCGAAAAAGAATATACTGTACCTACGGAAACGGAGGGAGAACCATGGGACGCTACAAAGAGTTTGATAAAGAAGCGGTGCTTCATAAAGCGATGCTCGTTTTTTGGAAGAAGGGCTACGAAGCGGCAAGCATTCCCGATTTGCTGGAAGCTATGAATCTTAGCAGATCAAGTCTGTACGAAACGTTCGGAGACAAACAAACGCTTTATATCGAGGCGATCAACTGGTACAAGAAGTGGAAGCAAGCCAAACGGGACATCCTCGTCAATGCGACATCCGCAAAATCGGGAATCCGGCAGTACTTCGAGATACACATCGATTCCGCCTTGGACGGCGAGTCGCCGAAGGGCTGTCTCATTACTAATGCGGCAGTCGGCATGGATTCGCCAGATGAGCAACTGAATGCGTTGATCCGGGAGCGGTTTTACGAGTTGGAGAAATCCTTCTACGAGCTGCTGCGCAAAGGTCAGGAGACGGGAGAAATCATGCCTGAGAAAGATATCAAGACTTTATCTTATCTGCTCTCAAACCTGAATCATAGTATAAATATCGTTGCGAAGGTGCAGGGTGACCGCATCAAGATGCAGCAGATGATAGACATGGTGATGGAAATGATATAAGACATTTTTTTGCGCATTCCGGAACGATTGTTCCAGAAAATTTCTGGTGAGCAAAGGGGACTTTCTATGCATTCAGCTTCCATTCCAACGGAAAAACCGGTTTCGCCATCGCTGATTTTTATCCTGGCAGCCGCTTGCGGTATCATAGCGGCAAATCTTTATTATGCTCAACCATTGATAGGCTCAATCGGTTCGACCATCGGGCTCTCTTCCGGGGCTGCGGCACTCATCGTTACGTTGACTCAAGTCGGCTACGGGATTGGCTTGTTATTTATCGTACCGTTGGGAGACATCTTGGAAAATCGTAAGTTGATCCTTTCATCATTGCTCCTTACAGCTGCCGTTTTGACAATTGCCGCTGTAATCAAAAGCGCCATCCTGTTCCTCACCGCCTCACTCGTGATCGGAGTAGGTTCCGTAGCAGCACAAATCCTTGTACCGTATGCGGCTCATCTTTCGCCTGAAGCCGAGCGCGGTCGCAATGTGGGCAACGTCATGAGCGGGCTACTTCTGGGGATTATGCTCGCGCGTCCCATTTCAAGCTTGGTGGCGGAGTATATGGGCTGGCGCGCCATATATTTCATCTCCGCAGCATTGATTTTCGCGCTGGCTCTTGTATTGGCAAAGGCACTACCCGCAAGGAAGCCTTCGACCACTAAAGCTTACCCGGCGCTGCTGTACTCCATGCTGCATCTGCTGAAGGCGACACCGGCATTGCGCCGGAGGGCAATTTATCATGCTTGTGTATTCGGAACGTTCAGTTTGTTTTGGACTACAGTTCCGTTGGTATTGACAAGTCCGCCGTTCCATTTCACTCAGAATGAGGTCGCTCTGTTCGCATTAGTCGGGGTAATGGGGGCAATTGTGGCGCCAGCGGCGGGCCGTATGGCAGACCGTGGATGGGTTCGCCCGGCTACGGGATGGGCATTGGCCATCGTCATCTTTTCCGGGCTGCTTCCCTTGCTCGTTCCAACAAGTTCTGCACTCGCAGTCCCCATCCTCGTAGTTGCGGCGATTTTACTTGACATGGGGGTTACCGCCAACATGGTTCTCGGGCAGCGGGTGATTTTCTCTTTAGGAGCGGAATTTCGCAGTAGGCTTAACGGTTTGTATATGGCCATTTTCTTTTTAGGGGGCGCTATGGGCTCAGCGGCAGGGGGATGGGCATACGCAACGGGGGGCTGGGAGGCGGCACTGCTGATCGGAATCGCCTTACCGGCCATCGCCATGGCGTATTATGCGACGGAGTTTTCGAGATTAAGGAAGGAAAATCTCATTGATTGAGGAGCACAGTTGAGTAATCCACACGTTCTAAACTAACGGGCAGAATAATATAGAAAATTATTCAAAAGAATTCGTTTACTGTACGGAACACTTGTTCTATTATATTGAGGTATCCTATAATTAACTCGACTCAGGATGGAAAAAGAATGGGAGACGGCAATTCGTAAATAAAATTGCTGAAAAATGGAAAAGAGGTTGATTACGGATGGCGACAACTGAATGGACAAACAAAATTACCGAAATCACATTATTTGTGGAAGATTTGAAACGGTCGAAGATATTCTATCAAGAGTCGTTTAAACTTGCGATCATGTATGAAGATGAAAATTGTGCGGTGTTCGATTATGGCAATACAAGCATTAATCTGTTAAATCAAACAAATGCCCGCGAGTTAATTGAGCCGGTACGAGTAGGTCATAATGGTGATGGCGCTCGGTTTCAGTTCACGATCCAAGTACCCGATGTTGATCAGGTATGCGATGAGCTTGTAATTCGTGGTGTTAAGCTATTGAATGGACCGGTAACGCGCCCCTGGGGGCGGCGGACGGCTTGTTTTGCCGATCCGGACGGGCATGTGTGGGAGATTGCGCAGGTGCTGTAATTAATTGAGATTAGCGGGAGAGGATCAGGATGTTGAACGATTCTTCTACTATTATCGAGCAATATATGTGGAATTTGGACAGGTATTCGATGGAGCAGTTGAGGTTTAAATGCAATGAAAACGTATGGTCGATCGGGTAAATGTATATTCACGTGATCGAAGTGGCGGAAGAGTACATTGGGCATATTGAATCCTGTATCAAGGCAAAGCACGTAGAGCCTAAAGGCAAGACCGAAGACGGAACGAAGGCGTTTGCCCAAAAAGAGTGGCCCAATATCCGTGTGAAGCTTGAGCAACCACCCAACGCGACAAGAAACCCCAGTAGCAAGGATGAAATCAAAGTTGGCTTGGAGCAAGTACTAGAGAAATTGGCATACTGGGCGAGTTGCGTAAATGAGGCGAATCCGGCTTGCAAGGTGCGTCATGGTTGGTTTGGGTGGCTGAACGCGCGTGATTGGTTTGAGATGGTTGGCATGCATAGCAGGCACCATTTGCGACAGAAGGCGATACTGGACGAGAAAATTGCAAAGTTCAGCATTAGTTAGCACGACTTCCTAAAGCTATTTGCTACTGATGATTGAACTAACGGGAAACGATAGTTGAAGAACAAAAGGGATGCCTGATGGAAACCTTTCGTCGTAAAGTTCAGTTTTTATCAAAACTTATTTTAAAAATATTTGGTCTCCTTAACGAAAAAAGTAGCTTTAAAATTATTAAACTTTATTATAAAGCTACATCAATCCATGTTTTCTTTAAATATCATACTTTTTGCATACGAAATGCAAACGATGACAATGAGAAAATTAGATATACTGAAAGAGTAGAAAAATGAGAAGCGAAAGGCCGTCAGACATGAGCTGGCGGCTTTTACTCGTTTATGGAGGTGACAGAGGATTGCATGTCTTGATTTACAATTTAGAAGTAAAAGAGATACCGCCGCCAGCGTACCGGCTGCATGTATGTAATGATCAAAAAGAAATGGAAGGCATGCTCCTAAAAATGACGGTTACCCTTATTGTCATGCCGGAGGAGCATGCTGGATTGATTGAACGTTTGAGTTTGTTCGCACCCAATATCCCCATTGCTATTGTGGTCAAAGAGCATTCTCATCAACATGCACGTCACTGGACCTCGCAAGGGATTGCTTGGGTTTGGCCAGAAACCAATTGGGAGAGACATTTGAATCTTACGCTCGATGCTCCGCTGCCGGAGACACAATTAGCGGATAGCCAAGAAAAGGTAGTATCGCAAACGTATGATCAACCAACCATACTAATTGCCGTAGCAGGGGCTTTTGATGGGGCTGGAAGTACACATCTATCTTTTGCGCTTGCGAACTACCTAGCTAAACAGGGCGATGGTAAAGTGGCCATTTGGGAGGCTGGTCGCAACCCCTGTTTCGAATTTCTTGCTTTTAATCACAATGGGGTAGTCAATACTAAGCCACGCTTTGAAATGGATAAAGTGACTTACTTTAAAAGCACAGTAGACATGGATTGGGTAGAGTCTTACGCTGAGCAATTTCGCTATTTAATCGTTGATCTGGGCAATATTAATACGAGTGAACATACGAGTCTTTTCTTTCGGGCAACGATTCCGGTCTTGGTCGGGTCCGGTAGCAGCTGGCGGCAACGTGAGCTGGTGCAGCTTTGCCGCAAACATATTCATAAGCCACAAGAAAAGTGGCGAGTCGTATTGCCTATGGCTTCGGAAGATGCCAGGGATGAAATAGCGGAAACCTTGGCTGGAAGACATGTCATGTCCTTACCAACTTGCGATCCCTACCAGTTGTCGGAAGAAGCAGAGCAGGTGATCGAGCGGATTCTAAATATCACTACACGAAAGCCAGCAGGTTTCTTTGGACGATTTATAAAGCGTTAGGAGGGAAATGAGTGAGCTATATCTTACGTTACCAACCCATAGTGGATATTTCGCGAGGACAGGAGGTTATTGGGTATGAGAGCTTTGTGAGTGGATCTAGGGGAGAGAGTCCAGCTGAGCTCTTCAAACGTTATGCTGGACAAATCGCACGTTTTGATCGTGAGCTCATGCATACAGCTATCGCGGAAGCTTTACCAAGGCTCCAACCGCAGCAATTGCTATTTTTAAATGTACATCCTAAAACGTTATTAGCAGGCGTGTCATTACCTGAAGGCCTTGCCAATCAACTGGTACTGGAAATCATGGAGAGCACGATCTACAGTGCGCGTATAAAAAGGCAGCTGCAGCAATTGGCCTTGAAAGGATATACCATGGCCTATGATGACTTTGGCAAACGAAATGCCAACTTAGATCGGCTGCTGTCTACGACATTTCGACCATCATGGATCAAACTAGACAAGGCGTTTATAGCGGCATATGCTGAACCTCAAGTGCCTCTTATCATAAGATACATGCTAGAGTTATGTGAGCTCTTGCATACTAAGCTCATTATCGAAGGTGTGGAATCAGAGGAGCAATTGCAATTGCTTCATACCTGTGGTGTCCGGTACGTCCAGGGCTATTACCTAGGCATGCCAAGCCGTGTTATTGAAGGGAAAACAATCAGCTCTCAACCACTTCAAGCAGTAAAATAAGCGATTCACCATACCTGGGTGAATCGTTTTTTTATGTGAAAAAATCGAGAGAGGGGGTGAAAACAATGAACAAAGCAGGACATGTGGCACTAGGTGTGGCCGTTGGATCGGGCCTGCTTTCACTCTTGCCACAAATGGACGGACATATGGCATCGCCCATAGTCTACATTTTAGCTGTTGCGGTAGGGAGCCTGGCACCGGATTTAGATCATAAGACCAGTACGGCTAGTAACCTCATTCAGCTCTCTACACAAAACCGAAGAATGGCTCAATCACTTGGTTTGCTACTTTTGTTAATCGCGGCTGCCATATGGGGACTCCCTAGACTTGGACTCGACCTAGACAACGTATGGGCAATGAGTGCACCGCTTTGGGCTGCTGCAGGCGTTTTATGCTTATTGCTTGCGAAGCTGCGTAGCCTGGTATTGCTTGGCGTAGGAGCCTTATTACTTGCGGCATATGCCATGTATGATTGGCACTGGATCACAGCTTTTGCAGGCGGGGCATTACTTATTCTTCCCATGGTGAAGCATCGGGGGATCATTCATACGCCAGAGTTTGCGCTAGCCTTAAGTATTGGAGCCTTTTCTTTTGGGCAGCAAAGCGATCTATGGATGGTGCAGGCCATTAGCATGGGGCTTATCGTGGGCTGGTGGGCGCATCTGATCGGTGATCTATTTGGACGTGAGGGGATTGGCTCTCTAATCTCAAAAAAAATACATGTGGCTTTACGGCTTTTTGATAATGGAGGCACCGGTGAACGGTTATTGTCGGGGTTGTGTTGGGGAATTAGCATTGTTTGCTGGATCGTCTTTATAATGCCAGAAGATTGGCGAATGGAGGCTTTTTTATCTTCAATCCTATAAAACTCCTACAAACATTTCGATTGAAAGAGATCAAATGAGCAATAGTCCTATAAAAATCCTACAAACGGAAGGTGTTTTTAACAATGAAGATTAAAAAATGGTTGGTATGGCTGCCTATGATGATTATGGTTTGGATGATGCCGGTGATGGCCTATGCGGCAGATGAGAGTAATCCAATTACAAAACTAAAGAAGTATTTCAAATTCGATTGGAAACTGCTTGATGGGCTTGGTTTCATGTTTTATGTCGTGATGGTCCCAATTACGTTTATGATTATCTTCCTATTGGTTTACAGCATATACGATATTATCCGTTTTGGCATAAAAGTCAAACAAGCAAAAGAAAGTATGGGTAATAAGAAGTTTTGGATTGAAACGGGCGTTGTATTCCTCATTATCTTCTTCTTCTTCTCCGGTCTATTCCTAGACTTTCTGGAGCAGGTATATAACTGGACGAGCACACAAGATATTACTTCCGGTATGTAATGCTTAGTTATCTCGCATCGGAAACGTCGGAAGCTTATCTCAAGAAGATGAAGAAAATGTACGCTATTGATGTCAATCAGTTGGGGGCGCTGGAATGGGTGCTTGTCATTGCAGGCACCTTTGCCACTATCGTATCCACCATCGCCCTTGTCTACTGGCTGTATAAAATGATCCTTTTCTTATGGCAGGTGAAGTTGGCGAAGGCCAATCTGAATGATTCAAAGTTTTGGAAACGGATGGGGATTGCGCTCGCTATTATTATGCTCTTCGTCACTTCAGGGATGTTTGCTATCTTAGAGGGCATCTTTAATGTTTTGGGGAAAATGGGGTGGACGATGTGATGCAAGATGTTTTTTACACCTATTTGGCTGCTGCAGTGGAGGAGCCAAAAGAGAGCAATGATAAATGGTATATACCGGAATGGGTGACGGACTTAGGTAGTCAGTTCCGCGATATAACCCAAACGTTTCAGGATCTCATGTCGGGTAAGCTAATTAAAGATGCTATCGATGGCGTAGTTATCGGCTGGACGGATGAGTTTCTTGCACCGTTATATGGGACATTTGCAAAGAGTTACTTGTTTACCCCTCATATTGCTGATATCAAAGCAGTATTTGTAGGGTGGTCGATTATTTCCATCATTAGCTTAGTTGCGCTACTGGTAGGTATTGGTATGCTATCCATCCAGATTATAAAGGGCAAAAAAGAGATGGGTCAGCTCTTAAAAGTATTTTTATGGAGCTTTATATCTGCCGGTGTAAGCCTATCGGTTATGAATTTTATAAACGTGGGTTTAAACTGGCTCACACAATTGACGCTCGCTGGCATTATCGGCAAGGCTGACATTACGTATCAAAATTTAACGGGTGAAGAGATCCTAAAGTCATTGGTAATCGGCATCGACAGTATAACGAATCCTGCGTATGCCGGCATGTCGCTCGGACAATTAATGGCAGAAACAGAAGGCGGTATTTTTATACTGTTTTTTGATGTATCGGGGATTATTGTGCCATCCTTTGTGCTGTCGATGCTTAAAAGTATTATTGTCATTATCATGGCCATCTTTGTAGGACTCTGGATAGCTTATACAGCGTATTCCGGAAAGCTAGAAACACTGGTAGGATTTATAAACATTTATACTCGAACCTTGTTTGCGGGTTACCTGATGGCTGTGTATTGGGCGATTTTTGTTAAAGCGCAAACAGACTTTGGGGCGGATATTGGGTTTATGTCGGACATTGGCATCCATCCTGCTATTGCTGCTCCGATCACCGCCATTGTGTTGTTTGTGCTCCTCTTCTTTGTTTGGCTCCGTCCGGTATGGTTAGCGGCTAAAATGCCGGTACATCTCAATGGTGGTCAAGCCGTCGAAAAGTTAGGAACGTTTGGTCATCGCAGCTCAATGGCTTTAAATGCAATGGGTAAGCGATTTGGCTCAGAAGCGCTCCAAAGAAAAGGTTTAAGCTGGTCACAGTCAAGTAACCGTGTAGCCGATGTTGGCAGACGGATGCAAGAGCGAAATGTGCAAAAAGCCATCATGAAATCAATCATGACCGGTGGTGGTTCTGAAGCATTGCAGGGTGTGAAATACGAAGCGCCTGCCGTGTGGAAGCATAAAACGGGTAACGTGGTTATGAAAGAAGCTGGTCAAGAAGTGACGAATCATGGCTTGAATTTACTAGATATCCCTGCGCACGAACTTGAACATCAGCTAAAACCGGAGGGCTTTGTATCAGGTGCCGTCATTCGAGTGGATCAAGAAAGTCGAGGAGACATGGAGAAAATAGTCGGTCATCTCGAACAAACGTATGGTAAGGGTATAGCATACAACGCAGGCACCGGTGAGCTGTTAGTAGAGAAAACGGTAAGACCTGTTATGCGCGAGCTGCAGGATGCGCAGATCAAGTCAGCAGCCAGTCATGGTTATACCAAAAATGGTGTCTTTATTGATAGTGACAAGCAGGATATCCGCCGCTTTACGAAGTCTGAAGCAAGTAGGGAAACACTTGATGCTTTAACGGAGAAACTGCCGGTTTATACAAAAACCAATTTAAGTACAACCGAAGCACAATCGGCCTATAACCAGCTGAGTGAAAAGGGAAAACAGTATCCATGGGTCAAGCAATTGAAGCTGGTAAATGGACAGCTATGGATTCCGGAGATTGATATGCCAGAAATTTTGCCATTGCTGCAAAACCTTCGCACGGAGAGTACACCTTATGTGCGTTTTGATTTGCCGCGGGGATCGCAATATTTGGCAGATCTTGAGCAGCAATTGAGATCCAGCGGTGATACTGATTTACTTGCTGGTTTTGAGGCAAATGTAACAGAGAATTACATTATGGTAAGAGAAACGCAAGCCAAACGACTAGAAGAAGTCCATAAGCTATATCGGGAAAATAGGCTGCCTTTCTGGCGGACCATGTCCGGAAAAATCATGGTCATTATAGACGGTATGCCAGTAGATCATGGGCAACAACCGCTAAATGGGATGGATATGGGCAGTTTTGAAAAGCTGCAAGCGGATATGTTGCGGCAGCATGAAGGAACAAGTAAAAAGAAAGGAGGGAAATAGGTGGCAGAGGATCTCAGTCGGCAAGAACAGGAAAATGAGTTGTTGAGTGCTTATTTTTTAGGGGATATACGAGAGGATATACAGTATCTGGGTTTGACGTTTAATGATATCGCTTGGGTAATGGGGAATACGCTCTTCGGAGGCGGATTCCTTTTTTTATTGCCTTTGCCATTTTGGATTAAGATCCCTGGACTGCTATTGATCTTTGTCTTATCCATATTCGGACGATTATTTTCATGGTCTTATCGGCGTCGTCGTCGTTATCGGTATATTCGGCAAAAAAATACAGGCACCGGTGATGAGATGGAGCAGCTGCTTGGTGCTGAGAGTGATGGCTGGTTTTATCGCAGCGGCAAAATGTTGCATATGGTCATTTCGTTGCAAGCAGATCCATGGCAAACCGCGGTCTACAACCAAAAGAAACAACGAATTAACGGCTTTGAACAATTTTTAAGGGCATGCGCAAGCGAACGTTTTGAGGCTTCGATATCTTCTGAACAGATTTCGGACTATCAGCACGAGTTATGGACAGCTAAAGCTAATAAACCGGTAGCTTCCGAAGGTATGGCAGCTCTGAAGCAAAACCGTATAACGATGTGGCGGAACATGGCTGAAAGCGGTGAAGCAAAGCGGAGCGTGTATGTGCTGCGTTTATCCGTCATGGAATACCAAATCGATTCGCGTGAACGTGATGACGAAACAACCGAAATGACCAAAGAAGAGCGCCAGCGCTTTCGCATGATCGCGGAGCTGCGCGAAAAGCTGCAGCGTGTATTAGATCCGCTAACGGCATCAGGCCACGAGGTAACGATTCTATCAGGGCTTAGCATGCCGGAGCTCATTGGCCGCTGGTTAGATCCAATCAGCTGGGAGCGTTGGATGGCAGCAGAGGGGAATTGGGAGCAAGAGGCGCCTGAAGAGCTTGTTATATCGTTAGCAAAGGAGGATAGCAAGGAAGAAGAGGTTGACCATGAAGAGAAGGAACAAACGGATAGCCCACCTCGCAAAGGCGTTTTAGCGGTCATAACGGCTGGTCTTATTACGCTGGCGAGAAAAGTCGGCTATGGCTTACGCTGGGCAGGCAATGCATTACATCGCATTCTAGCGCGTTTGAAATCGAGGAGACCAAGGAAGGAAGTCCTGGATGATTTATTACACATAGCAGATTCACTATCGGATCTAACCCTGCAGGGTGAAGAAGAGGAGAAGGAACAGCAACTTATGTCTGCTCTTCAGGGGATCTTGTTTCTGACTTCGCCCACCTCTAGCGGGAAGTCATTTTTAACGGCCAATATGGCTGTTGCGCAAAGCGGTGAGGGTGTAATTCTACACGTGGTGGACTTATCACCGGATCGTGGTACGCATACGTATCTCAATCCGCTGCGCGTATCAAGCTCGGAGCCAGGATGGGAAGCTTGGACGTCACGGAATGCACCAGGGCTTACCTTGTGGCTGCCAAGTGAAGAGCAGCGTCCTCACATTGAGGAAACCATTCGTCTTCTTCGCAAGCTTTCGGAACAGGGTCCGGTCTTGGTTGATCTTCCCTTTGCGCACCCCTCACGAGCAGAGCTGCTAAAGCTTGGTCAAGCGGTTGCGATTGTAGATGGTGATTATCACCACTGGCTGCAATGGGAGCAAGCGGCAGAGAGCTGGCATGGCGAGGTATGGCTTAACCAGTGTGAAGAACCTATGACAAGTCATATGGCTACGCTGCTTAAGGAGAAATGGGGCCAGCGTGTATCACTTACATTCCCGCATTTTCAAGAGGCAAGCCGGTGGCTCTTCCAGGGCCGACCTTTTGTCTTAGATCCTAAAGCGGTTGTTCATTTTATCCAGGTAGAGGAGGAGCAGTCCCATGTTAGCGGAAACCAAGCGGCTAGTTAAAAATTGGCGAAAAGAAAAATCAGAAACCGTAGTCAATGTTATTGATGGTAAAGACGATAAAAGTGGCCACTTTGTGCGCGTACTGATGATTAAGGGATATCCACCGGTGCTGCTCACCGGCTACCTGGACAAGCTCGATGAGCTGGTGGGCAAGGAAGGCGCTACGCTGCGTAAAACGATTCGTTATGCAGCCAGCGATGTGACATGGAATCTATCACTAAAAAATAAATTAAACCGGCTAACCGTGTCGATAGCCAAGCAGCAGGAAGACGATCCAGCTAGAAAAGCGGAAGTGCAAGCGAAAGAAACGATTTTATCCTTACGCGATGCGAAGCAGCAGGACAATCGCAAACTGCTTGACGTTTATACCTATCTTACGATTACAGCTCCAAAGCGCCATCAGCTCCATGCAGTCGAAGTAAAACTTAAACTCTGGTTTGATGAGCTAGATTGCAAACTGGATAATCTGCCATTTGAGCAGCAGGAGGCGCTGAGGCAGACGAGTCCTATATTTGATCCCCACACGCCAAATAGCGAGTTCTTTAACAAAAAGCATTATGGCCATGTGACCACGGATACCGCAGCTGCGCGCACCTATCCCATGACAAGAAGTGGATCTAGTGATGGGCAAGGTCCTTATTTCGGCAGACGGACAGAAGACGGCTCTTTTACCTTTATTAATATTTGTGATCCCGATGATCCAAGAGCACAAAATATTACGGTTTTCGGTAAAACAGGACAAGGTAAATCCTACTTTTTAAAAGCCTTAGTTGTTTCGTTGCTAGAGGAAGGCATACATGTATTTGTTTTCGATCTAGACGGCGAGTGGCGCGATCTTTGCGAATATGTAGGCGGGGTTTATATCGATCATACGGCAGACCAAGGCCGCTACTATGAGCCGCTTACGATTATGCCTGCGCTACCTGAATTGGATTTGGATTGCATTAACTTTAATCGTTCAAGGCGAGGGAAAGCCATTGATAATGGTGTTCGCGCCTTCTCGCTGCTTGCAGATGGCTTAGCTAAGGCAGAGCTTTTTGAGGCAGGTGAAGCGATTAAACGTGTGTTCGACAAAGCTGGCATTGTGAAAGAGAAGCCAGAAACGTGGGATGCGCCATATACGGGTCCGCGACCAACCATTCATCGTGCTTTTGAGGAGATAGCCGAGGAAGCGAAGAAAGAAAATCCGGCAGCTAAAAGCTTGTACGATGCCATCAAGATTTACTTTATTGGCATTTATGATGGCATTTTTCAAATTGAAGAGTCCATCACCTTTCAAAAGACAAAACTTACCGTCATTAAAGTCGGAACGGGTCAAACGGATAATAGCGACGATAAAGATGAACTAGCCAAACAATCGCAACTTAAAATGTCGATGGCCATTGACGTTGTAAACTCCAATATTCAATGGTTGAAATTCGAAGGCGCTTATTTTTCAGCGGTGCTAGTGGATGAAGGTCAGCGACAAACGAAAAATCCAGAAATGAGGCGCGAGATTTTTGCTTGGTATACAGCGATACGGAAGTGGAACGGCATGATGATCCTTGGATCTAATACGCCAGCGATTATGCTCGATACAGCAGAGGGCGAGGGCATGTGGGAAAACACGAGTGTTCGCGTTTATTTCTACATGGAGCAATCAGCGATTAGAAAGCTTGCTGAGCACTCCAATGTGCCGATGGAAATTCAGGAGCGCATATCACAAAACGAAGATACCAATCAATACATCCTGGAGTATCACAAAAAATATGATGAGCTGGTCATGGTGGTACCTCCTGAAGAGAGCGCTTTGTACAAGACTCGTGGTCTTAAACAGGCAGGGTAGGTGGGAAAATGCAAGGTTCCATCACCAATACAGTACAAACCGTAAAGAAAGCCCGTGCTATCTATAAGTTAATTCTTCTGCTAGGTACACCGGCTTCAGTCGTCCTTATAATTTTAGCTGTTCTGATTGTTCTTATTATGCTGCTCACCGTTCTCCCCTTTCTCTTATTTGCTGAGGAGGGGAGTTTGAATAACCAAGGAGCGTTAGGAAGTTCTTGGGGACCGATCCAGCTCGATGCCGACGGCAGCAATTATCAATGGCCGGTGCCATCGATTACGCGCATTACGTCGTATTTTGGTATACGAGATATTGGCGAAGGCGCAGAAGCGCATGGCGGCATTGATATTGCTGATGGTGCTGCGAACACAGAGCTGCAGCCGATCTATGCGATCGCTTCCGGCACAGTAACCATTGCGGGAACGCTGGGTACATTCGGACAAGCGATCTATATTGATCACGGTGGGGGGCTGGTGAGCATCTATGGACACTTGGATACGCGAATGGATGTAGAGCCAGGGAGCGTCGTAAACAAAGGGCAGCGAATCGGCAGGATCGGTGCAGGTAAAGTGGGGCGCTCGACGGGTCCTCATTTACACTTTGAAGTGCGTGTCAATAATAAACGAGCTAATCCACTTGATTATGTGCAGCCGGTCATTCAAGTATCAAGCGAATTGTCTTATCGTCCGCTCGATATTGCACTGGCTAATCGCTTCTTAGTGAGCAAAAAATCAGCGCTTGCTGACCGCTCGATTTTAAGTGCCATCGATCAGGCAGGAAAGGCGCAAAACGTCGATCCTATGCTTTTACTTGCGATCACAGGGCAAGAACAATCCTTTGTTCCGATCACCAAAAAACATGCAGAACTGATCGTTAAAAACCCTTGGAATGTATTTGGATGCTGGTGTAGCGGCAAAGGCGCGACACTCACCACAGAGCAATCTGCGTTGATCGCTGCAAAGACGATTGTAAAGCTTTCGCAGGATCGGCCAAGCAATCGTAATGCGATTGAATGGCTTAGCGCGAAGGACAACCCACGAGGCTATTACGCAGAGCATGCAGGCTGGTGGATTGGTGTCACCAAATTTTATAGTGTGCTGCTCAATTTGAAGGAGTGATTTATTATGTCCACCCTTGTAATCCTTATTGGTCTGGTACTGTGGTTCCTACACCGGCAGGGGAACAATTTTGTCATACCGAAATGGATTTGGACCATAATCGGTTTATTTTTGATTTTTATGGTCGTAAAGAACTTAAATGATGTTTTTGATTTTGCAAGTCATGAGGCGTCGGAATGGTGGCCATTAATTCAAGAAAATGCTTATCGGACAAGCGAACGGGTACGTAGTTTTATACAACAGATGATGCAGGGAGGCTGATTCATTCATGGAGGGTGGGGGGAAAGGGAAATCAAATGAAAAAGAAAGCTTTGCACAATATCTAACACGCATATGCGGAATTACGCTGGCGGTTTGTATTGCGTTGCAATTTCTAAATGTGCCAGAGGTGATATCGCTATTTGCGCTGCAGCTCATCCGCTATGTACTTATGCTATTTGGTTTGTTTGTAGCGTTGCCTGCAGCCATGCAATATGTATGGCGCAACCGGCTTAGATGGTTGGAGCGATATCGCGAATGGAAGCAACGAGAACGACCGATCATGATGCCAGTAAGCGCTCTTCAGGGGCAGGTAGAGTCACAGCCCGTAAGTGTTTCTGATGTTTCAACCAACCAATTGATGAGTGCTCCAACTAATCCCTTATCGGATGGTCCATTGATCGCTCCCTTTTCATATTTGCCGGTTAATCCTAAACCACATTCTACATCTATATTGCGAGTTGAGGGGGCTGGTCAGCTAATCTCTGATGCCCTGCAGCTGGCCGGTATTCCGTTGGAAGGTGAAATTGATGTTTTAGCAGTAGAGAGTGGTCCGACGCTTCAAGCGATTTCCTTTCAATTGCCGCCGAAAGTGCAGCTCTCCAAATTAATTAGCAAGAAAGAAGATATTGCTAATCATATTGGTCACCATATGGGGTTTGATGTGACGTCTGCTCCGCAATTTAGAAGTGCAGCAGCCTTTGTCGTGCCACAAGCCGACCGTGCATTTGTTTATATGCGGGATATGGTACACGAACTTATAGCTTTTGCTGAGGATGCAGCCTTGCCCGTAATTTTCGGTAAGGATATTCTTGGAAAGCCTATTCTTCAGGATTTAGCACGTATGCCGCATTTACTTATCGCGGGTGCAACCGGTTCGGGTAAATCGGTATGCATTAATACACTTATCAATTCGTTACTACTCACCCGATCACCGAAGCAATTGCGATTGCTGCTCATTGATCCAAAACAGGTCGAGTTTACCGTCTATCGAGGGCTGCCGCATTTGCTTGTGCCGCCAGTATCAGATATGCGTAAAGCAATGCTCGCTTTTAATAAAGTCATTATGGAGATGGATCAACGCTATGAAAAGTTTGCAGAAGCTGGCGTACGTAATTTGGAGGCTTACAATGGCAAGATGAAGCAAGACCAGCTGCCCTATATCGTGGTCATTATCGATGAGTATGCGGATCTCATGTTGGTAGCTGGTGATGAGGTAGAGGACGGTGTACAGCGGATTACGCAAATGGCTCGTGCCGCTGGTATTCACTTGGTTTTAGGAACGCAGCGACCAAGTGTGAATGTGGTGACGGGTGTGATTAAAGCAAATCTTCCTTCACGGGTGGCCTTCCGGCTGCAGAGTGCGGTTGATTATCGGACGGTACTTGATCGTGGAGCTCCTCCATTGCTAGGGTACGGGGATGGCGTGTGCATGATTCAAGGGGGGACGTTGCAACGATTCCAATCAGCTGCAACGAGTGCGATTGATAATGAAGCAACAGAGTTAATTGAGGCATTAAAAACTTTTTGGTCAAAGGATACTGGAAAGCAAAACGAATGGACGATGCCAGAAGAGGACAGCGAAACAGGAACGACCTCGAATGAGGATCAGCCGCCATGGGAAGCTGACCAGGAGACGGATGGAGCTGATCCGAAAGCTGATAAAACCGAGCAGCCAAGCTATACCGATGATCATCCGAAGAGTGAATATGAGCAGGTACTTGCCATAGTACGCGAACACGGAGGATTTTCGATGGAGGTAGTACAGAGGAAATTGCGAATAAGTTATGCTGCAGCGACAAGGCATATTGAACGGATGCTAAATGATAACGTGATTGGTCCATACGATAAGGATGCGAAAATGAGACCATTGGTTCGTGATGCTGAAGCACAGCATGAACATGAGCAAACAGAAATTCTCCAAAAGATGAAACGCTATATTTGCGAACATCGATCCGCTAAGAGCTCGGAGCTGCGTGAAGTGTTTTCGATCCGGAAAGAAAAGGTTTTAGAATATATGCAGCAGCTTGTAGATGATGGTTTTTTAAATCCTCCCGAAAACACGCGAGCCGGTTATACGATAGCCTGGTCAGATGAAGTCATGCAGGCATTTCTTCAAGATAATTAAATGACAGTAGAGTATGAATTTAGATTAAAAACAGACTGCTTCTATTTGGTAATAATTATTTATTGGTTCCCGTTGATTAGTTCCCACTCAAATTATGTATATGAAACCGATTGAAAATCCCCATTCTATAAGGTTTTCTGCTTGTTTTAACTGGGAACCAATAATGGGAACCAATGATGGGAACCAATAGAGGGAACTCATTAAAATGAAAGGAGAATAGCAAATGAATACTGCTAAATTACCCATGAGTAAGGATGTAGATATGGCAGTCATGCATACGGCCGAGGCTTGTAAGACTAAATCTCAAAAACTCGTACTTAGTGAGATCAATCGAAATATCATAGATGAAGTTCTTGAGATTTACGAGCTTAAGGCGTCTTTTGCGGAACAGGGAGTACCCATGCCGAATAAGATTCTAATGTATGGTCCTCCTGGCACGGGGAAAACCATAACTGCTTTTTATTTAGCACATATGCTAGGGTTACCACTTATCCTTGTTCGCCTGGATACCATTATCGGAAGCTATTTAGGGGAGACGGCGGGAAACGTTCGAAAAATATTTGATTATGCGATTCAGAATCCTTGTGTTTTTTTCTTAGATGAATTTGATGCTATTGCGAGGAATCGATCTGGAAGAAGAGATGTGCAAGAGATGTCTCGCGTGGTGAATACACTGCTCCAATGCCTGGACGAGTTTCAATCTGAAAGCATATTACTTGCCGCAACCAATTTGGATGAAGAATTAGATACGGCAGTATGGCGAAGATTTGACACCAAAATGAAGTATGATCCGCCAACGGATTCAGAACGAAGGATTTACACGCAAAAGCTATTTGATAATTATGAGAAGAATCAGCTGATTGATGATATAGCCATTGCTCTCGCTTCATGTAGCTTTGCAGAGATGGAGCAAATCTATATGAAAGCAAAGCGGAAGTCGATTTTGAGGAAGACAGACATTACCCTACAGCATATTGAAGAGGCAAAAGAAGAATATATGGGAGATCGGAAGTAACGGTCATCATAATCTTTGAGTGCTATAAGGAATTGTGGTATCGTTGAGCAAGAGATTATTCCATAAGGGAGGCGATTTTACTTGGAGAAAAAGTCCAATAAATCGTTGAAAGAACGATTAGCGGTTGCTAATCAAAAGATCGATGTTCAGCTGCCGGATCTCTGGCTGCAGGCGGAACAAAATTTAGAGAAGCTAGAAGAAGATTATCATAAGAATCAAATAAATAAGGGGATAAGAGACTAAGGTATATCAACCTATAGTCTCTTTTTATTTGTCCATATGAATCATAATCGCGGCGATGTTTATTTGGTGTTATATCCATTTGATGATGGGGAAAAGGAAAAGCTAAGACCAGGAATTATTTTAGATACGAAGGATAAACGCTCGATTGTGATCAAAGTGACTTCGCATGAAGAGCGAGGGAACGATAGTCGAGATCTCGCTTTAGTATATTGGCAAGCAGCTGGCCTTCAGAAGCCATCGGTAGCTCGATGTTCCATGTTTGTACCGCTTAATCATGACAAAATTGATAAGTATTTAGGGACGTTGCACCCGGAAGATTTGATAAACGTCCTGGCACATTTTTATAAATAATAACGAAGGCCGATCCGCTGAGGATCGGCCTTTGTCATGAAATTGACGGAAAAGAGCTGAGTAAATGATTAGAATTGTTGATACTAATCCTGAAGTTCTCGCTAAATTTTTAAAAGTCGATGTTGCTCTCATAAAAGTCTGGAGTGATCGAAGTATGACAGTTGGCCATGATACTACACATGATTATAAGGTGAGTCGAAGGAAGATTCAGTACGACGTTGCTTTTGCACTATTTATTCGTTCTCAAATTCTAATGCATATCAAATTTGCTTTTTTAACAGGTAGTGTGGCGCTGCTCTCCCTGATGATGCTCACATTTTTCTTTATTGATCGCTATGTCATTGGAGTGATCGTTTAGCTTAATGTGGATAACCACGAAAAATAATCATACTTTTTGCATACGAATTGCGAACGATTGCCTTCAAAATCCTTGCTATGCTTGTAATAGATAACAAGAGCCACACGAAATGGATGGAAGGTTTGGAGGTGGGAATCTTGCTAGGCAGGCTATGGCAGCCAGCGCTCACTGATCGCTTAATCGTCATCATATCAGTTGATGATATAGCGATCATAGTAACCGATCACCATCAAATCATACCTGAACACCTGAGGTGAAAGGAGCTGCAAGAGTGAAAGAGATTGCGATGAACGATGTTGCCAAACAACTACAAATGGCGGAGAGCAGCTTGCGCCGCTGGTTGCCAATGATGGAACAAGCCGGTTATGTGTTTGAACGGAAAGATAATAATCGAAGGCAGCTTACCGAGCAAGATATCGTCGCGTTTGTGGAGTTGAAGAGATTAAGTCAGGTCATGACACTGCCGGAAGCATGTCAGCGGGTAGTTCAGCTGATTCCGCAAGAGTCTACGGGTAATCGAGCGCAAGAAGAGATTCTCTTCGAGCAGCTGCTCGAAGCATTACCGGAGGCGATTTACTGGCAGGGCAAAGACGCACCGATTGCTGAGCTCCGTACTCAGTGGTTCAAAGTTAAATCTTCGTAACGAAAGGAGAACGATATGAAAGTAAGTCTGAAAAAAGTAAATCGAATGTTGCTTTATCTATTTGCCATGGTGGCTATGCTCGTGCTGCTCTACTTCCTCGATACGAGGTGGACCGTTTTAATGGATACACAAAATGTAGTCGTAGCATCCAGGCAGATGCTTCCGCATGAGGCGATAACGGAGGACGATCTTTTGATTGTCCGAATTAAAGAAGATTATGTGATTTCTGGTGCCATTCCGGAAGAGGATGCTCATTTACTTGTAGGCCAAGAAGCCTTGCAACTGATTGAAGCCGGCGATCAAATGACCATCAATCGCGTAGATAAGACGTCTTTGCTCAGTGTACCAGGAGCAACGGTGGTGGAGATGCCGGAGGATTGGATTTTATCGGTACCAGGCAGTTTGCGGAGGCTTGACCGAATTACGATATTCGCAGTGCCGACTGATATCGAGAAAATCAATCCAGAATCAGGCATTGCGGAGCCGCTGCTATCTCAGGCGGAGAAGGTGATAGAGGATATCGTGGTTGCTTATTACAAGGATGCGAGCTCAAATGAAGTCAAGAATGCTGAGGGTAACGTGAATCCGAATGTACGGGTGGATGCAACGGTTCGTGGGCGTAAGCTAGAGCTGCAATTAACGCCGGATCAACTGAAACTCTTGTCGGAAAAAGCTGCCGGTGGCTATCAATTTATTGTGGGGTATGGCTCATGAACATTGGGTTTATCGGAAATGATCAAGAATTAAGTCGCCAATTGCGCCAGGCTGCACAAACCGAAGCCTTATTTTCTTCTTCAGAAGTAACGAAACCGGAATTGATTCAGGAAACATTTAAAACCTGCCAGGTGGTCTTAATATCGGACCGGCTGGTACAACCGCATGAATTGGAAAGCGTTGTAGAGCTCTTACAGGGAAAGAATCTGGTTTATCTGCTCAGCTATAAAGCAGACACGGGGGTCACCGAAGACGCAGCGCTTGTATGCCAGCGAATCGGTATCGGCGTATGCCGACCGAAGCGAACCATAGAGCAATTGGTGGAGTACGTGCATCAACAATTTATGGGTGGCGCGCCGGCTATTCGCAATGGGGGGCAAGTTATTGCTCTGGTTGGCGCGAAATCTCAAACCGGATTAACAGGCAGCACCTTGTCATTAGCTGAAGAAATCGGAAAACGGATGGATCGGAAAGTCGCCGTCATTGGTCTGGATGCTTTTACGCCAGGTGATGTGTTTATCACCTACTCCGGTACCTATCTGCATGACTTGTATACCCAAATTAAAGACGGTGGCATTCTAACGCCAACAGAACTGGTCGCTCATATGCACCAAACGAAGCATTTCGCCTTTTTGGCAGGCAATGCGGATCCGACGAAACGGTACCGGTATTCGTCGGAATCAGTAGCACATGTCATCGCTTGTGCACGGGAGGCTTTTGATATCGTACTGATTGATGCCGGATCTAATCCCGATAATAATCTCTGTTTGCAAGCTTTACTGTATGCGGATATGCGGATCGTCGTAACGACGCAGCAGCCATCTGCACTGGCCAACTGGCAAAGATTTGCGCCTTTGCTTCGGATGGTCAATCACGAGCAACCGATGTCGTTTTTGTTACTCATCAATAAATGGTCGAAGCAGTGGGGAGACACCAAAGAGATTGAGCGTAGTATGGCTGCCTCGATGCTAGGATGGTTACCCGATCTAAAAGAGGATGGCATGCTCTGTGAAATGGAACGTCGGTTGCTGACTACAGTAGAGCACCCAAAATATAACGAGCAGCTCAAACGTATGGTTGATTTATTGCAATCACGATTTAACTGGCCCATGCAAAACGAAAGTCCAAAAAGTAAATGGTTTGCTAGGAGGTGAATACGATCATGGGTGCATGGCGTGAAAAAGATTTTCATATCTCGGAATTGGAGAGTAAGGCCGTGCAGCAGCCGGTAGCGCTTAAAGCAAGCAACAATGCCCTTACGGATGAATTTAAAGCGCTTTGCACACAAGTGCGTACGGTCTTTAGAAAGAAAAATGAAGAGCGGTCGGATAAAGAAATGAAAAAGTGGCAGGCCCTGCAGCACGATGCGGTGGTTGGTATAACAGAAGCCGTGCAGCTTTTTAAGGGTGAAATTGAAGAATACTTAAAAACGAACCAACTGCAGCACATTATGCAGCCAAGCTATTATCATTCATTGGTTGAAGCTGTTTTTCAACAAACGTTCGGTCTCGGTCCAATTTCGGTGTGGAATCATCATCCGAAGTATCACATATCCCAATCTGCACGAATCATGGGGAAAAAGATTTTTTTTGATATTCCTGGCGAGCCTGATTTACAGCCATTTGGATACGAATCAGAGGAAGAGGTTATCGAGAATATCATTGAAAAGATCAGGATGAAAGATGAATTTTCGCACATTAATAAACACAATCCCAAGTTAGAGCTCGATTTAGTAGATGGGACAAGGGTAACAATTATGATCCCGCCGCTCGTTCGTCGACCTACGATAATTTTTCGTAACCAAACGATGCGAGCACCGACGCTGGAGGACTTAGTAGCGGCAGGGAGTATTCCATCCGAAGCTCTGCCACTGATACGCGGAATATCAAAAGCGTTGCTTAATTTGATTGTTTCCGGAGAAGTGCGTTCGGGCAAAAGTACGCTGATTAAAGCTATCTATGCTGAACGCCGCAGACCAGGACGAGTGGCTGTAACCATTGAGCGTGGCCATTCGGAATTAAAGTTAAGCGAATTACATGAGAATGATCAACTCGTTGAATTTGTGGTAAAGACGGATGCAGAATATGATAGCGTGTTTGACCTGGTACTGCGCTCCGATTATTTCTTTGTGATTGTGGGAGAAACGCGCAGCATTGAAACGGAACTATTTCTTGTTTCGTGTGAGCGCGGTAAAGGCGGCTCCATGACCAGCTATCATACCGAGCGTATAGCTAATATCCCTGGTCAATTGGCTCGCCTCGTACTGCAGCGATTTCCAAATCGTCAGTACCGCGAGGAGTTGATTCGGGTTGCCGAAAATATCCATCTCATCATTGTCATGAAGGAGCTTGATGATGGATCAAAAAAACTTCTACGAATGACGGAAGTTAGGCTAGATCCGTATACCTTTGAGGTGAGTTGTCACGACATTATGCGATGGGATATGGAACAAAACAGCTGGACATATTGCGATGATTTATCTGTAGATACCATGCAAAAGATGAAAGAAACCGCGCCGCATTACGCCGAACAAGCCTTCTTTGCTTTAAAACGACTAGCTGAAGATAAGCCAATGCTTGGATCCAACATAGAGGTCGCATTAAGCAGCCTTGAGGGGGAGGAGGCTAGTGCATGATTAGCCAGCTCGATCTATCTCTTGAAATGATATTAAAAGCGGCGATTATGCTGCTTTACACAGGCTTTGCTTTCCGGTTCATTGGTGCTTTGCAGAATATGATTTTTCGGTCATGGAGTGTGCCGCTTTATCTGAATACGCCGAAGAAAGCAAACGATGAGGAACAAACATTTAGTCATTTAGAGCTTTTGCTTCGGTCAACCAGTAAGACGTTTCATCGTAACTCCGTTAACCAGTTTCTTATCTTCAGTGGTGGCGTGTTTAGCGTCATGTATCTGCTCCTGTTACTTGGCTTTAACGGCGGGGAGTTTGTAACCTGGTGGAATAAACGCGCATTTGGTTTAGCAGGCATAACGGCGCTCGTGCCTTACGGTTTGCTTAGAGTTAAGCTCTACAATATTCGCAGAGAAAATAGCTATGCTTTGATTGAAGCAACGGAGCTCCTTATTCTAAAATACCGGAGCCCTGGGATTCATGGGGATCTCTATCATGCCCTTTATAACACGGCTGATGAATTGCAGGGAACGATGAAACGAGCATTTAGTGCATTGGTATCTGTATTACAGCTGCAGGGTAAGATGGCCATCCGTGAGGGTGTGGCGCTCTTTAGCTATCAAATCGATAATAGCTGGTCGAAGCAGCTCGGTGTGTTGTTCACCAAAGCCGCGAAAGAAAATCGAGATATTGGACGAGCTTTGGAGAAAGTGCATACCGATATGCAAGAATCGAAACGAATCGTCGAGTCCGAAAAATCGGAATATACGGATTCTATTATCATGGGCTATATCCCTTTGTTCCTTGTACCGGCTGCCATTTTTGGCATTAATAAAATGTTTGAAGGGGCTATCTTTCACGTCTTATTTGATGATCCGAAGACCTTACAGGCATTAATCATTTGTATTATTTTTGTTGTGATTGGCTTAGTGACTTCTTTGATTTTGTCCAAGCCGAAAATTGAGGTGTAACCCATGCTAATCCCTATTTTTAAGTTAGGTTTGTATCTACTGATGGTGATCTCTCTACCACTGTTTATACGAGAAATTTTATATATTCGGCGCCGTAGTCCACCGCCACAATTAATCAAGCAATTCATTCATTTTGCGGGTGGTCAGAAGGGGCGAATTACGCAGCTCTATCAAGATGATCGCTTGGATGCAGCCTTTTCGATTGCAGGATTTATGAAAAATGGTTCGGCCTGGCAATACAAATTTTATCGCGATTTGCTTTTCATTATTGTTGTTATTGTTTTGCATGGATTTTTCCTGGTCTATCAGCAGTATCCACTGAAGGGGATGGTCATCGCTACTTTGTGCTATCTGTTGACGTTGACGGGGGCATCCATAGCGCCAGGACGCTTATTCCTGGTCATGGCCGGAAAAGAAAAGCAAAAGCAGAAGAGCGATGAGATTATTGATCTTTATATGCTGCTCTCTAATGATTATCAGGCGGAGAATAATGATCATTACCAAAGCGTATTTGCCAAGCTGACGGAATTTAATGTTTTTACAAAAGCGCTTCGTCCGGATCTAGATCGTTTGCTATTAGATCTTCCGGTGGATGGTCCCCGCGCATTCAAAGTTTTTGGTGAGAGCGTAGGAACCAAGGAAGCAAAAACTTTGGCGGATTTGCTTGAAAAAATCAATGAGTCTAACCCAGAAATGGCCGTCGATCTACTTGATAAGAACTACGATACGTTTTTGGATTTTCGTAGGCAACGTCGCAAGCAAAGATTGAAGATAAACGGGTATATGGGCCATACGGTCGTATTCTTAGCAATCATTTCGGTCATTTACTTTGTGAACATGGCCGCGAATGCCTATAAAAGCATCCTCATGGATGCACTAAACTAAAACGCCTAGAGGGCGAGAGGAGATTTTAAAATGAAAGAAGCAATGGGTACTATTCTACTAATCGCAGCAATGTTTGTATTGATTGGCTTAACTATCTTTGCAGATGATGGAACGTTCGGTGATGCAAAAGTGCAGAGGGATCGCTCGCATACTATTTCTAACAGCACAACCGTACCCACAGTCTTGAAATAAGGAAGGAGGGTAGCCAGCATGTCTAGATAGGCATGCTGGCGATTTTAATGAAAATTGTTATTGGTTTTGTCATTTTGACACCCATTTTCCTATACTACTTGTTTCAGCCAGGCGTGGAGCGAACGATTAGTTATAAAGACCAAGTCTTGCAGAAAAAAGCGTTTGAAGCTGCACATTTAGCGGCGATTGAAGGGCGTATAACGCCAGAAATAAAAGAGGCTATCTTGGATGAATTAACAGCCGTTTATTTTGACCGCGATAAGATTCAGATCACCGGCACAACGATAACGGCGCCTCGTGGTGAGTTAATCGAGGTTACGCTTCGGTATCCGCAGGGACCTACGCAAATTTTTAATTTATTCGGTAGTGACGAAGCTAGAGACTACAATTACCCCATTTCCATCATGAGTGAGTATATTGAGGAGCGATCATGAAATGGGTCATTATGCTACTTTTAATGATGCCCATTTTCATTATCTATAGCGCTTGGAGTCATGATGAACACCTGTCAACCAAGTTAAAAGCTGGGCTAAAAGAAGGTATGGATCTAGCAACGCATGACGCATCACTGCAGATCATAGAAGAAGAGCTGGAAATGGGGAAGATCCGATTTGATCCCATGAAATCGGAGAAGGCATTGCTCAACTCATTACAGACATCATTCAAGCTTAATTCACTCCTGCAGCCTCTACCTGGCGGCATCTGGAAGGATCCATTTGAGCTCGTGTGGTTCGAAAAAATAGAGACCGGCAATTTCCCAATGCTTTATCATAGCGGGCCACCTTACTACTACTCGGATACGTTAAAAGGGCCATCGATCATTGCGATCGTGAAGGTAAAGCATCCGCGATATTACGGGGTATCTGACGATATCACTTACATCGTAGGCAGCAGCCATGAGTATGTTAGGTAATTTTAAAGGACTATAGCACAATCAGCTGTAATCCGGCTTTTTAAATCGCGAAGAAAAGTTTATACTATAGTCAAGTTAATTAATACACGGTACAATTCAAAATTAAATGCAAACATGACGCCCCTTGCGTATGCTAGGTACAAATTAAGTCAAGGCTCAATACAAGGGGGTGGGTGCATGAAAGAGAGGGATCCGGATATGGCGGTAAATAAAAACGAAACAACTCCAAGGATCGTGCATGCTGCAGACGAGGCCATACTGAAAATAGCACTAAAAGGAACAGAAAAATACGATAAAACACTTTCAAAGCTGGCGAAAAATTAATTTTGAAAAACTTATAGAGAGAAAAGAAGGCGGAGTTATTTTATGGATGATACTAGCACTGAAAAAAATGATAAGACAAATAATTGGGGTGGAGCTCGTTTAGGGGCTGGAAGAAAAGACGGCCTGAAGAAGCAAAAAAGAAAACGAGTATTGTCCCTATTCTTAACAGATGCACAATGGACTGCACTTGAAAAAGAAGTAATTGAAGAAAAGGAAAAGCTATCATCGCTTGTAAATAAAAAATTGGAATCATATGCTAATGATTTAATAGTGAAACATGGGGTATTCGAAACGATAAAAAATGAAAATAAGGACAAAAATGGCGAGTAGACCTTTAAGGTTTACTCGCCATTTTTATTGATATTAACCTTCATGTTTACAACTTGAATTAGTACTGCTAAAATTCGAGTTAAGAAGCTGAAGGAGGTTATTTATATGTATGAACTAAGTAAAATTATTTTTATGGCTATTGTCATTTTAGTTTTTGGTGGCATCGGATATATGTCTCTTCCTTCAATGAAAAAACCATCTCCTAAACGTCGTGAGACACCTGTGTTTATGGTAATTAAGGCAGAAAACTAACAGCACAATGAAGAATTGATAGCCCAGGAGGACAAAATATATGCGGATTAAATCAAAAGAATCTTATAATGGTGGCGGTAATTGTATGCTTATTGAATTGTTAGTGGAAGGTGGGGGAACTCTAGCATCAATTACATTAACTGAAGAACATATAGTAGGTCGGAAAATTCCATATAAAGATGATGATGGAGAAAAAAATTATGACTTTCATGAAGCTGTACTATGGACAGCTACAGATTCGCAATCACTAAAGTACATCCCTGAAGAAATAAAGTCTGAGGTATTGAAGGTATATCAAGATTACCGCAAAAAATATAATCGTGATCAGGATATCACTGTGAATTCGTAGGCGGTGAACTAGGGATGATTAATGAGTTTTATAGTGTTAGTCAAGCTTCCTTGCAAGCTCAAAAGTTCTGCGAAGAAAACCATGGCTGGAGAAGAATCTGCGATATTTGGGACAGTGAAAATTTGTATCTTACATGGGAAGAGTTGCCTAAAAAAATTCGTAACTATTGGATTGGGAAATGCGGTGAATATTCTGCAGAGTCAGCTTGGCGTGAGTTTGGAAATTCGATTTGTAAAGTACCTTTCGGATGTGTATCAGGAAAGGGAGATTTTCACCCAAACTATGAAATGGTTAATGCTCCACTTGGACATAACATGATGATGATTTTCAAGTTTGATGAGCTTCAACGAATATCAAGTGTTCGTAGTAGACACATAATGCGACAGAGAGGAATAAAAAACCGCCTCTCATAAGGCGGTCAATTGAACTATCGTCTCCCGTTAGGGAGTTTAATTACGACAGCCCGCAGATCGAATTCATATCAATTGAAATTCAAGAAGATCCAGGTTATCACGAACGAGAATCATTTTGTTTTTATATTCCCAACGGCTGATCAAATCAGGAAGCTTCACCAAATTGTAGTCTTTATTCCATGCGAACAAGTTGTGGATACCTTCTATTGTCTCGCGCTTCTTGCTTGGAACGATGCCTGTAATGCGCTCTTTATAGCGCCTCCATATTCGTTCTTCCTGGACGGACAAGGGTGTCATCAAAACGACGATCTTATCTGCGGCGGCAAAGCTCGGCTCAACCCACGACCTGTACACACCTTCAACGATCCATGAATCAAATCCGATGATCTTTTTGAGCTGACGGTCCCGCTCTTCTTCCGGTGCCTTGACGCCGTATTCATTCGACTGATTATGCCAGAAAATATCGTCTAGATCGTAATGCGGGATCCCGAGCTTCCCGCTCAATAAAGTCGCGATATAGGATTTGCCGCTTCCTGAGCCGCCGATGATATGGATTCGGATTGTGAACACCTCTTCCTTCCAAAATGTATCTGTAAATCGATGTCGAGATTTTTTCGTCATATTGTTTGAAATTTCCTGCCTGTTAGTTTAATCTCCTTCTCCAGTAAGGAGTAATGTGTCGCAGTTCGACGATATTGCGTTACAACATAATGAATACGAATTTTCATAACCCATATTTAGGAAGGAGGATGCGCTATGTGCGGAACGTGTGGAGGAACGGGAACGATAATCGAAGTGGTTTGTTTATAATAATCATACTTTTTGCATACGATTTGCTAACTTTATTAACCTCTAGAATTGATATCTTTAAAGAGTGTAGATTTGATGCTTGTAGTCATCCATATCGGTAGTAGATGACATTTTTATAAGAAAGGAAGTGAAGGGTTTAATAAGAAAACAAGAATGTCGATAAAATAGTTAGATAACTAGATTGATTAATTTTGGTAAATAGAAAATAGGAGTGATCCCAATGAAAAAAATGAAGCTAGCCGTAATCATGACGTTTGTGACAGTATTGCTTGCGTCGCAGACCGTAGCAGCTGCAGCTGCTTTTACAGATACAAAGTCACACTGGGCAAAATCAGAGATCGATACTGCAGTGAGTCAAGGTTGGATTAATGGTTATAGTGCAACAAGCTTTAAACCTAACGATAATATTACTCGTGCTGAGTTTACAAAATCGTTGGTAGCCGCGATGAAATACAAGTTAGAGGATCAAGACACACCTTTCATCGACGATAAAGGATGGTTTCGTGCATCGATCTCTACAGGTCTAAAACAATCCATCATTAAGGTGAATGAATATAAGGAATCACAATTCGAGCCTAATCGGAAAATCACTCGTGAAGAGATTGCCCGTATGACAGTTAGAGCGCTTGGCAAGGATGCGGATGGGGTAAAGTCAGGCTACCTAGCAATTGCGAAACAGAATGAGATTTTGAAGGGCTATCCAGATGGGACAATGGGTGGCGACAAGAATGCAACACGAGCTGAAGCTGTTCTGATGATCTCTAATACTCTTAAGGCAAAAAATCCACAAGTTAAGCCGGTTGCTTATCCTAAAACAGACAAAGAGCTTGATGCATTGATTCAATCTTTGCCTAGTTTCAAAGGGCATACTACGATTAGTCGTGGAGCTGTTGGTGTAAATTTAAAAGGATCAGATGTTTTTGAGGATCATAATGTATGGATCGAGTATGATGCAGAATTAAAAAGAACTACAATAAATGTTGATGAACCATCTTCCGATGTAAAAGCTTTGCTTAAGGATCTTTTAAAACAGTACTATCCACAATCTTATGAAAAGGCGTATTCCAATTATATTAAAGTAGATGGAATGAAATTTGTTGAAGGTAAAAATTCAATTAAAACGACATATGATGGACGTAGTTTTCTAGTGTATAAAGCGAACGATAATGTCGGTGTTGTATTTTGGATAGGAGGCTAAGTAAAAATGAAAATAATATTTCGAAAGCAGCTGCGAGCGCAGTTGCTTTTTTTGTTGCTTGTTGTCGTTACTGTTACTTCAATACCATTTCAACCTCAGAGAGTTGAGGCGGGGGTATGTCCATCTCCTCCAAGCTACGGAACAAAGGCTGAAGGGATAATAAGCGTTTATAAAATTCCTAAAATGAGCTCAAACTGTAAAGCCCTTAACGAAAAGTATTTGCTTAATTCATTGAACATAGGTGAATCAGTTGTTGTATACGGTAGTCCTTCTGAAGTTTCAGGTAATGAGACGGACAAGAAGACTGGACAATATCGTTATCTTGGTTGGGATGCGAGCGGATCTGTTTATAGGAACTGGAGATTCCCACCAGACTCTAGTGCAACCGGCAGCGTAGCGAAAAATTGGATTAAAAAGCCATGGGCTCAACCTGAAGGCCAACGTAGAGGGTTGAAAGAATCTATAGATTTTACACGTAATCCTGAAGCTCCAGCGTGGTTATCTAAAATGGTAGATCCCTACAACAAACCATCTTACTCTTCTAATTTTATAACAAGCTATAATGCACTCAAAGGTGCAAGCTGGACTAGCGACACATTGCTCGATTACGCTATTATTCAACAAAAGCCAACTGATTTCACTCCTGGTGTTGTCCAAATGTGGAGCGAATGGACGGACGGTTCTTGGTGGTATGAAATCTTTACAATAAAACCTATGAAAACACTTGATATAAATGTCATTCCAGAGACAATCGATTTGGAAGTAACGAAGGTCGTACACCCCGACGCGGTCTATGTGAACCAAGCTACCTCAATCGTTGTCACCGTCAAAAATAATGGAAATAAAAATAGCGGCTCCTTCGTTGTGGGCCTATTTGGCAGTTCTCCTGAACCTACAAAGCCTATAAGTAACCTTGCTCCTGGTGCAAGCTCCACAGTAACATTTAGTACGAGCTTTGCGACTAGTGGTCTTAAGAAGTTGTCGGCCAAGGCTGACTTTAATGGCCAGATTACGGAAACAGATGAAACTAACAATACAAAAGCATTTCAAATTATGGTCAATAAGCTAAATGAGCCGACCACACCAATGGCCATCATATCACACGTTGAGGGAGATCATCGCACCGAGCCAGAGATAACAATTAAGCCTTCAGCAGATCCAAAACTTGATGATAAACTCTCTTATTCACCAGGGAAGGAAGCTATCACGATACGAGAATGGAAATATAAGAATCCGGCAGGTAAAACGATAGCGACCAAGCCAGCTGCCAAAGACTTTGCAGCTGAAGGAAAATATGTGGTGGAGCTGCGCGTAACAAATAGCGCTAAAAAGGTATCTGAGTGGGCGGAGCTTATAATAAATGTGGCCAATAAAGCAGTACCAACTCCGACTCCTTCAGCATCACCAGAACCAACGCCTACACCTAAGCCTGATTTAATAGCGGACATTGAATTTCAACCTTCAACTATCATTGCAGGTGAAAAGTCATCGCTTATTAATCGATCAAAAGGTTTGAATGGCTATACGTGGAAATTCACCGAAAACTTGAGTACAGTACTACCCAATAATACAGACTATGAGTTTATGTATAACACATATAATACTCCTGGCTTCTATACAGCTGAAATTATCGTAACTGATGAATTTGGTGGATCTCAAAAGGATACTGCATTACTTCGGGTTGTAGATCCCAAACCAGTAGCCATCGTATCAGGAATAACACGTGTGGTACAAGGGAGACCTCTAGAGCGGCCATACAACCTCTTAAATTCGTATACTCCTTTAGAGGATAGAGGCGAAAAAATTGATTTTAGCAAGTCAGAGATGCGTTATAAAAAAGTAGGCGATGCAGCCTATACAAATGGGTGGTTTACCGTAACGCCTGCTAATTTAGGTGAGTACAGCATCGAGGGTAGAGTTTATGATACAACCGGTAGAGTAAGTGATTGGGCGAATCTAATCATGGAGGTTATACCGGATGCACCACCAACGGTAGCAGTGATAGCGCCTGAAGAGTCTTATCGGGGTAATGGCTTTATGCTTTATATCGATGCGGAGAGTCCTGACGGTGACATTCTAAAGTATCTGTTTCTTGAAGAACGCTATGACCAAGATGGTGATGGAAACTTTGAGGAAGAAGCGTGGAAACCGCTATATGATGGGGCTTTTAAAACAACACATTCTGTCAACTACACGACCGTTGGTAAGCGGCAATATCGCGCCTCAGTAACTGAAGACTATGGAATGAAAGGAAATTCAGGAATTGTCACGACCGATATTCTGAATTATGCTCCTTCAGTTAACTTTAACGTGTTTGGAATTACGCAGCAGCCAGGGCAGGGAGAAGACAGCGGCCCACCAATAACTAACTATTCGACGCAATCGATATTACGTTCGTGGACGGCTAAGACGCCATACAAAGGCGGAAATGCCCAAAAAGCGGCATGGAAAGCGGATGCTACTACACTATCGACAAAAAATGGAGTATACGCAAACTTTTCTGTGGGATACCCAAACTCAGGAAATGGAGCGAACTCACGAACAAAATATCAGCTTGCTGCAGATATTGTTGCTAAACCCACTTGGAGTGTGCCAATTACAGAAATATTATTCAACAAGGTTTTCGGTGGGAACCGGCTATATTCTTATAATCAAAATTATAGTTTGCCAAACTATCCCTATACATTTTATGAACGAAATTCAATTACAGGTGAGCTTTTAAGGACGGTTAATTTTGATACACCTTCTGGCTTCACACTTATGGAAATTGACGGAGATGAAATCTTCTACTTTGCAGATAGAAGTCAAAATGCAGCCAACCCATATTTAGTGGTCATTGCGCGGTACGATAAAAATGGTGTGTATCTTGATTCCATTCATTTGCAATCTAGTTTAACATCACCTAGCGGACTAGGCAGCGGAATTGGGCCGGCTCTTGTCCAAATCTCATCTAATGGCGAGTATATGTATGTAGCTAGTAAATTCTCGTATGATGTGCCAGAGCAATATAATTATAATTACAATAATCAATTGCGAATTTTCAAATACTCCTTAAAAACGAAAAGCTTAGTGTGGGAAGCACCAGGGGAGAACTTGGATCGAGGATTTATTTCAAACATTAACTTGACCGAAGATGATAACGGAGATGCATACTTCACGTATAACTTTGAAGATCGCTATTCTTCTGGTTTAGGAGGAGTGAGAGGTCTCGTTGTACAAGTGAAAAAAAATGGTGTAGCTCGTACCGTTACTGTAGGGGGTGCAATTGGACTATCWGCGGCTTCCATATCTGATTCAAAAAGATTTGTATATGTAAATTATGTGTCCATGGGTAGCAGTAAAACAGGTACTACTATGTTTGAGGCAATTGAGAGCGGTACTGACTATTACGGTGAAGAAATATTTAAGAGCGCTTTTGGAAGAAGGGTTGTCAGTTACGAAAGTTCACATCCATTAGGTTATTCAGATGTAGCACCCAATGCAAATCCAATCGTATTTTCCAATTTATTGACGTATTCCCAAGGTAGAACGCACGAATCGTATAATGCATTTTTTAATTACTATGGAGACCAACACGGCGGTTTTCAAGGTGTAGATTATGGTTCAAACCTTGGTAAAATATTTATCAATCAATACGATCAGATTATTTATCCTGTGTTTATGGGTGTGGGAAGCTCTTGGGGTGATGCTGATGCACCTAAAAAAATATGGTCCGTTTTGTATAATGCAACAACCAATAGTGTCATTGCCCAGACACCATATTCCGGACCAGAACCAGGAAATAATCAAAAGCAATCAGGATCATCAACACCTATTTTACCTGATGGCWCCATTTATGTTTTTTACGAAAAAAATGTCATGCCGTTTGTTTCAGCTAACGCAAATGGTTCAATCAAAGAAATAGATCCGAATACAGTTGAAATTACTAGCGATGATTGGGGCGGAATGCTCTATGATGCAGGAAGCTCGATGAAAAACTACGCCTTAGAATTTCATGCGAATGTTAGTGATATAAGAAATGACAAGGTTATCGGAGCTGCTTTCCAGATCCAGAATGAAAAGAATATGTATGCTATGGAGTGGAGCAAGAACACCCTATCGTTATTCCGTGTGGTTAATGGTGTGAAAACGTTATTGCAATCTACACCTATGACACGGACTGCGTTTAACACGTATCCGATTAAAGTAGAATCGGTTAATGGCATCCAGCGTGTATATGTGAATTATGCGAAAGTACTAGAGGTTGCCGATGGTACGTATTCAAAAGGTTTTGCCGGTTTAATGTCGTTAGGACAGTCGAATGCTGTTTTCTCCAATGTTAAGAAACTAAATTATGGTGATATGTACACCGAGGAGAAATATGAAGCTGTACTAATCAATGAAACGATTACCTATGACAAAATCTTCTCCGATATAGAGGAAGATCCTAAGATACTAGAAGAGTGGACGTACAGCCACAACCCTAATATTTTTGAGAATCCTGAAGGGATGAGCATGTATCATGGACAGACACGTTCAACAACTTTAAATTCACTAGAGAAACCTGGTGTTTACGAGATTAGCTACAGAGCGCAAGATAATCCAGGTATATCATCCTATCGTAAATGGTCGGAGCCGGTCACTAAGCTACTATATGTCCATCGTAGACCAATTGCACTGCCTGATGCGCGGTTCACAGGTTATGTGTATGGTGAAGGTGAAGCAATTGATTACGATACCTTTGATACCTCTTACGATCCGGATATCCCCAATCGCCTGCTTGATAAAGTGTTCCGCACACGCTGGGCGGATGAAACAACGTGGACAGCCGGTAAACGGACAATTTATAGCCGTCCAGGTGTCGAACTTATCATTCAAGAGCAAGTAAAGGATCTTCATGGGGCTTGGTCATATTGGGCGCAGCAAGTTATTTACAAAGACGCTTTACCGCCTGTGAACCAAACCAAACCAGTAATGACCATAACCTATCCAGGAGGAACCTCAGCGGCTGCTCCTACGGTACTCGTAAAAGAACCGACGATAACCTGGACCTATTACGATGCAGAGAATGATCCACAAGAGCAGTATCGCTTATCACTAACATATACAGATACAAATGAGGTTGCGTTGTATATTGATTATGCAGGATTAGAGAAAAGCTTTAAGGTAATGGATGGTATGATCAATCCTGGACGTGTTGTACGTGTACAAGGGCAGGTCTACTCAAAGGGTGCTTGGTCAAATTTAAGTAACATCCGCTACTTTGTGCTGGATTTACCGCCAGATACGCATTTACTCTCGTATAACGGAGCTAATGCAGATAATCCGGTCTACACCAACATTAATCGACCGCAGCTGCGCGTATTTACCATTGATCCGGAGAACCATCCAATTACCGCAATAGATTATGAAGTTTATCGCGTGTCGGATGGTGCAAGAGTGGTTGATACGAATGCCACGGTTGCTGCAGCAAGCTATACCACAACAGCTCTAGCAGACGGATTATATTACTGGAGAGCCAGGGCAAACGATGGTTTTCTATGGGGACCATATTCTTCAAATGGTTATTTCTTTGTGGATACCGTTAAGCCTGCAGATGTAGATGAGCAGTTGGAGGTTGAACCGACAGCCGTAACGGTGAAGTTTAATGCCTTTAGCGATGCAGCTCCGTCCTCTGGCCATGCGACACGCACATTCTATCTACAAAAGGTAAATAGTAATGGCAGCGTGACGAATATTGACTTAAATCAAGATGGCACAACAGAGTACAGTATACCGATTTCCCTGCAGGCGAAATCATATCGTGTGTCTGGACTAGTGGCTGGCCAAGAGTACCGGTTGACTGTGCTAGATTATGACGTAGCCGGTAACGAGGGTTATTATGCCTATATTCATTTCAGTACGAACCGAGCACCGACAGCTGACTTTGATTGGTCACCTAAGCCAGTGTATGAAGGGGATCTTGTAACCATAGCATCATCTGTCAACGATGAGGATGGAGATCCGTTGTCAGTGGCGTATGAACTCACAAGTCCATCGGGAGCTAAGCGGAATTTCAGCTATACGCTTATACGTAGCGGTGCATCTTATCCGAAAACAGGGCCGGTGCTGCAGCTAATGGAAGTTGGAAACTGGAGCGTCAAACAAACAGTAAGTGATGGCATTGCAGATCCCATTATCGTGACGAAAACAATGCAGGTTCTCGCATTGGGAATTACGGCAGAAGTAGTGCATACGGAAGAGTGGGAAGCAAATCGACTGCGATGGAATGAAGTAAAACCGAAGGAATTGCGAAGTCCTTCAACCTTTTGGGCGGGTGAACGTTTTGTTCTTAACGCGAGAACAACAGATACCGGCGTTAGTACCACAAAGGCGACCAAGGTCGAAGTAGCAGCGGAGCGAATAGGCAACACAAGCTTAGCATCTACCGACAAAAAGGCATGGAGTGGTTATATAGGTGCTGAGCAAGCTAAGGTTAAGTTAGAGTCATTACAAGATGGGGACTATATATTCCATTTTAAAGCCACGTATTCGAATGGCGTGGTGAAGGAGACGGATGTAACCATACAGATTAAAGATAATTGGACTGCATTTTTTGAATTTCATAAAGCTTGGTAATTTGGTTAGAAGGCAGTACTGCCCGTAATATTAACAGTACTGCCTTTTCTTTAAATTAATTTAGAAATAGAGGACAAATAAATCATTTATAGAATATGACAAAGAGTTACAAAAAAATACAAATGAAGAAATCGCAGAAAGTGGAGGAAAGTTAAATGCTAGATGTACAGCAACAAGCTAATACGGATACTAGAAATAGATGGGATAGTTGGTCTTCTTTAAGAAAAATGCATACTGAGATATGGGATAAACTAAGTGTTTCACACAAACCGTTATCAGGCAGAGCTTTATTATTAGGTGCAGGAAATGGGAATGATGTGGATATTCAGAAACTTGAGTCTCTGTTTGACGAAATAGTTATTGTTGATATTGACCCAGACGCTCTGAATTGTTTTATGGAAAAAGTTAAACAGCCTGATAAGTTTAAAAGTATGCAACTTGATTTAACGGGATTCGCGAATCAAGTGCCTGACTTGAAGAACATGTCTGAACCCGAAATTATTGGCCTAATAAATACATTGAAACCAAATTCAGAATTGGCATCATTAACAGGGAAGTTTGATTTCATTATGGGTTGTAATTATACTACACAATTGATTGGACCTAAGTTTATGATGCATAACCAACAGAGTGGAAGTACATATGTTGTGGCTGTTAATCAATTCACAGTGAAAGTACTCGAGAATATTTTTTATCATTTACGCAACCTCCTAAAAGATGATGGATTGCTTTTACATTCTACGGATACTTTTGAAATGCATACTAACTCAGCAACTGGCTATTCTTCACCAGCAACAAAACCTATTATGGAAGCAACGAAAGGAGATTTGTCGAAATTATCGGAAATTGTACCAGTCTTTGGTTCATTAGCTGCTCAAAGCTTAACGATTTCCGGAAGTGTAATGACGACAGTTATGATGATTGGACTAGAATTTAAGAGGCTATTTATTATACCATGGCACTTTCAAAGAACAGCTACAATTGAAAGAATATATATCAATTTTCTCACTGCGTTTACAAAGAAATAAAATGGATACAGAATACAGAAAAAGCAACCTTTAGATTTCTGAGGTTGCTTCTTGGTGGGCGCTGCAGCTTTTAGGCTGAAGCACCCTTTTTTTGATTTTCATAATGGTAACCGCAGATAGATTATTCGATAACTCATGGGCATAGCGTTTTTTCAGGGTCCTATGCGATCTCATCTTTAGGTTCGTAATAAGCAGTGAAATCCGGAACGCTAATATTGCCACATGGATTACATAGGTCATAGGATGAGCTTAAATCAATGCCCCAAAGGCTAACGTATTTATCCGTCATTCGGGTTGATGTGTGACCCATGATACGTGATAATGCGATGGTATTTCCTCCATTGACTACCCAAAGCCTTGCAAAAGTATGTCTAAACGTATGAGGACTTACCCGCATACGGTCAATATCTAAATAGCTACCTAATAATTTGCCGGTTTTACGCAGAGCATCTCGTATGGATGATGATGCTAAGGCTTTTTATAGCGTGAGGCAAACAAGTAATCGTCTCGTTTAATGCCATATTTGTTGATGTAATTCAGTATCAGCGTGGATAGCTCACGAGAGAAGGGAACTTCGCGTTCCTTGTTACCTTTCCCTAGCACTAGCATGATCCTTTTGTTATGATCAAGCGAATAAACATGCAGGTTGGTTGCTTCCGAGATTCTTAGGACTGTACTGGCCAACATAAAGATTAACAGAGCCATCCGTTCTTTATATTGTGGTGTTGTTCGTATTTCTCGGACGGCATTGATGTTAGCTTGTAATTGTTCTGCAGAAAAACCTTGAATGACCGATTGTTTTTTAGGAGGCTTCCGAATCCCCTTCACTAAATCACCATTATATAAGTTCTTCTCCGCAAGGAATAATCCAATTTGTCTTAAACAATAGTAATGTTTCAGACGTGTTCCTGTAGAAAGCGGTTGGCCATTATGATAATTTGGCCGCTCACAAAGCCAGGCTAAATACTCGCGTGAAACACTAACACTTAGTTCGAGTACACTATAGCCTCGACTATCGCAAAACCTACAAAACTCACAGAATTGAGATACAAAATTTCGAATCGTTTCGGTTACAAATCCTTCACTAATTAACCATTTTTTAAAATCATTTTCCAGTTCGATCATTTATGCCTCCATTGATATGAGAATAGATAGAATGCTTCCAAATTTAACAGAAATATAGTAAGATTCTACTACATTTGCATACGTGTGGGCATATTTTCCTGTTTTAGAAATGGATAGACAACATAAAACGACAAAGGGGCAAGACAGATGGCCAGGCGCAGAAGAAAAAAGGAAGAGTTAGATCCATTACAGGCATTTATACTGCTACTCATGATTGGGGCTGGATGGGGAGCCTACTCGCTTACGAAATCGATTGTAGCTGCAGGGATTGCTGCCGGTGTAATTTTTGCGGGCTACGCCTTTATTATCTTCTCCATAAATCAAAAACAAATCGAGCGTTTAAAGAGATCCGGCATTGCAGAAATCGATAAGATGGAGGGGCGACAGTTTGAGAAGTATTTGGGTCATCTTTTTAAAGCACACGGTTATGCTGCAGAAGTTACACAAGCTGCAGGTGATTACGGTGCAGATTTAATCATCTCAAAAGCTGGAAAGAAAATCGTGGTCCAGGCGAAGCGTTATAGCAAAAATGTTGGTCTAAAGGCCGTGCAAGAAGTACATACAGCATTGAATCATTACGGAGCAACAGAAGCGTGGGTTGTTACCAACAGTGATTATACAGAGCAGGCGTATACATTGGCCAAATCTAACGGCGTTCGTTTAATCATGCGGCAGCAGCTGATTGAGTTGATGTTAGCAATAAATCCTGAACAGAAGGCTCCAAGTTCAAAACAGATTACCCAACAACCAGAACTTGAAAATGAAGTCGCAGTGAGCAACGAGAATATGGAGCCTGAAGATCTGGACTGCCCCCAGTGTGGCTATTTACTTGTAAAACGTAATGGGAAACGGGGAGAGTTTTATGGCTGTTCCAATTTCCCTAAATGTCGACACACTATGGAAATTATAAAGAAGCTATCGGGCAGTTTAGTTGAAAATCAATCACGTTGAACCGTATAAGATACTCTTACACAGAGAATTAAGTAGTGATAATAGATTTGAGAGGTCGGAGTAGACGAGTTTTATGTTTAATAATGAACGAGTAAACAGGTGAAAATAATACTTTATATTAGGAGGATTAACACATGGCAAATCGGACAGGAACCTATGTTGCTTTTGATGGTTTAGGAGAAAAAGATCCTACAAAGTCTGACTTTAGATATTATTCCACTATTCAAGCATGGAGTGCAAACAAAAACATCAAGTTTTCGTTAACTAACAGTCATGAGAAAACGGATGCAGTACGCGATACAAGTAAACGGACAACTCTATATGCGCGGATTCAGGAACGACTTAAATCATCAAAAAACATGCTCGTCATCCTTACCAAAAAGACTCGTTTTACCGGAAGCGTTTTATCCTATGAGATAGAGCAAGCCATAGATACATACAAAATTCCGCTTATTATTGCATATCCCGAGTTTTCATCCATTTTGAATGTAGAGAGCCACAGTGACATATGGCCAAAGGCGCTTGCCGAGCGTATCAATAATACTGGTGTAGAGGCTATCCATATCGCATTTGCTAAGGATTGCATTATGGATGCTATTACGCGTTTTCATGTGAACGGTGAGCATCTTAGTGATGGGAAGAATTATTACAACCGTGACGCGCAAATCAAATGGGGCTTAATTCGATAAAGGAGCAGATGCGAATGAAAGTCTCGTTTTTTGATAAAAAGATACTACATACTTTCTACGGCTTTCTAAGCGTGATAAGCGTTATCACCTCTATTGTCTTTCTCTTTGTTGAAATAGAGCCCAAAAACAAGGCGCTCATTGGTGGAGGGACACTGATATTGCTGGTCCTTGTTTACATCGGAATTTGGATTCATGCCAATTTACGTCGGAGCATCAAACTAACGATTAACAACTCAGAGGTTGAGGTGAAGTTTGGTGATTTATTCTCTGAGGAAGCTGACCTGAAAGCAGTTGCTTTTAATGAATATTTCGACACAATGGTAGACGAGAAAGTTATTTCAAGCACTTCCCTCAACGGAATATATATCAAAAAATTCTATTCGGGAAATGTAAATACTTTAGACGACATTATCTCTTCTGACAACCATTTACCAGAGATGATCGCCTCCACAAACGAGGGAAGGACTATTGGAAAGAAAACTCAATATAAACTAGGAACAATATGTATGGTAGACGATTATCTCCTTACGGCGTTCTCTCGTTTCGATGCTAGTAATAAAGCGTACCTCGAGATAAACGACTACATAAGCTGCCTTTTAAATTTCTGGACTGAGATAGACAGAGTCTATGCTGGGAGAACAGTAGCCCTACCCGTTTTGGGATCCGGGATCACACGCTTTAAAGGATACGAGAATATATCAGATCAAGAATTGCTCGAACTCATTATATTGACATTTAAAGTGAGCCGCATAAGATTCACGTTTCCTTCTACGGTGAAGATCGTAGTCTGGCAGAAAAAACAAGAAAAGATAAACCTACTTTCGCTTAAGGATTTAGAATCGTGAAAGAATATTATTAACATAACTATTAAAAATGGTTAATGCTCAAAATTCTGAATTGACTCTCTATAGATGCTGGTGTTACCGTGCTTGATATAATCGTAAACGAAAAAGAAGGAAAAAAATTGCATAAGCACTACTCACCTATCTCGAGCAATGTAATTTAAAATCAACTAATGATAAACAATAGCTCAACTTAAAACGTTTGCACTCGTTGTTTCAATTACTAGGTTCTTATAAATTTTTTTTTGGAGAAACCGATGATACTAATGGGGCTATTTGGAGTTCAAAGGAATTTCCTTTATTAAGGATTCATCTGAATTTTTAACGTTTCCTACATCTCTTGAGACTGGATATTTCATCATTTCGTCGGCAGGAAATGGTTTGAGAAATTGTGAGACGTCTTCCATTTCGGGATTTAACCAGCCATGTATATCCGTTAATATGACCGGCATACGATCATGCACATCTGAAACAAGCTGATTCGGCGTAGTCGTGATAATGGTACAGGTTGAAATGGGTTCCCCATTAGAGTCTCGCCAGGTATCATAAAGTCCAGCAAAGGCATAGACAGCTTTTGTTTTCATCTGAAATCGATAGGGCTGTTTTCCTTCACCTTCCTTACGCCACTCATAAAATCCGTTACTTGGGATCAAGATTCGGTTTCGTTTTAACAAACTGCGAAATGCTGGCTTTTTCTCGATTCCTTCAGCTCGTGCATTTATCATTTTATAAGCTATTTTAGGATCTTTGCTCCAAAAAGGAATGAGTCCCCACCTAAATCCTGAGAGTACCCGTTTTCCTTCTTTAAGAATAATGCCTGGTACGATTTGTGTAGGGGCAACATTATATCGCTTAGTATATTCATAGTCGGTTTCAACTATGGCAAAGGTGTTAATGATCTCATCGAGCTCTGAGGTTATCGTGTATCGTCCACACATGCATAGATCCTCCTAAATGATTATTCCACATACAAACGCAGCCTTGGTTCATTTTTACGCAACCCACGGCTGCCATTGTATTTATAATTGTAGCCGGTCATACGTTTATAAAAACAACTATTCCATTTTTTCGTTATTTTCTATGTATTCCTTCGCCTTATTTAACGTATCTACAATTCGACCTGATTCGTGTTCGAGCCAATTTGACGCCATTTCAGGATCAATATTGCCAAACATAACATTCCCAATGATATGATCCAATTCGTCAGATGCTTTATCCAGTTCTTTAACCAATATTTCTTGCTCCGTTTCTTTTAATGCTAATATGGATGTTCCACAGGTAATACAAGAGTAATCTAAAAGGTTGTCAATCGGGATCTCATTCTTATTATTGCAACCAATACATGTGACCGTTAAGGTTTCTTGCTTCAACATGCTTTAAACTCCTTCTAAATTATCAATTTCATACTCCACGATGTGTTTGAATTTTCCGCTGCTCATGATTTTTTCAAATATCCATTCGACTTCTACATTTCTATCCTTAATACTCCGGACTTTTCCGACTTTTTTAGCGCCTCGCACACGTACATAGTCGCCTTCTCTCATCCATTGCCACTCCCAAATCCTAATAGCTTTGGCTGCCGTAAGATACCGGAGTCGCTAAATTCTAAAGCGGTAACCCTGCAGGAGAAGGGGATGCTAAGCCATCTAACATCTGATTTCTTCATGCCGGCAGACAATACGGGGAAGGGACACTCTCCAGGATGCTGCTCCATAAATTGCTTCAGCACCTTTTTGGAAGCCGCATCTATACCCGATACGTGGCCAACATATCGATCCTCGAACCGCAATACCAGGCTAGATACATATCCTGACTTTAGTTTTATTCCAACGACTTCAGCAACGATCCGAACTTCTTTTCTTTTTTTATACCAGTATCGATGCTTTTTAGCTTCAACATAGGGGCTGTCTAGCTTTTTGGATATGATACCTTCCCACTCATGAGTATTAACCCAATCCCATAGTGCAGGTCCATCATATACCAGGTCAGTAACAAATAACCTTGGCTGTTTTGTTGGAAGCCTTGCTGTAAGTCGCTCATATCGCTCCCTGAAGGGGAGAGAGCGAATATCTTGTCCATCATCATAGAGCATATCGAAAGCTACAAAAATCAGATTGTCATCATATTTCTTACGGCTAACCCCGATCAGGACGCGCTGAAAGTTTGGTCGTGTACCGTCAAAGTAAGCAATTTCTCCATCAAGTACACAGGCACCGATTCGTAGCGGTTTCAAAAGTTCTACGATCTCAGGAAATCGATCATTGCGGAGTTCTACGCGCTTTGAAAATATTTCTATGCCACCTACGCCGTCAAGTCTCACCAGAGTACGCACACCGTCCCATTTGATTTGATAGCCCCAGTCTGGACCGGTAGGTATATCCGGTGAAGTGATTGGGGCCATTGGTACGCCAGGCAGAACCATAATAGGAGTCATGATACGTTATCCTTAGATTTCGCAGCGTTTTTTCGTTTCCTAGTGGGCGGAGAATTATCAGTCACAGGCTTAGTTGAATCTAGGCTTGCTTGTAGAGCAGCCAGGAGATCAATTACATTTGATCTATCTTCTGCTGCAGGAGCAGTAACAACATCTATACTCTTACCGGTGATCTTTTGTTCAATGAGATCAAGAAGGGATATCCGATAATCGTCCGTATATTTGCTCGGTTCAAATTTCTCACTCAGCTGCTCCACAAGAGCTTTGGCCAATGAGAGTTCTTTTTCGTTTATAACGGTTTGTGATGGAAGATTTGGGACTTGAGAGAGCGAGCGTATCTCGTCCGGATAAAACATGGTCTCCATACAAATGCAGTTGTTGACGGCGCGGATCGCCGCAAGACTGCTTTTACTGCGTATGGAAATTTTGGCTATGCCAATCTTGCCAGTCTGTTTGATCGCCTCCAGCAGCAGGCTGTAGGCTCCAGCGCCTGCCAAATCAGGGGCCAGGTAATAGGCTTTTTGAAAATAAAGGGGATCAATATCCTGTAGATCAACGAAATCCAATATCTTAATTGTTTTCGCGGCTTCATTCTGGAAGCGTTCGAGCTCTTCTTCTTTAATAATTACATATCTGTCTTTTTCAGACTCAAAACCTTTTACGATTTCAGCTGGATCAATTTCTTTGTCGCATTGCCTACATGTCTTTATATAGGAAATAGGCATACCACATTCTTTATGTAGGCTCCGGAAATGAATATCTTTGTCTTCGGTTGCGGTATACATTTTAACCGGCACATGTACCAGGCCAAAGCTGATCGCGCCTTTCCATACCGTATGCATGTCTGTCACATCCATTATTTTTCAATTAGAATGCTCCGGTTTCAGAAAAGTATTCAGATATTCATCATACTTTTTGCTTACGAATTGCTGACTTATCAAGCAAAGCTGAGTGTTAATCTTAAAATGATAGATGATTCAAATTAATCGTTCTTAGAAATGTTAATAGGTATTTGAAAATGAAAGCAGAGAGGAGGAGTTAGTTGAGGGGACTGACCCCCATTTGTGAGACAGGGATCAAAACACCTTCAAGTTTAAACGGCCAGTCGCCTGTAATCAATCGGCGACTGGTTATTTAGTTTCGTTTGAATACGAATTGCGTTATAGTAAGTGATGTAGTCTCGAACGGTCTGTTCAACGATTGCAGTCGTTGTATGGCTCAACCCTTCGAGGTAGAACGTTTCAGACTTTAGTGTGGAATGAAACGATTCAATGGGGGCATTATCAGCGGGCGTTCCCTTGCGGGACATGCTTCATGGTAATGCCTTTTCCTTTTACAGCTTCCTGATACCCCAGCGACGTGTAGACGCTGCCCTGRTCGCTATGSAGRATCGCACCAGGCACAGCTGGYAATTGATTRAGTGTATCYAGGACAAAGKCCGTRTCTTGYGTATCGGATAGACTGCTAGCTACGATCTCYCCGTTATATAAATCGAGGATGCTCGATAGGTACATCATTTTTCCRCCGAATGGTAAATACGTAATATCCGTGACGAGTTTATGCATCGGTGCTTCAGCTTGAAATTGCCGCTTTAAYAGGTACTCAGCTACATAAGCAGGCTGCCCTGTWTGCTTTCGTTTCTTKACTCTGACTCGACATTGWAGCTGCTCACATTGCATGATTCGTTGTACGCRCTTGTGATTAATCTTGTGCTTTTTTCGAAGCAGTGCAGTAATCTTTCGGTATCCGTAACGGAATTTATGCTCAGTGCAGAGTTCTCGAATCTCTTCAACCATGCTRTCCAATGGMCGAGTTTYGTTTTTTGYTCTCCATCGGTAATAGGTAGCACGTGGCACACCCAGCCATGMACAAGCTTTGGTGATCGTAACTTCCCCGTGAATCAACTCAACCAGTTCAACTATGATTTTTGGTGACAACTCCTTTCCATTTCCTTGTACTTTTTTAGCACATCTATTTGTTGCTTTAAGAACCGATTCTCCGCCTTTATTTGCTCCAGTTCCGAGGTAAACTCAGGTCCTTTACCCCAGTTCCGAGGTAAACTCAGGTCCTTTACC
>NZ_JBFTPZ010000052.1:0-48036 GCF_056398745.1 Paenibacillus sp. 01T424 | reverse complement strand
CCTATGTGTGCTTACAGACCAGTAACCATAGCTAGTTTCTCGCTGTAAGAACACATACGTGCTTACAGCCTCTTTTCCACCTTCCGCATACGCCGAATTCGCTCAATAAGCATCTATGTGTGCTTACAGAACAGTAACCATAGCTACTTCTCGGCTGTAAGAACACATACGTGCTTACAGCCTCTTTTTCTACCTTCCGCATACGCCGAATTCGCTCAATAAGCACCTATGTGTGCTTACAGACCAGTAATCATAGCTAGTTTCTCGCTGTAAGAACACATACGTGCTTACAGCCTCTTTTCTACCCGCCGCATGCGCCGATTTCGCTCAATAAGCACATATACGTGCTTACAGACCAGTAACCATAGCTACTTCTCGGCTGTAAGAACACATACGTGTTTACAGCTTGTTTTCTACCCGCCGCATGCGCCGATTTCGCTCAATAAGCACATATACGTGCTTACAGACCAGTAACCATAGCTAGTTTCTCGCTATAAGAACACATACGTGCTTACAGCCTCTTTTCTACCTTCTGCATACGCCGATTTTGCTCAATAAGCACCTATGTGTGCTTACAGGCCAGTAACCATAGCTAGTTTCTCGTTGTAAGAACACATACGTGCTTACAGCCTCTTTTCTACCCGCCGCATGCGCCGAAATTACTCAATAAGCACCTATGTGTGCTTACAGTCCAGTAACTATAGCTAGTTTCTCGTTGTAAGAACACATACGTGCTTACAGCCTCTTTTCTACCCGCCGCATACGCCGAATTCGCTCAATAAGCACCTATGTATGCTTACAGCTGTTACTACTACTCGTTACACCGAGATACGTCTGAGGAAATCTTTAATAAATTGAGTCTAGACATTTAATTGACATTCATGCAATAATTACTTAAACGATTAAGTGACTACTTTTAAGCATGCCATTTCCGATTTAATAATCCAACAGTCATTATCAAGCTTTAGCAAGCTCTCACGATTCCAATCGTATTAAGGTTGAAGGAGTTGTATCCCCATTAAAAAAGCTACGCTTAAGGACATTGCAAAGGCTGCTCAAGTATCTGTAGCTACTGTCAGTTATGTACTCAACAATGTCTCCAATCAGACGATACCTGAAGAAACAAAATGCCGTGTCCTCGATGCCGCCAAGCAATTGAATTATGTACCCAACCTTGCTGCCAGATCGCTGGTCAAGCAAAAGTCTGGATTGATTGGCATTCTGATTAACAGAGCGGAAAATGAAGGCTTCTGGAAGCAGTTCCGTTATTCTCAGTTTATTAATCGGCTGGAGCGGCTGCTGTCAGATCGCGGCTACCACGTTGTATTATTCAGCTTGGATGCCTCAAGCCCAAATCTCGATATTATCTCGGAACGCAAGCTGGACGGCGTATTTGTTGTTGATGTTAAGGAGGAAAACTTCCACCTGATTTCTAGCCACTTCTCTACTGGCGTCCCTCTAATCGTGGTGGACAGCATGATTGAAGATCCCTTATTTTATAAGGTTAATTACGATTATACTGATGCCTTCACTCATGCATTCGCATCGCTCTTACAGCCTAAGGAGAGCTTTTTGATAATCGACAGCTTCAACAATGCAGACCTCGTTAACCATATTTGTACTCATTCAGGAATAGGACGCAATCAAATCCACGTTATGGACGAAGAGCATGACTTAAAGGCATTCCTAGAACACAATTCGGATCGGACCGGCATCATTCTGAACGAATTTGTTGCCATCTTAGCAGCTAAGTACGTTGATCCAAAAAGCTTAACTGTCATTTGCACGGCAGGCTGTCCAGAAATCGCCCCTGCTTCCGCTTCCAAGATATCGTTTGGCGATCGCAAGCCAGAAGAAGCGTTCCAGCTTATGATGCAGCTGCTGAATGATCTGAAGACTGGCCCTGCAAACAAATATGTTCTTGTAAAAGCTGATATATAAGCAAACGCAGAGTAATCTCTGCTTTTTCTAGGATAACTTAAACGATTAAGTCATCCTCTATATCCTTAATAACTGCTGTTAATTATTAACCAAGTCAATCATTCTTATAGGAGGTTATATTATGCTCGGATTAGCAAAAGAATCAAGTGGCGGCGCTCCTAATCTTCAACCGCAAGAAGGTACTGCTTCATCTCTGTGGAAAAACCGAAATTTCATTGCCGTATTCTCCAGCTACAGCCTATCGCTGCTAGGCAATACCTTTCATAGCATTGCGCTAAATCTGTGGGTGCTGCAAACGACAGGAAGCGCCAAGCTCATGTCCGTTGTACTCATTACCCATCTCGTAATCAGCATGCTGTTCGGTTCCTTCGCAGGTACGATTGCGGATCGTACCGATCGTCGAACGTTAATGTGGGTGACAGATATTATCCGTTTTGTGCTCGTCGGCGCTATCGCTGTACTTGTTTACCTGCCTAATATACCGTTTATTTTTATCGTTATTTTGACCGCCATCGTCGCTTTTGCAGGGGTCATTCGAACGCCTGCCTTCCAGGCTTCGCTCGTCGAGATTATTGATAAAGAACAAATAACCAAGGCCGTTGGGGTAATCAATATATCGGATAACATCATCCGAATATCTGGCTTTGCTCTTGGAGGTATCGCTGTTGCTGCATTTGGCGGGGCATTTGCAATTGCAATCGATGCAGTAACCTTTCTGCTCTCAGCAGCGCTGCTACTCTTCACGGGCAAGTTCCCCTATGCAGCAGTTCGAGATACGGAGAAGGCGCAAACCACCTTTAAAGAGGATCTCAAAGCAGGCTTCCGTTACGTATGGACGGATCCATTTGCCAGAGCAGCAGTTATTTTATTACCGGTAGTTATGTTCTTCTTTCTGTCCACCTTCATGCTCATTCAAGTCATGGCCGTCAATGTGTGGCATGCAAAACCGTTTGTATTCGGACTTATGGAGGCGTGCATCCCGCTCGGTTATGTCGTGGGCTCCATTCTGATTATTAAGCTGGATACACGGTTAAAAGGCAGAGGAAAATGGATCATTGGAAGCATGATCCTCATGGGGCCTATGTTCATCGCCGTATCACTAATGTCATCTGCATTTGCAGCATTGCCGCTTATCCTTCTGGTTGGCTTCCTCTTCTCCTTCAGTACGACGATCATCTTTATCGCACTTCGGGTAGCCATTGATCCTTCGATGCAAGGCAGAGTATTTGGACTCATCGGTGCTCTAACAAGCGTTGCGCCGCCTGTCGGCTTAGCCGTATTCTCAACCCTATCTGATATACACGGACCTGCCGTCATCATAGCGATAAGCGGCGCAGCAATGCTCATTATTGGCTGCTTCTCCTACATGTATATGAAGGAGATGCGTCACTTCAACTAAACGAATAGACGGACAACGTTTTAAGATTGAATAACTGGGAACTCGGCGATCCGAAGTCGCGCGCAGCCGTACGGGATAAGCGTAATTTCTTCCTCGGGTTCCTTGCTAGCAACAGGCCCTATTGGCAGAGTGCCAGCCGAATTAAGCTCCATGGTCCATTGCGGGATCCGGCGACCGTTCATTCGCAAACGTATCGGTGCGTTCTCAGCTGCGAAGGGCTGCCTTACCATTGCTGCGGCTTCCACAATAGGTTTTCCCTGTTCATTTCCCTTCAGACTCACTCCATAATTCCATGGCGACTCCGGGTAAATCTCCCAGTCATGATAAGGCTCGTATGTGCGATGCTTCTGCCAGCGCTCCTTGATTGGGATAACGAACATAAGCGCTCCGCGCTGCAAGCCGGCTGCACCGTTAGCTCTGCTGATCGTGCGTACCTCCATTGGAAGCCGAAGAGTCAGCTCATCGCCATCGTTCCAAACCTGCCGCAGCGTAGCAAAACCTTTTTCGATGATCATAGAAGGCTGCTGTTGTCCGTTGATCAACAGAACCGGCGCGCTGCACCATTCCGGTATTCGTAATTTAATCGGGAATTCAGCTGGCTGATTTACATGCACTGTCATCGTTATCGTTTCTCTAAATGGATATTCCGTAGCTACACGTATGGAAACATCGGTACTTGTGTCGATGGCAGCTGTGATCGTACAAGGAGCATACGCGATAGCAGCCAAACCGCCATCCTCCGTTGCCATCCACAATCTTGCCGTATATTTCGGCCATCCTTGATGCATGTTAGCGGTGCAGCAGCCAAAATGCGGCTCAATGCCAAATAGATTGGCTTCATTGTTGTTTTCCGTCCAATTGCGTTTGGCATGCGTACACATAATCTGGTTAGCCTGCTGGTCATATTGATGAACGGTCCAATCCGGGCTGATTGCGGCAGGCAGTGCATTATAAGCAACCTTCTCCAAAATATCACCGAAGGAGCCATCGCCTGTAATCCGAATCAAATGCTCTAAGGAATGCATATATTCCACCACAGAGCACAGCTCCGTACCTTGGCTAGGATGAGTTCCTGCAAGCCACTCGTCACCAGAAAACATGCCGTTAACTTGGCCATGGTAAGTCATCACGCTTGAGATCCCTTTGTATGCAGCTTCGATATGCTGCTTATCCTTTGATTGCATGTAGCGGAGAGCTGGCTGCTTGAATGACATCGCTACGTTAACAACATGAACCCTGTGATCAAATGCCTTCTGCAAGTACCAATAAGGATAGTCTTCATACAGGCCTATCCAGTCCAGCGTTTGCTCCTGAATCAATTGCGAGAGCTCAAGCAAGAAAGGCTCACCGGTGCGATTGTACAACCAATAAATGCTGATGAGATTTTCGCCGCCTCTAGCCTTTGCCCATTCCTGCAAAGGACGATTCGGCAGCTCCGCAAGCTGATATTTGAAATAGTTCATCAAGAATGGTTCTACCCGTTCATCACCAGTATGCTCAGCGTGCTGAATCAGCACCTTGAGCATAATCATTCGGCTCCACCAATCTTCATTTGCGGCTGGCCCGAATTGTCCATCCTCGCGTGCGCTTGCAAGCGTCCATTCGATCCACGGCTTTACTTTGGCCTTAAGCTTGTCCTCATCAATGAGATAAGCAAGCGGAAGTAGACCGTCCAAGTAGTAGGGTCCTCTTTCCCAGCTGTCTCCGTCTCCTCCAAGCCAACCGCTATTTGGCCCGACATAACTCCAAAATTCATCTAGATGCCCTGTCATCCCCTCGCTTTGAATCTCCAGCTGGTCTCTAAGCCAGCCATCCGGCTTAATCGCACCAAGCGGCAGCTCTTGAAAAGGGGTCGAAGCAAGCGGTGCACGGTTCAAAAATATAGCGCTCAATTTGTCATCTCCTCTATGCTGCTTATGTAGTTGAATTTCATCTAGCCATGCTAGTGATCCTTAACCCGTTTCCTTAAAGAATAAATGATTTGCCCCAAAGGAATACTAATTTGGAAATAAGCTAGTAATGGAGGGAATCGTTAGTAATGAACAATGCAGCTAACCAGAAGGATTCCAGCTCTTCTCAGCTTCGTGTAAAGGATAAGGTTGCGGTCATCACTGGAGCTGGTTCCGGCATAGGACGTGCAGCCGCGCTGCGTCTCGCACAGCAAGGAGCAAAAATCGTTCTTCTCGATCTCATTCACAACCGTACTGAAGAGGTAGAGCAAGAAATTAAGGAATTAGGAGGCGAGTCCTTCTTTATCGATACCGATGTTGCCAATGCTGAACGGATGCAAGAAGCGATCCAAGCTGCCGCAAAGCATTTCGGACGAATCGATATTGTGTTCGCTAATGCGGGCATTAACGGCACTCTCGCTCCTATCGAAGATCTGTCGCCCGAGTCATGGGATGAAACGCTAACAACGAATCTAAAGGGAACCTTCCTTACCGTCAAATATGCAATCCCCCATATGAAAAAATCCGGCGGGAGCATCATTATAACGAGCTCTATTAATGGCAATCGTGATTTTTCAGGTGCCGGCATGGCTGCTTACAGCTCCTCCAAGTCAGGTCAGGTAGCTTTTGCCAAGATGGCTGCTCTAGAGCTTGCCCGATATAAAATACGTGTGAATGCCATTTGTCCTGGAGCCATTCAAACGAACATTGGGCAAAACACCCATCGGACTCCTCAAGTAGATAAAATCACCATACCCGTGAACTACCCTGAAGGCAGCCAGCCTCTTGAGCATGGTCCCGGGCAGCCTGAGCAGGTCGCCGATTTAGTGCTATTTCTAGCATCACAGGAATCCAGCCATATCTCTGGAACCGAAATTTACATCGATGGGGCAGAAACCTTGCTATAGAAAAAGAAGCATACAGGGTTGGAATGCCTTAGGGAGGATCCCTAAGGCATTTTCTACTACGCTAAATTGAGGGCTAAATCACATCACTCTGATCACTTTTTCGTATCAGCTGCCAGCTGAGCGTGGATCGTAACCAGCGCCGCTTGCTCCAATAGTTCAGTTGAACGATTCGGATCGATTTCAATGACTCCCGTCTGAGGGTTCCGAAGCGTCGTCCACACCTCATCCGCATAGTTCTGTATATAATCTTTATACTTCGATTTTTTGTTCATGTCATCCAGCAGCAGCAGATTTTCAAAAAAGATTGAATTGAAAATAATCGGCTGTGTGTAGAGGCGCGAGCTGCCATAAAATTTCAAAGCCGCATCAGCGATGCTTACTGCTTTGTTCAAGTACGATTTTTCACCTGTTGCTTTGTATAAAAGTACGCTGGCTCCAATCATCGTTCCTTGATTATAGGACCATTGTGTTTTATTAATATTTCCGTTTAGGTCAATATGGTCCCAGTAAAGCCCGTTAGGCGCCAGCATGCAGTCATTTACCCAGTTATACATTTTCTTCGCCCAGTCTAAATAGTATGTATCCTTGCTGATTTCATATAAATACAGTCCTATTTGAGCTGCAGGTGCATTCGATACGGTATTCCGATCCTTGCTCCACGATGCCTGTGTCCAAAAAACGCCGCCAGGGCAAGCATGAGAGGCATCCGTGTCCCAGCCAGATACTTGCAGCTCAAATATTTGCTTTGCTCTATCTAAAGCTGCAATATCACCAGTAATTCGGTAAATTTTTATAAGTTCTATTGCGATCCAATCATTATCATCATAAAAGATGTCCCCGCCTCCGCCAAGCGGTGCACGTACGTAAGAATCGTAGCCTGCAGGTGTCTTCGTGTCATTCCAATATGCAGCTAGACCATCTAATCGATTCTGAATGTCGGTTTTGTATTTCTCGCCAACCGCAGGTATTTTCGCCAAAGCTACAGTTGACTGCATCGTCCCTGCATAAGGCCAAACATAGGAGTATTGGTTGTTCCCAGAATGTGGGCTGTTCTCGCTGTAGAGCTTGGTGTCTGGCTGATAGAAGTAGGTTTGTAGAGCCTGATAAGCCGCTTCAGCCCGTTCTGCATTTTGATTTTTATTCGGTTTGGCCCAGACGCTTTGACCGGACGTCATTAATAAAACAACAATCGACAATGCAACAAAACGGAACGTCTTTACTGGTTTCGGTGTACTCATGATATACCTCCCAAGGATCTACTTAGACTACTCTATATTAATCCAGACTTCTCCAAAGCTGCTGCCGTTTCGAGCAGGATCACGCCGCTAAGCTGTGTGCTGAGCTCGATTTCTTCTTCAAGCGATTCATCCCACCGTTTGCTGAAAAGAATATCCCCCCGGCTCGAAACGCTGCTCCATAGGGACGATGCGTTTGCATACAATACATCTGCTACTTCACTTCCGCTGCCGCTGCCCATCGCAAGGGCCAGCTCGCCTGCGTAACGAACAAAAATGCCTTTAAACAAGCCAGCATCCCCGCCGCCTTCTGCCGGTAGGACATTAGCTTCCTGCGAAGCAAACTCCTCCACAGACGCCTGCCATGTCCGAATAGCATCTTCAAGATAACCTTTTTCGCCCGTAATTTTGTACAGCTCAACTGCTGCTCCAATGAATACGCCCTGGCAATAAGTGAACTTCCAATCCTTATCAATAGTTCCATCGCCTAGACGGTTAGCGCCATCCCACACGAAACCGCTTTCAGGATCAACAAGCACAGCTTTCTGCCAATCGTAAATCTTGATTGCCCATTCTAAATCTTCCTGCTTGCCGAATACCTGATATAGACGTGCAGCCAAAATAGCCGCAGGAGCATTAGCAGGCGTGTTTTTATAATCCAGCTGCGTTTTCTGCCAAGCAATTCCGCCGCCGACATGGTCATTCCATCCCGTCTTAATATCCTCCCATAGCAACTTCGCAGTGTGCCCGTAGGTTTCATCTTGATCAATCAAATACGCGCGAAGCCAGCCAATTGCCATCCATTCCATATCATCGTATAGATTGTTAGGCCATTCTCCGCCGTTTCTCTCCAGAAGGCCTTGATGAAGCATAGCCAACCTTTGCTTATAGATGGAATCACCCGTACGGTTCCATCCATCCACCTGCGTTTCAACCGCATGGGCCATCCACCAATAATGAAAAATCGTGTTGCACGCTCCGCCGGGACATGGAGTCTTAATGTCATACAAGCTGATACTTGGGTTCCAGAACTGAGAATCCAAAGTTCGTTGAGCCTGCTCCGCTCTCATATCCCAGAACGCAGCTTTTACGTTGTTTGCCATCTTCCTCTACCTCCGTTTCACTTTGATCCATTAGGTTTCCCGCGACCTGCAAATTGCTTTAACACGGGATTACGTCCTCTTTGAAAATGTACAATATAAAGCACTTTCAAATAATATACTATATTTCACATGTTAATATGTCAATATGTCATCTTTACATTTCAGACTGTAATTTTCTACAAAAAAAGGCCGTTCCAAGAGCCATATTGGCAGCTCTAAGAAACGACCCTTTATTCTGATCTGACATTAGATAGATACGGTAGAATTTCCTTGAACAATCTCATGCTCCACAATATTGTTCAATTCCGTAGTCTCATTATTCCAAACACGCTGTAATATTTCGACAGCTCTCCTGCCTGTATCACGCTCGTTCTGGCGAACATGAGTAAACAAATAATCGCCAAACGGCTGACTCGGAGAGTCAAAGCAAACAATTTGATAGTCTTCCGGAATCCGTTTCTTTAGGGACAATAGCGCTTCCCGTAAAATAAGAGCAAGATTATATTCCGTAACGACATACGCATTAAGATCCTTATTAATTTCCACGAAATGGCGTACCGTCTCAATATCATACTGTACTTTAATCGTTTGAAACGATTGCGGCAAAGAGCTGTATAGATTCGTCATAATATGCTCAGGTTTAGGTGTAAACCCACGCTGCATGCACGCATCATTAAAACCTTGTATTCGGTCTTCAATCGTCGTCGTATTGTCTGCAGGCGTCGATAAGAAACCGACATGCCGACCCTCTTGATTCAGCAAAATATTCGTAAGGTCGAAGGCTGCCTTTCTGTTGTCTGTATACACAGCGGTAGCCGCAATCCCCTTCAAATATCTGTCCACTAACACAATAGGGAAACCGTTTAATACGAGTCTAAGCACTTCAGCATTATAGTGCTCGCCGTGGCCTGGGAATACGACAATGCCATCGACACCCAGCTTCACAAAAGCACGAATGGCAGCTTCTTCTTCATCACGATTATCGTAAGTCAGCTTCATCATCATGACGCAGCCGCTAATCGCGCATTGCTCTTCTATTCCGCGAATAAGATCAGCACCAAACGAATCGCCAAAGTCGGGCAGAATCACACCTACAATGCGCACAACCTCATCTTCCGGCCTCGCTTCTACGCTTTCTGACTGCTTCTGCAGCTTCGTTTCTTGCAGATCAGGCAAAACCTCCGCCACAAAGGAGCCCTTCCCTTGTATTCTCTCAATGAGTTTATACTGCGAGAGCATCTCCAGCGCTTTCTTAGACGTAATTCGGCTAACGTTAAATTGGGCAGCAAGTTCTTTTTCCGAAGGAACACGCTCCCCTTTTTTCAATTCGCCGTCATTGATTTTTTGAAAAATATAATTATAAATCTGCTCGTATAAAGGATTATCCATTAGCCGACCTGCCTTGTCATAGTATCTTGATATATCAACTATACAACTTTATTATCACGACATCAATATATGAAAAGGCGAAATGGAGCAACGACGCTGCCGTCGCTCCGCTACGTCAATACTAACTTATTCCGAATCTAGTCTTTCTATTTTGGCTGCAGCTTCTATTAAGAAAACTCCGCTCAATTGCACGGATATATCCAGAGGCTCCTGATGAGGCATATCCCAAGCGGGGCCAAACAAGCCAATTTCCTTCGTGCTGCCTTTCGAGAGCAGTGTATCCGCATTATGAAAGATCATTTCTTTAATTCGGACGCTTTCGTTGACTTCATACAAATGGATCAGATAACGAATGAATATGCCTTTGAACAGTCCACCGTCTCCGGTTCCTTCTTCCTTCATCATTCCGGTCTCAGCAACCGTATGATATTTCATAGCCGAGGCAGCGGTTTTCTCCGCATCTGCCAAATACGTCTTGTCATTTGTATGCTTATAAAGCTCAACTGCTGCGCCTATATAAGTGCCTTGGTTATAGGTAAATATCCAATTCTTATTGACATTAAGATCACCATTCTCTTCCAGCTTAAGGCCATCATACACAAGACCGCTTTCAGGATCAACCAAATTTTCCTTCTGCCAATCATATATCTTTTTGGCCCACTCCAGATCTTCCTTATCGCCAAAATACTCATACATCCTTGCGGCTAAAATAGCTGCCGGCCCGTTCGAGCATGCATTCCGGCTGTCTCGTTGATCCTTCTTCCAAGCCATGCCGCCCAGCTCATCTTCCCACCAAGCGGTCTTAATATCATTCCACAGCTTTAGCACATAACCTTTAACCGTCTCGCTTTTGGTTGCATCATAAAGCCTTAGCGCTGCAAGAGCGAGCCATTCCATATCATCATAAAATTCATTAAACAATGACCCATTTTTTTTAATAATGCTTTTGACGATCCCCTCTGCCCTATCGGTATAAGCAGCATCACCCGTTCTCTCATATCCATCCATCATGGCATCCACGGCATGAGCCTTCCACCAATAGTTAAGGCTCTCCTCGCGTTCTTTGCTATAAGGATAAGCGTTGTTCATCAGCTTCCCATTCTCATTCCAATAATGCTCGATGAGCTTCTCTTCCGCCCATTCCGCATGATTATTGTAATTTTCCAAGCGCTCCTCATTTCCATTGCAGCCTGTCAAGAAAAAACTGCCGACAAGCAGCATGCATATGCTTTTCATAAATTTCACCTCATCCGTCCCTTCTTCTTGCAGGCTTCCGCCTTTTAACCGACAATACCGCTATGTTCAATACCCTCTACGAGGTATTTTTGCGCAAACAAATACACAATGATTAATGGCACAACAACTAATAATGACATCGTGTTCGTTAAGGTGGCGGTCAGAGGCTGACCCTGCTTCAGTCCAATGGTGGCGCCCTCTAGCATCAAGCCTTCAAATCCAACCAGCAGTGAATTCGATAACAGCTTGAACTGGCTGAAGAACATCGAGGAATAGAAGCTATCCGTCCACTGCCACGAGAAGGAAAATACAAAGATCGTAATCATCATGGAAAATGAGAGCGGAAGAATGATCATGCTGAACGTCCGAAACAAGCCCGAGCCGTCCACATAAGCCGCTTCCTCTAATTCTTTCGGTATTCCTTTGAAATATTGCCGCATGATCAATATATAAAGCCCATTTTTGAATCCAAAACCAATCATCGATAAAATCGCCATCGGCCACATCGAATCCATCAGCCTAACTGTCCCTCCTGTAAAGGTAGACATCAGGCCGTATAAATCAAAGAAGCTGAACTTCATATAAAGAGAGATCATATACGTTTGCGGCGGAATTAAAATCGTAAGCACTACTAAAGAAAATATGACGCTTTTTCCTTTAAAATTAAACCGCGCAAGCCCATAGCCGACCATCGTACAAACCAGCATTTGAATAATACCGCTTAGAAAGGAAATGCCGAACGTGTTCGACAGCCCTTTAAAAAAGGACGTATATTCGATGACCGTTTTGTAATTAAACCATGTAAACTGCCTTGGGATGAAGCGCACCGTGCCATCTATCAAATCCTGCGGGCTCATAAAGCTGTTAGAGAGCTTTACGAGCAGCGGATATAAGATGAGAAACGCCAGCCCAATGAGAAGCAAATAGCGAATAACCGACCAGAACAAGCCATTTATTGCATGCAGATTTAAATATTTAGCCCGCATATTTTTCACTCCCTATTCTGATAAAAGACGAATCTGCTGACAAAAAAGCCAATGACGACAAGGAATACGGCTGCTACCAGAAAATAAATCCATGCCATAGCCGAGGCTGTTCCATATTGGCCAAGCTTCATCGCGTTCGTAATACTGTGCATAATTTGGTTTTTGCTTCCCGTAAAGGAATCAATAATCGAATAAATGATATTGACTAGAATCAACGGACTGATCAGCGGGAATGTAATTTTCCAAAAGCATTCCCAAGCGGAACAGCCTTCGATTTTGGCCGATTCGTAGATGGAGGAGGAGATTGCCTGCAGTCCTGCCAAGAAAATAAGAATTTGCACACCTGAACTATTAATGACGGCAAATATATTTTCCGCAGCGCCAACCGTTATATTAACGAGTGCCGGACTGAAATCCAGCATTTGGAACATATATTTTTTTAGCTCCAGATTGCTGAACATCCCGCCTGCCGATTCATTCACGATAGACGCGCCCGTATCAAGCCCTGGGATACTCTGATAAGCATTCATAATCGAGTTGCTTAAATCAGCTTTATCAATGATTCCAGTTGCCAAAATAACGGGCACGAAAAAAATCGCTCTAAAAATTCCTCGGCCCTTCATTTTCATATTTAACAAAACGGCAATAAACAAGCTGTACATGACGATAATCGGAATATCGAATAACATGTTCTGAACAGCACCGTAAAGCTGCTTGTTAAAGTTAGGGTCCACTCTTAAAATTTGATGGTAATTGTCCAGCCCAATGAATTTTTCCGAAAATCCGCCTTGGGTTAGAAGATTTACATCCATGAAGCTAAATCGCAACGAATCAATGAATATACCCAGAAACAGCAGGAGAAATCCGAGTACAAAAGGACTGACAAAAACCCAGCCCATCAGATCCCTCTTCTGCGTCACGGTTAGCCTAAACCTTTCTTTTTTGTTTATGGCTGCAGACAATTTGTTCATTGCCGGTGATCCTCCTCGCTTGGTTTAAGGATTAATGACCGCGTAACCCAATCCATCTACTGCGGTACCCTCAACCTCAATTCCTTTATCGCTGTAATTAACAATAATCGCTGTACCATTTTCATAAGTTGTTTTGTAAACCTCTTCACCAAGCCGCTCATGATTCACGATCGCCTGATCCTGAACATGCTTCAATACATTGTTCATTTCTGCATAGATCGCTGCAGCGCTCTCCTCCCAATCATCAAACTGGGAAGCGTACAAATCATCGAACAACGAAGCATCCTTCAGCAGGCTGTTCTCCCCGTAATTCAACTTGAAATAGACACCGCTGCCGTATTCCAGAGCTTTCAAAACAGCTGGACGCAGCTCGCTCGCTAGGTTCAAGGCTTCGCTCGCGTACCCAATATAGCCATGCAGCGCGATTTGAATAAATGGTACCTGCGCATCTGCTATCGAGAAGGAGCTGTCCTCATCAGGCAGGTTCAAAATATGATTAACATAAGGAAAGGTGTACGCGTTTCCGTCGTCTGTAATAATATCCTCATAATCCTCTTTTGCTTTAGCTAAAACGTCTGTCGTTATTTTTTTTGTGTCCTGTCGATTGATTTGAGCGCGGTTCTTAAAGTTGGAGTTCAAGCTTTCTCCCATCGTCGATAAGGAAAGTGCCTTTAAACCAAGCGAATGATAATCTTTGGAAAATTTATTGTAATAACCTGAAATTTTGTCCGGATTAATTCCCCACACGCTGCTCTCATACTCAAGCGTAGCTACATTGAACAACCCTTTATAGCTAGTTTTCTGAAACAAGGAACGAATGCTGTCCTTTTGCGGCTTAAAGCCATCGAATGCTTTATTAGAAGAAACAAATAGCATATCCACATCCGGGAACACCTTTGCCCCCAGCTTCTCCGCTTTCTCTGACAGCTTGCGCAGTCCCTTTGCACCGCCGAGCACGGACTCTACCTTCATTTTTGTAGGTGCGGTATGGCTCATGCCTCCGTTATACCATCCGGTATAGCGAAACTTAATGTTTTGGATACCGCTTTGCGACAGCTCATCCAGCATTAGTCCCGCTTGATCGAAGGAAGTAACTGCCACTTGGCTGCGAAACGGAATACCCAGCTTCCGCACCATCTTATCGACAGAACCCATCGTATCCAAGTAGAACGGAATGTTCTCTTCGGCGCTCACTTTGCTCAAGCTTCCTTTATCAACGAGATACTGACGATATGCCTTTGCCATTCCAACGTAATTTGCATCGTCGCCTGTAAGGAAGAAGTACTTCATGACGATGTTGCCGGTATAAGCATTTTTCTCATAAATAATCCAAGGAGCCTGTTCAAAAGCATTTTTGGCAATAAAAGAGTCTTTATTTCGAATGGTGAAGTTAGCATACGCCGTGTTATAGGAGTGATTAATGCCGCCCATAACGCCATTAATATCCGCTACCGCATCGCCCTCTTCAATAACCGAGAATAGCGCTGCTCCATCCTTCTTGATGCCAAACACCGGCGCTCGAAACTCTTGTTTGAAGCTGCCTCTTGGCGACTGCGTTAATGCATAATCCGGCCCGTACATTTTCCCTGTCGTTAATAGCGTATTTTTGCTTGCATCATTATTGAAATTGAGGAGCGTTCCCGAGCCGTCTGGAAGGAATACATACCCCTCCTCGCCGGTTTGCCCTGCACCGAAATAATTCAGCAAGGAAAGCTTCACAAGATTAAAACTGGATTGATCATATTCAATGCCGCCGTTATAAAGAGTGACCGATAGACCGCCGTCCGCAAGCACGTAATCAAGACTCATTTTAAAATAAGGGAATACGGAATCATCTCCGTCAAATCCAACCTCGGCGTAGTCCTCCTCCTGCTTCTCGTACGTATAACCTGCTTCCTTGACGTAGTTTTCCAATACCTTCTTGTCCCGCTCCTTGACGGAGGTTTTCAGCACATAAATATCTTCTTTCTCCAAAACAGGGTATTTCGCGATCAGCTCCTTGCCTTTGCTCCCTTCTACATCAGCACGACTGTAGAGGATATAGTAGGCTAATAGCTTCTTCTTATCCCGATCAGCTTCCATATGATCAAGAACATTTTGCTCAAATTTGGACTTCGTAATTTGACGCGGCAGCAGCATGCGCTGTTCCTCGCGCCCGATAACCATGTCCACCCTTATGCCGTTATCAATCTTGCCCCAGCTCACCTGATCCAGCTTCATCGCATGCGTGTAGCTGTTCATTTCCAAGTCGCCTTCTTTGCCTTGCACATTATAGACAAGCTTGACCTGCGACATAAGCTCCTGTTTCATCGCATCACTGGCTTTCGGGTCTTCCAGAGCACTTGGCGGGTTGGAATAAAATTTGCTTCCCGTCGCTTTATCTTCAACCGCCACGCCGCCCGATTCATTATCGAAGTACAGCAGGAGGCGATCGTTCTCAGCAGCAAGTGCCAATCCGCCATCCTTTACAGCTTTTTTCATGTTTGGCGGGCTTGCTTTTGCTGCAACTGCTGTTTCTGCTGTTGTTGCTTCAACTGCCTCCGCCGTTTTCCCATTTGTCGGTATCCCGAGCGTAATGGCAACCACTATGACCAATAGCCTAGAGATAATCCCCTTGGCATTCATATCGCTGACCTCCTATCCACCATCTTGTTCTACAACCGAAACGTAATTTCATTGATGATCGTCGTAATAAAGGAATTCATATTTTGCAGGATATTAATGAACAGCACCGTAAGGAAAGCAATGAAACCCATTCCTACTATTGAAATAGCAGAGGTATAGAAATTCTTGAATGGACTGTAATCATTGGTCACCAATACACCTATAAATATGAGCCCGAGAGACCAGCCTAACGCTAGGGTTGTAAAAAAGGTAATAAACTGCTGCTCTTCCAAAACAACGATGTTGCTGAATAGGGTGACAGGAATCGTAATGATCACCATTGGGACTAACGAATAGGAAGACGCGATAAAAATATCTTTAAGGCTTCCTTCACCATCCATCAATGTTGTAAGACCCCAGTTTGCACAGCACCATAATCCAAATGGAATAAGGACGCTAAGCAGCGTATCCCAAAGCTCAATAACACGCCAGTCGGAAGGGTACAATATGTATCCGCCTGCCAGCTGTTTAAAGATGTCTACAGCCATAACGGCTGCAACAATAATGACAGCGGCACGAACGCTGCCTCGTTTCTCATGCTTCAAATCCCAAAACCCGTCAAACGGATGGAACATCACATGGAAGGAATAAAGCAGCTCTTCCCACAGCGTTCGCTTGCCGGGCTTTCTCCAGCCTGCTGTGTTGACCTTCTTGGCATATTTGAAAAATCTGTACACTAACCATAGAATGGCTGCTGCGACTATTGGAATGAGGATAATAAATTTGCTTACTATTTCTTTCCGATACTCCGCAAAAGCTTTGAAATAATGATCCCAGTCATTAGCCAGCTTGTAATTATGCATCGCTTCCTTGTATTCTTCTTTGCGCATATTGGACTGCGCCACACCGGAATACGCCATCTCAAGCGTCGGATTCATCTTCAAAACCCGCTGCCATGCAGCGATGGATTCATCGTAATTGCGATTCTTGCGATGATGAATCGCTGCTGCAATGTTAGCGCCGTATTCGGTCCGCCTAAATACAGTCAGCTTGCTTGAATCCTTATCCAGCACAAGCAGATTATTACTCTGGTAAGCGAGTGCTGAAGCGCTTTGGAACACGCCGTCCTGTGTTCCATATCCTCCAAATACATAAAGAAGATTGCCATTATCGTCGTAAGTAAAAATCTTATTTTGCGAAGAATCGAGCGTGCTGTAAGCCCCGTCCTCTGCCAAAGCTACATCAATAAAACGTGAAACCTTGTCGGTTGTTTGAATATCTCCAGCAGGCGGAAAAGCGCCATTTCGTTTCAATACATCGATGCCTGTATTGTTCAGCCGCTTAATTGGCGCATGCTTGCTCGATTTATCCCGGTTAATGAGCGCGCTGTATTGGTTTCTTGCGTGGATCGCACTGCTCGTAACATAAGCGAAGCCAAGCTCATCGATCGTAATGTTGTTATACTCGGTCGGCACGCTTTTGGCCGTGCGGCTCTTCTGCTCCTTGGTCGTCACCAGCTTCCAGAACAAATCGGACACTTTGGGCACTACCTTCTCCGCTCCGACAAAACCTTCGAATCCTCCGTCAGCATTCAGAGCAATAACACCCATGTTTGTGCTCTTCGAAATCACATAGATAAGACCGGATGGATCAACACCGATTGCTGATGGCTCGTAAATAAAGCCGGCAGGAAACACATCCGAATCCGGTGCCTCCAATATTTTCTCTACGCTTCCATCCTGATGAAGCACGACGATTCTAGCGTTTTTGGAGTCGGCAACGTAGATCAGCCCCTCCTCTGACACAAATATGCCGCTTGGCGTGTTGAACTGATCCTTCGTCACGCCGTCTTCATGGACAAACTCCGTAATTTCTCGTTTTATTCGGTACTGTTCATCGAGAATAATAATTCTGTTCGATCCCGTATCTGCGATATAAACCGAGTTATTGTTGTCTACAAACAAATCCAGAGGCTGGTTCAGCCCAGCGCCCTCGATTCCCATCGCCTTGGCGTTTAACACTTTGCCTGGCACATAAGCGTCAGGAGAAACGAGATACTCCCCGTCATAATCATAAAAATAGGTTTTATATGGAACCATGGCGGAAGCTGATTCAATACCGAAGCTGCACAACAATAATAGTGCGGCAAAAAACAAAATCCACTTTTTTCTAACCACCGCATTCTTCCCCTTCCATGCCTATTCTTTCATGCCTGATGCAGACATGGTCTCTATAATCTTCGACTGCGAGATGATAAACACGATGATAGGCACAATCATCATCAGCACCGCTGCAGCCGATCCTGTTCCTGTACGCGCAATTCCGCCGGCTAAGATTTGGGACAACGCATAGTTTAAGGTTTTCAGCTCCTCGCTTTGGATGAAGTGATTCGCGCCGATTCCCCACAAACCTTGCATGGAGAAGATGATGAGCGTCAGCCAAGCAGGCTTAACCATCGGCATAACGATTGACCAGAAAATCTTCCATTCGCTGGAGCCGTCAATGCGAGCCGATTCCAAGATGGCGTCGGGAATCATCTGATCCATAAACTGCTTCATGAGATACAAACCGAGCGAGGATGCAAATGCCGGAACAATAATAGCCTGATACGAATCAATCCAGCCTAACGAAGAAATGATGATAAAGTTCGGTATTTGGGTAACGACACCGCTAAACATAAGCGAGAGCACGACCGTGCTGAACATGATTCCTTTGCCAGGAAACTTATGCTTGGATAAGACATAAGCGCATAAGGAAGCGATGACCACATGGCCAGCCGTACCAACAGCTGTTATAAATACAGTGTTAAAGATATACCGGCTGAAGGGCACCCACGAGTCGCTCATGACTGCGAGCAAATCTCTGAAGTTATCTAAGGTTGGGTTGTTTACTAGAAACCGCGGAGGGAAAAACCAAATCTCCTCCAATGGCTTAATCGAATTTGAAATCGCATATACCAGTGGCAGCATCATAAAAATGCCAAACAGCAGCAAAAACAAATAGATGCCAAAATCCGCAAAAAAGGAACGTTTAATGCCGCTCTTGCTTCGATGAAGCTTGATTTGAATCACTTCATTCACCTACCTTTGCCAGAAGCATTTGCACAATCTTATTCGCTCCAATCATGATGATAAATAGAATGGTAGCTATAGCAGAGGCATAGCCCATCTCATAACGTATGGCGCCGTAATCCTCCAAGTGGTTAACGATGGTATGCGCTGCATAGCTGTTGCTTGGCATGCCGCACAATGCGGTAACAATGGCGCCGGTGCCGAATGCGCCGGTAATGCTCATTACCGCCCCGAACATAAGCTGCGGCTTCATCGAAGGCAGCGTGACGTACCAAAGCTCCTGCCACCGATTTTTAACACCATCCATAGCCGCTGCTTCATAAAGCGTTCGATCTATCCCCTGCAATCCCGCAATAAAGGAAAGGAAGCTCGTTCCAACGCTGGTCCATAAAGCAACGATGACGACAAGAGTCATCATATATTTCGGATTCTCAAACCATAGAATAGGCGAAGATATGACATTATAACGAAGCAGAATAGCATTGGCATAACCATAAGCGTCCTTGTTGAAGAAAATGCCCCAAACCAAATAAATGTTTCCTGAAATGGATGGCGCGTAAAAAATTAAAGTCAAAATCGTTCTTAGAGACTTCGGCAGCTCATTAATAAGCCAAGCGAACACTAGGCACATGATATAACCGATCGGACCTACCATCACAGCTAGCAGGAACGTATTTCCGATCGCTTTAATGAAAATATCATCGCCTAGAAACAGCCTTATATAATTGTCCATGCCAACGAAGATAGGCGCTTCAAGCAAGTTAAACGAGAAAAAACCTAAAATCAATGAAATAATGACGGGCAGAGCGGTAAAAGCAAAAAACAAGATCATGTAGGGAGCAGCAAAGAGGTAGGACACTTTATTTTTTTTAATCGACTTCCAGCCCTGCTCCAATTTTCGCAAGACCGGATTGCCCTGCCTCTTAGGGTCAACAGCTCCTGATATCACCAAATCTCTACTCATGAATGGGTCCTCCTGAATCAGTAAAATCGCAAGGCAGCATCATTCCAACTTGAACTCCCGCCTTTTTCGCGTTATTTCAGTATTAACTTCTTTCACATAGTCCAGAAGAGATTCAGGATCTCCGTTGTTATACGCCGTTGCGGCAGCAAATCCAATACTTCGGGTCACATAGTAACCGCCCGGCACCTCCGGTGTACCTGTTGCGAACGACCACTGCGTCATCAAATGGTCATACTCTGTTTTTGTCCAAGGCATATTAACAAGGGCTTCCATATTGGCGGTCGCTTGTTTGGCTGCCTTGCCGAGAATCGCTTCCATTTCCATTCCGAATCTGGACTGCGTCTCTGCACTCGTCCACCACTCCATAAAGCGCCATGCGTCATCCTTGTTCTGGACGCCCTTAAGCATCATGATCGCTGTCCCCGTCGACGGCGTCGCCCGGTTCAATTGTCCATCCTCCATCACCGTTCCAGGAAGCGGAGCAAATTCCCACAGTCCTTTAATTTCAGGAGCAAACGCGATTAATTGGTTGTATGTCGTATAATCCGCGATGCCTATCGGCATTTCCCCAGTTCGGAAGCGGTTGCTGAAATCATAATCCCTCGGAAACTTATAGGTCGTGAACAGCTCCGTCTGCTTCTGGAACGCATCGATCGTCAGATCGTCTTCCAGCGTTGAGCGGCTGCGCTCCTTGTTGTAAAGCTCCCCATTTTTCTGATACAAAAAGATTTGCAAGCCGGTAATATCCGCCGGAAAACCAATTTGCATATTTTGTTTCTGAATTTCCGGTATTAGCTTGTAAAACTCATCCCATGTCTCTGGAGCCTTCAGCCCCATATCATGCAAAATATCTTTCCGATAAAACATCATGGGAAACGATTGCGTTTCCGGCAAAGCGTATACTTTTCCGTCTAATTCGAAGGGCACTAATGCACTAGGATGGAATCTAGAGGCAATAGCATCATAGTTCGGCATGTCTTTGATGTTCTCCACCGCATGTCTTAACGCGTATTGAATAGGGTCGGCAGCTAGATTTCCCATCGCCACATCCGGCCCCGTACCTGCGAGCACCGATGGCAAAAGCGTTCCTTCCGTTACCAGCTTGAGCTTTACGTTTATGCCCGATTCCGGCGTAAACGTGTCATTGATCATTTCCCTAATAATTTGCGATTGATCGCGTCCAGACGTCAGCCATACTTCGAGCGGCTCTCCTTTGGTTTCACCTTCTGTATTCAAGGCATTGTAATCCACAAAGAAAGACATCGAAAAAGACTTCGCTTCAAACATCATTTTTTTGAAAAAGGATGCATCCGCTTTTGGCAGCTTCTTGGACAACGGCATCACGCTAAAATAATCGACCGTTAAAGGCTGCTCGCCTACCGTCAAGATCCACGTACCAAGCGCGCCTACATTTTCTTTAAAAGGGGTAAACGTCTTCGCAATATTGGCTTCCGGATTTTTAACCATTTGCTCGAGCTGGAAGGCGACTTTATCGAGCAGCACCATGTTTTCGCCTTTTTGACCAACCAGCGCCTCCATGTCAGCCGATACTTCTCTAAGTATCGCGGCATGCTCCCTCATGGCAGCTATGGCATCCGGTATTAATTTCTCAAAGCCGTAATCACGATACAAATCCGGCTCAGCGCCGGTTATCATCAGAATTTGCCGATATACGGCATTCAGTTGAAATAAACTATCATCAACCCTGTTCAGCACATCAGCCAAATCTCCGAGCGTGACCTCCATCGTCAGCTCATGCTCGCCCGGTTCTAGGTAAAAAGAAAACGCCTGATCGTCGTTCCCCAACGTTTTCACTTGCCAGTTGTTCCCGTATTTAAATTTCACAGCTTTCGCTTCTTTAAACGGTACGGCTCCATCCAGCAAAATTTTACGGTTGACGTACATCCCAGCTAATTTGTTTTGCTTGAATCTCGTTGCAATCTTGTACAGGCCCGCTTCCTCTACCGTGAATCGGTAGCTGATCCATTGACCCGGCATTTTCCATTTATCGCCGCCTATGCTATTCAAGCGAAGCTTCGATGGGTCCTGCGGCTCGGTTATAGCTGATGAGCGATCGGACACCGGATATAGCGTATTATCAGATTTCTCAAAGCTGTTTTCCGCTTGAACCTTAATTGTCTCGGCGTCCGCTTCCTTATAGCCTTTTGCTTCATAACCCGCTTTTACTTCATCATAGGTCGGAAGCTCCTCCGCTTTATAAATACGAACGGTATTTAAAACCACCGATTCCCTCACCGATTCGAATCCAATGGTATGCTTACCTTTTTCCAAATAAAATAGTAATGGATCGTTATAATAGCCAAGCAAATCATGCAACAGCACCGTTCTCCATCTAGGCGCTTCCGTCTGTTTCGGCCTAATGTCATTTCCTTTTTTGTCTTGCGCAACCTCGCTTTTGTCCTTCCAAACCCGTGATAAATTTATGTATTTCGCTTCGTTATAGGGTACTTCACCATCAATTGATATCATTCTTTCAATGGAATTGCCTTTCCCATCTATCGGGTAATAAAGCAGTTCTACATTGTACATGCCACTCTCAGGAACGTTAATTTCCCATTCAATCTTTCCGATTTCGCCCGTAAGAACAGATTTGCCTTCCTTTCCTTCAAAATGATCGAGGGTTTTCAAATCTCCCTCCGCATTCGTGTACGCATCTGCCTTGATCACAATATCCGCATTTCCAGCTTTTTTATCGGCGTGCTGTTCAAGATAGGTGCGGTAGCTTTGCAGCTTGATTAAGTTGTCATCCTTGCTTGCAAATGCCGCATGCGGCCATACAATCACCAACAAACATAAGGCGATTGCTGCAACTGATAATTTCGCTATTTTATTATTCATAAACGTTCAACTCGCACCGTCATATTTGTTTCCTCCATATAGACAGAGATTCATTGCCTTTTCGCGAACGATAGGGAAAGCAGCCTCATTTTTTTGCAAAAAAAAGAAAAGGGGCTGTTGCGCTAGCAGCAATCGTCATCTGTCTGACAGCCCCTTTATCTATTTGGTGAAAGCTGCTATTCTGCCTTTTTCTCTTCCTCAGGCTTCGGTTCAGGCTCTACGAATTCACCTTTCAGCCTTAAAGCAAGCTCCTCAAGACCAATATTTACAGCATCCTCGATTTCCGCTACCTTGGAGGCAGGCTCCAGGTTCTGATCGTAGAACCCAACATCGGGAATGAGTGCCAAACCACTGTGTACATTGCCTTGCATTTGCTGACCGATGAACGCCATGTCCGACACACCATAATTTTTCAGCTGTAAGAGCGTTTGAAGCGATTCCTCATCACGCAACTGCGTGAGAGCAATTTCATCCATCCAAATTTTCTCTTCGCTTTGTGCTTTCCACGCTAGTGCATCCAAGATAAGCCCTGTTTTATCAAGCTCTTTGTTCGTTACCGGCACTGCGATCGAAGGAGCATCATGGCTTACCCAATCAAGGTAATCGTCTGTGTTGTTGCCCATTGGCAATGGGATAAAGCCAAAGTCACTTTCCATTTCATAAATCGGATCAATAACGCCTCTGCCTCTGGAGTAGGCTAAAAACAGCGATTTCCCTTCTGCAAAAGCTTTCACGTAAGCGTCCATATCCTCGCCTTCGTTTTTCGGGAAGAACGTATCGCCTTTTTTCGCCATCTTCTTAATCATTTCAATCGTCTCGTATGCTTTTGGTGTATTTACTGCATATTTCATTTTTCCATCACTGGCGATATCAATGATTTTATTGCCGGATGCCAGATAAAGCGCTACAGAAATATCCCAGTCATGTCCAGTCGCCAGTCCATAACGGTCATTGCTGTCCATCACGCCATCACCATTTAGATCACGTTTTGCCGCTTGCTCCATCTCGAGCATTTTCTGGAATGTCCATTGTTTGTTTTTTACCAGCTCATAAGGATTTTCAAGACCTAGCTCTTGAATAATGCTTTTGTTGAATGCCAGAACCCATACTTCATCCCCTTGGTTAGCGAATGGAGCTGCTGTTCCATATGTTCTGTTGTCATAAGTGAGCAAGAATGAAGTGTTGTATTCCTTCCAATAATCTTGATCCATCCGAAGGTTAGGAATCGTATTCATGTCCACAATACGCTTGCCGTTGATATGTCTTCCCAGCTCCCAAGTAGGAGCAACGATGATGTCAGCGTATTTGTCGCCCGCCAGTACCGCCGCGCCAAACTCTTCCTCGGAATGTTTTCTCACTTCAATTTTTACGTTGTATGTTTCTTCTACCCACTTGATTCGATCAATAATGGCATTGGCGTGATCAGAGCTTCCTTCTTGCGGGAACCATCTGTTCGCATTGTTATCCGCAACGATAAATTTATAACCGCCTAAATCTTTTACTGGAGGAGCTCCGTCATCTGGTGTTGCTTCCGGACTTGGCGAGGCTGTGTTTTCTGCCTTGTTCGTTGCTTCAGCCGTCTCCTTGTCTTTGCCTCCGCCGTTATTACTTGTGCAAGCACTCGCAAAGATGGAAATAATGAGGACGCATACGACTAACAAAAACATTCTCTTTTGTTTCATTTTTCTGCCCCTTTCAAATCTTTTATTTGTTATGCAAGTCCTGTCCTCAGCGGAGTCAGGCCCGCTCTAACACAAGTGGAGGTCAAACCAATTAAAAGAGATGCTGTTTCTTGTCTTCTACGAGTTTATAAATAAGTTCACCGAGTAAGCTGTTAGCCCATGCAAACCACGGTCTCGTGAATTCATTCGGATTGTCTACGTGAAAACCCTCATGCATAAAACCAGTACCGCCATCTGAGCTGATTATCGTTCTTAGAAGTTCTTGTATTTCTGCGTCGTTGTCTGAAGTGAGCGCTTGCATGACTAGGCTGATATGCCATATGTAATTCGTGGGAGTATGTGGGCTTCCGATCCCTCTAGCTGCTTTTCCTGCGTAATAATAGGGATTCTCTTCACTTAAAATAAACCTTCTCGTATTCTGATAGATGATATCCTCTTTGCTTGTATATCCGAGATAAGGAATCGACAGCAGGCTTGGCACATTAGCATCGTCCATCAAGTTGTAATTTCCTAAGCCATCTGTTTCGTAAGCGTATATTTCGCCAAACGTTTCATGCTTGTATATCCCAAATGCTTTGATGCCGGCATCGATTTCGCCACCTAATTTCTTGGCTGCGAGCGCCAGCGTTTCGTCTTTGTATATGTCTTGGGCGATTTCTTCCACATATCTCAGCACAACAACAGCGAACATATTCGCAGGAATCAAATAATGATATTTGCACGAATCGTCGCTTGGCCTAAAACCCGACCATGTCATCCCTGTATAGGCAACGGGACTCCCTTTTCCATCGTGGCTTAACGTATCCGATTCTGGACAATTAAATCTTTGGAAGCTGTAGCTCGATTGTTCTGCATGCTTCTGCTCGACTGTCCAAAGCCCAATAATTTTGTTAACCGCTTCTTTAAAAGCATCATCAAACATTGCGGTGCTGTTTGTGGCCTTCCAGTACAAATAAGCGAGCTGTATCGGGTAACATAGGGAATCAATTTCATATTTTCTTTCCCATACCCATGGATTGCCCTCGGTTGCATCTTCCGTATGTCCCCTGTTGTCCGGGCCTTTATTGAATGCGTTTGCATAAGGATCAATCTGGATATATTGCATTTGCCTTTTGATAAGTCCCTCTATCATTTTCTGATAGTGGCTGTCTGAAACAGCCAGTGGAATATAATGCCGAACCTGAGCTGATGAATCACGCAGCCACATGGCTGGTATATCACCCGTAAATACAAAAGTGGTTCCATCCTCTAGCCATTCCGTCGTCGTCTCCAGCGTGTTATAGAAGCAGTTTTTATAAAACTTAACGATTTCAGGCCACTTTTCCAGAGATGAAATCAATGCGTCACTCTTTTTCATATCGGTAATAGACAGATTCATTCGCAAACATTCCTCCTAATGGTGATCCTTCTACAAGTTGGATAAAGCTTCGTGATAAGCGCTTACAAATAGTATATTATAAACAATATGTCAACATGTCAATATACCAACTAGTAATTTCCTTAATTTTTTTTACAAAATTTGAATACAAATGGGCTGGAATCGCATTGGAACGCACAAAAAAAAGAGGGAGCAGCATCGGCGGTGCAGCTCCCTCTTACCGTATTATTTTAATATGACTGTGGTGTAAGCCGGAATGGTCAGTTTCCCATTATCCAACTTTGCCCCATCATTGCTTGAGCGAATGATCCCCTCGTATGATCCAAAAGTTTTGGATGGCTGAAGATCAGCCATCTGATCCTCGCCCGATAGATTGTGCACAACGAGCACTCTCTCGCTAGCAATGACGCGAACATATACACTTAGCTTCTGATTGGCAGGCTCCAGCTTAAACTCGGCTATTCCGCCATTGCGCAAAGCGGGCTCCTCGTTCCGCCACTTTATGAGCTCGCGATAATGGTTTAACAGCGAATTCTTATCTGCTGTCTGTGCCTCAACAGATACCGTCTCGGCATTCCCATTGAATCGCGATTTCTCCCAAGTGGTTTGGCCTTCTCCTCCACTTGCTGCGCTATACCAAGGCATTGGCTCACGAATGTATTCATCCGGCTTAGCCCCTTTCATGCCCAGCTCCTCACCATAATAAAGGTACGGGGTGCCTGGCAAAGTAAGCAGCATTGCAGCAGCCATCTTGGCATGATTAATATTGCCGTTTAAAACCGTCATGACACGATTCTGGTCATGATTGCTTAGGAACGGCGCATCAACAAATGTACCACCAGATGATTTCTCGTAAACGCCGTATGCACGTCCTAGAGAATAAGCTAAGTCTGCATCCTTCTCCGTATCGGCCGCACTCAGCAGCCGACCAGCTAGATCAAAGTGGAATGCGGAGTTCAGCGCTTGGTCAAAGTAAGGCGCAATAACCGTTAGTGAATCCCAAACCTCTCCGATCAGATAAGCATCTGGCTTCACTTTGTTCATGCCAGCTCGGAACTCTTGCCACCAAGCTTTATTTTTCGCTTGAATCTCAGGCGTGCTGGCCGTAGACGCGAAGTCGCCGTAAATATGCTTTGCCGCATCAAGGCGGAAGCCGTCCAGCCCCTGCTCCAGCCAGTATTGTCCGATCTTAATCAATTCCTCGCGAACCTTCGGCTCGTCAAAGTTCAGATCGGGCATGCCTTCCCAGAAGACACCTAAATACTTGAGACTGCCATAGCTATGCCATGGATCACCACCAACTGCCCCATCTGCTCTAACCTTCTCACCTTGTTTAGCAAATGTGTACCAGCTGCGGTAAGGACTGTTCTCATCCTTTAATGCTTCTTTGAACCAAGGATGTTCCTTGCTCGAATGATTAACGACAAGATCCATAATAACTTTAATATCGCGCTTATGCGCTTCATCCAACAGCTTCTGCAAACCATCCAGCGTGCCGTATTCCGGATTTACCGCATAATAATCGGTTGTATCATAGCCATGGTAGCTTGGCGAAGCGTTAATCGGCATTAGCCAAATACCGCTAACCCCAAGCTCCTTTAAGTAATCAAGCTTAGCGGTTACACCATTCAAATCGCCGATTCCATCTCCGTTCGTATCATAGAAGGAACGGACAAATATTTCATAGTATACGCCGCCAGGCTGCTCATCTACTGTGTAAGCAGCAGTGGAAGCTTCCCCGCTTGCACCTTCTTCATCCGCTTCTGCAGAAGCTGTGCTACTTGGTTTATTATTGTTCGCCGCCTCCTCTGAAGAGCAAGCAGCGAGCATAATAAAGATTAGCGAGCATAACAGGACTATCGCATAACGCAAACGGCTGCGGTTCATTCTCTTATCCTTTCGAAGCGCCAGACATCAGCCCTTGTACAAGGAAGCGCTGCAAGAAGATGAATAGGAGAGTAATCGGGATCGCAATCAACACCGCACCCGCGGCAAACAACGTGAAGTTGCTGTTCTGATAATTGCTTACAAGATCCCACATTCCTACAGCAAGTGTCCAGTTGTCTTTGCTTCGAAGTACCAATCTTGCAAAGATAAAGTCTACCCATGAACCAGCAAATGTAGTCAGCGCTACATAGGTTAACATCGGACGCGACAGCGGAAGCATGATTTTTACGAACACCTGCAGATGAGTTGCTCCGTCGATCCGAGCCGCTTCATCCAAGCTCCGAGGAATCGTATCGTAAAAGCCTTTAACGACAAAGCCACCGAGCACTGCACCAGCAGAATATACGATAATGAGCGCCGCATGTGTATCGAGCAGGTTAAGCTGCAATAAGAAGATAAAGATAGCGATCATACTCATGAAGCCAGGGAACATGCCCAGTACAAGCATAATCGTCAGTGTCATCTTACGGCCGCGGAAGCGGAAGCGCGACAACGCGTACATGCTGAGCGTGACCAGAATCGTAGAGAAGATCATCGTCAACGTCGCAATTTTGAGCGTATTCACGTACCAAACACCGTATTGGAAGCTTGGATTCGTAAATAACTCCTTATAATGAACAATTGTGAATGTATCAGGAATAAGACTGTCGCTAAACAGAGCCGTGCCCGGGCGAAGCGAGGATAGCAGCACCCAAAGAGCAGGATAGATAGCGCACACAGCTATAAATATTAGAACGACATAGCTAAGTGTCAGGCGCACAATATTGGCGGTTTTCCGGCCCATTTTCATTGAATCATATCCTCCTCTTTAAATGACCGTGAGCGGCGATAGTTATAAATAGAGAACGACGCTACGATCAAGAAAATGATGATACCGATCGCGGATGCCATATTGAACTGACTGTTGTTCAGCGTTAGCTTATACAACCAGGTTACAAGCAAGTCCGTGCTGCCGGCGTACTGGTAATCACCTTTAACCGGGTCACCGTTCGTGAGCAAGAAAATAACGTTAAAGTTATTCATGTTGCCAGCGAACTGTGTAATCAGAATCGGTGCCGTCGAGAACAAAATAAATGGCATCGTAATAATACGGAATTTCTGTATGCCTGTTGCGCCGTCAACATCGGCAGCTTCGTACAGGTCTTTCGGAATTGCAGTCAATACGCCTAGAATAAGTACCATTGAAACCGGGATACCAATCCACATATTAACGATAATAACCGTTACCTTTGCCCAAAATGGATCTGTCAGCCAAGGCAGCTTGCCCATACCAAAAAACTTTAAGTATTGATTGATCGGACCAAATTGTCCATTAAACAAATTTCTCATGACGAGCAAGGAGATCAATTGCGGAATGGCATAAGGAATAATGAACAATGTCCGCCATAGCTTTTTAAAACGAATGCCTTTTTGCTCAATTAGCAGCGCAACTAACAAACCGCCGAAATACGTCGTTACCGTTGCAATAACAGCCCATACAATCGTCCAAGTAAATACGCCAACGAATGTATGGCTCCACGTTTTCAAAGTCAATAGATTAGCAAACGTTTGGAAGCCTACCCAGTCAACCAGCTTAGCTGGCGGAATATGATCAGGCGATGCGTAGTTGGTGAAAGCAAGCATAATCATGAAGATAATCGGCATGATCGTTAGAAACAATACACCGAGCGCCGGAAGCGTAAGCAGTAAGTGCGGAAAATTACGATCCGTTACATAAGCCCACGTCTTCCGAAAGCTTGCTGGCGCCACTCCTGCGTCTCTTTGCTTGCCGTTCAGATAAGCATCGCGGATATTCATAACATAGATAAAGACAAATAGCAGGAATAAAATTAACGTTATTAATCCACTGATTAGAAGAAAGATCGAATGGTCTCCCTCTACACGAACACTGATTTTACCTATTTTCTCAAGCCCTTGCGTTTTCTCTCCGAGCGTGACAACTCCCCAAATCGCTCTTCCTAGGTTTGGAATAAAATACATGAGCGCCGCTGCTTCAACAGCAAGCATAATTAAGCCTTTTATAAATTGGCGGTTATACAATTGGCCAAGACCCATTACGAGTAACGACAATATAGCCGCGGTGCTGCGATGACGATTCATCCCGCCTGGCTCCCTTCCTTTCATATAAAAAAACTTGTTGCAACTTGCTAGTATGGAAAGTATCGCTTATAAAACATCGGTTCACCCGCCGAAGGAATTCGGCGGGTGAAACCGTTGATATGATGTTATTTCGATGCCGCTGCGCCGTTGTTAGCGTCTTTAATTTGTTGCACGGCATTGTCTAAAGCTGCTTTTGCATCTTTGCCGGAGTTCCATACGTCAGAGAATGCTGCTCCGATAGGAGTCCATACATTGCCCATCTCAGGGATGGAAGGCATTGGCGTCGATTGGTTGAATTGCTCCAAGAAACCTTTTACCACTTCATTGCCTTGTACAGTAGGATCTGCTGCTGCTTCTGTGTTCGCAGGAATAGCGCCTGTCAGTTCAAAGTTTTTCAACTGAGCTTCTTTTGTAGATGCATAGTAAGAGAATAGACGTGCTGCATTCGGGTATTTCGAGAATGAGTTAACATACCAAGCTTTAATGCCTGAGAAGGAAGAAGCCGGTTGGCCGTTGATGCTAGGCAATGGAGCTACGCCGAAATCGATGCCAGCGTTTCTGTAATCGCCGATAGTCCAAGGTCCGTTAATATCCATTGCAAGTGTACCGCCGATGAACAAACCTTTTTTAATATCGTAGTTGATATCGCCAGAGTTAAGCGGCAAAATGCTGTCTTTCAATGAACCGTAGTATTTCAAACCAGCGATTGCGCCTTCTGTGTTAAGGCCGATATCGTCTTTGTTTTGACCGTTATCGCCGTATACATAACCGCCAGTTGAGATGAACGGATAGCTGAAGTAGAAGTTTCCTACATCCCACATAAGACCGTATTTGTTGTTTTTCGTATCGTTGAACGTTTTCGAGAATGCTACTACCTCATCAAACGTTTTTGGAGCTTCTTTGATTAGTGCTTTGTTATAAAACAATGCGTATGTTTCTACCGAGCGCGGGTATCCATAAAGCACGCCGTCATAAGATACTGCATTTACTGCAATTTCCGAGTTTGCGCTTCTTGATTGCTCTTCATAGTAGTCATTTGGCAAAACCAATCCAGCTGTTACTGCTTTACCAAGGTTATCATGAGGGAAAAGAACAACGTCAGCGCCAAGACCTGCAGGGCCGTCTGTAACCAGCTTGTTTACTTGATCGCCTGCGCCGATTTCCTCGAATTTAATTTCAATGCCGTATTTTGCAGTGAATTCCTTCGCGATGGCTTCAACGAAAGGACGTTCCTCTTTACTTTCCCATATAAGCAGTGATGCGCCTTCTTCAGGAACGATTTCTTCTGATGCAGTACCTTCGTTAGCAGGTGTATTATTCGTTGGAGCATTTGTTGCATTTCCAGTTTTCTCTGTGTTTTCTGCCTTATTTGTTCCACCACAAGCGGAAACGATAAACAAGGCTGTGATTAATGACATTACAAACCACTTTTTCATGCTAGGTGATCCCCCTCCATAATGTGTTTCATGCCTTTTTTTTGAATTCGCGGCGTTCCAACAATTCCTCAAGCTCTTTTCTAATAGGCTGCATTCGCACAAACGTTTTATTCATCGTTCTGAAAAGCTTACTTCCATCATAAATTGGTAAGCTCAACAATGCGCAAACGTTTGTACAAATCATACTAGAAAATAATTTGTGAGCGGTTTTTATGCCGTTTCACAGCTGAAAACATGGTGGAATTGTTTTGAAAGCGTTCTATTCGTGGATTCATCATACAACAAGGTGCACGGTTTGTTAAAACGTTTGCACAGTTCAATATTCCGCTTAAATACGGAGTTATCTTCAATTTTCTTCGATATTCTCCTTCTCATTCAGTTTTTCAATATTTGTGAAACGCTTACTTTAGATATATATTTACTTTTAGGCAACAGTTGCATTAGGATGAAGCATATAAAGCAAGCACGTTTGCGCGGGTGGGGGTTCAACTTAATATGGTAACCATTAAAGATATTGCAAAAGCTGCAGGGGTATCTCCTTCCACTGTATCAAGAGTCGTCTCTAATCATCCTAGAATTAGCAAGGCAACCTCTCAGAAGGTCAAACGGTATATGGAAGAAATGGGCTACCATCCTAACGTGATGGCGAAGAGTCTGGTATCAAAAACAACACAAACCTTAGCCATAATGCTGCCTCGACCAGCTGAAGAGCTGTTTCAGGACTTTTTCTTCGGTGAATTGCTTCGCGGAATATTGACGCAATCAACAAGAGCGGGATACGATATGCTGCTTACCGCAGCGACGTCGCCAAGCGACGAGACGGAAACCGTATCACGTCTTGTATTCGGTAGACGAGTTGACGGCGTTATCTTGTTATCCTCTCGGGTAAATGACCCTTTAATCGACCTATTGGACAAACATAAGTTTCCTACTGTATTAATAGGCCGCACAGAAAATCGGCCTAATATATTATCAGTCGATAATAACAATGAGCAAGCAGCTTATGATGCGACGCAGCATCTCATTGTCCAAGGCCATGAAAGAATCGGTTTTGTTAGCGGTCCGCCATCGTTAACCGTTGCACATGACCGGATGGAAGGCTACCGCAGAGCCATGTCCGAAGCCGGTTTGCCTGTTCGATCCGAATGGATCGTTGAAGGCGAGTTTCTTCAGCAAAGCGGCTATCGTGCCATGTCATTTATGATGAGCCTGCCCGAAAGACCTAGCGGCCTTGTTGTCATCGATGATGTGGTCGGATTCGGCGTATTGCGCGGCCTGACAGAGCTTGGGTACAAGGTGCCTGATGATCTTAGCATCGTAAGTTTCAATAACATTGCATTGTCCGAACTTGCAACACCGCCGATCAGCTCAATAGATATCGGAACCTATCAGCTCGGCTACACCGCATCACAAATGTTGATTCGTCTTATCCAAGAAGAAAGCATACACCAGAACAGAATGATTATTCCCCATAGGCTGATCGTTCGCGAATCATCGATTCAAACCGTATCCAAGAGGAGTTGACAGCATGTCAAATAAAAAACCATTTTTAGTGGATGCCATTATCGGCAATTCCAAGTTTCTCGCATCGCTTGGCCGCACAGGCAAAATGTATCGCCTGTGGTGGCCGAACATTGATTTGCCGCAGCATGTAGACGCTATCCGCACAGGAATTCAGTGGGCGCAATCCCCTGTTTCCTGGTTTGATGAAGAAACGAACGGCTTCACTCATGAGACGGCATATGTTGCAAAAACAAACATTTTGCAAGTGAATGCTCGTACTGACCAACAGCCCGTTCAAGTGGGCAGCTTGCATTTTGCTGTTCCCGGCCAAGATATTATCGTTCGTGAATACACGTTCACAAACGTCAGCGATCAAGCTGCTTCCTTCTCGTTTATCGTTCACTCTTCTTTTCTCGTAAGCGAGAATAATCTATATAACACAACTATGTTTAATGCCGCTGAAGACTCCTTGGTTCATTTCCGCCATAAGTATTATTTTGCGCTTTCAAGTGCAAACGTATGCACAGGTTATCAATCAGGAATCAACTGGGATAACGTTCAGCATGGTGAGTTGAACGGCAATAACATTGATATGAAACCAGATGGTGCCTTGAACTGGCGTATCAATGAGCTTGCAGCAGGCGCATCCGTAACGATTCCCGTCTATATAACAGCCGGCCATGATGAAGAAAGCGTACTGCAACAAATGCGTACTGCAAAAAGCAAAACAAGCGCAGAATGGGTTCAAGAAACGACAACCTACTGGCATGAATTTTTGGCTGCCGCTGCCCCTTGTCCGATTGGCGACAACGAAATCTCAGATCTATATGACCGATCCCTGCTTATGTTCAAGCTCATGTCCGATGAGCAAACGGGCAGCATTATCGCTGCTCCAGAATTTGATGAAAATTTCACGCGCTGCGGGGGTTATTCCTACTGCTGGGGCCGAGATGCCGCATTCATTACGACTGCGCTTGATAAAGCAGGTCTTGGCGCTCTGTCCGACAGCTTCTATGCATGGACGCTTTCTGCGCAATCACCAGATGGTTCATGGCAGCAGCGGCATTATCATGATGGCAGCTTAGCGCCGTCATGGGGTTTGCAAATTGATGAAGGCTCGTCGATTCTTTGGGGAATGTGGCAGCATTATTTGGAGAAAAAGGACTCTGATTTCGCTAAGCAGGTATGGCCTGCTGTAGAGAAAGGCGCATCCTTCTTGATGAGCTTCCTCGATGCAGAGAGCGGCTTGCCGAAGCCTAGCATCGACCTGTGGGAAGAGCGTGAAGCGTCGCATACGTACTCCTCAGCCGCTGTATACGGCGGGTTGACGGCAGCAGCGAGCTTTGCCGAGCTAGCAGGCAAACCTGAGCTTGCAGCTGAATGGACTGCTGCTGCGGAGCGGATATCAGCAGCGATCAAAGAGCTATGCTGGAACGAGGAAGGCGGCCGATTCTACCGCGGAGTTGACCTAACAGTAAACGCAGGCAAATACGAGCAAGCCTTGGCAGCTGGCTCAACTGGTTATGTGACTGAAAGCAATAAAGGCTACAAGAAGCATGTTCTCGATCATGATGCTGTAATTGATATCAGCCTGCTTGGCATCGCTGTACCGTTTGGAGCGGTAGCGGCAGATGATGACTCCATGCGCCGCACTGCTGATGCTGTTGAAGCTGCATTGACTGTACCGGGCGTCGGCGGCATTAAGCGCTATGAGGACGATATCTATATTGGCGGTAACCCATGGATTCTCACTACACTATGGCTTGCTCACTATCGCATTCAAACCGGCAGCATTGATGAAGCGAAGCAATTGCTGAAGTGGGCGATGGACCATCGTACGGAGACCGGCCTCCTGCCAGAGCAAGTAGACAAAAACACCGGCGAAACCGCTTGGGTTGTCCCGCTTACTTGGTCGCATGCCATGTTTATATTGACGATTTTCATGCTTGCGGAAGCGGAAGCAAAGTAAAGTAAAACCTGCTCTATCCGATTTTAAAAAATCACAAATAAATGAAACCCCGACGGTTGCTTGAACCGTCGGGGTTTTTTATGCTTGAATTCCGCGCTGCTGATTTACATCAAGACCAATTGTAGACGGCAGTATCAGACGTGCCTGTCGAACTCGCAGGTGAAGTAAACGAGCGGTTCGTTCCACTCTCCCAGATGACATTGCCGAGACTGTCCTTCTTAATGAACTTGAATTCAAAGGTCGTCCCTTTCGGCACACTTACCGGCAGAAACCATACTGGATAGTTCGGATTCATCATCGCTTCCGTCGATTTAGCTGCATCCCAGCTGCCAAGCTCAGGAATGCTGCCGACGATATGAATATTTTGTCCAACTGTCGTTGTGGCATTGACCTTAAAGATGACCTGCACCTGATCACCCGACAGTACCTCGTAAGTAAAGCTATTGCTGACATTTGTTCCTTTCGTAACCGTAATGCTGCGTGAACCGGCAGCTACAGCTGGAACGACAGCTTCGATAAACGTATCATTGTTAGATACGATTGTTGCAGCAACCGTACCGAATTTCACGGTAGCCGTGCCGCCTAAGCCCGTTCCGTAAATATAAACGGTATTGCCTGGGCGTCCTGAGGTAGAAACAACATCTCCGATTCTTGGAACCGTAGTGCCAAGCGATGGATTGTACGCCAAAATGTTAACCTCGCCGCCTGAAAGCGTGAAGCTGGAAATTTTATTTTGACCTGATACGCTCGTAACCGTATTCGACGCGCCCATTAGCAGCCCGGACAATCCATCTGTGTAAGTTCCTACAGGCAACGTTGTATTAATTGCAGGAACCGTATACGAAATATCTGGCTGTCTATTTACAGCGACAATCACTTGCTTGTCGTAGAACTGACGCTGGTAAACGAGAACATTGTCTGTGCTGTACAGAATGGAAGTTGTACCATAAGCGATCGCTTCGTTGGACTGACGCAAGGCCGATAGATTCTTGATCACTTTGAAAGCCGTTGTCGTCTCATCGAAAGCAGCCGCCTTCTGCATAAATGAACGGCCAGCAATATCGCTGCTGTCCGCGGAGGACATATACTGCTCCGTACCATAATAAATATTTGGTGTTCCACGTGATGTCATAAGCGTTGCAAGCGCAGCATGATAAGGCTTATTGTTCGATTGAATATAGCGGAACCGCGTAACGTCGTGGTTGTCCAGGAATGTTACCGCTTGATTCTCATAGGAATAATCGGCGCTCGTTTGTGTCAGCATATTACCGAAAGTAGACATCGTCTCGGTGAAGTTGCCGAAAGCATTTGTTGCAGAACGATAAAATTCAAAATCAAGATTATTCACGCCCGTACGGTCAGGGAAGGTACGGAATTCATCATATTTCGGGTCAGGTCTGCTAATAAAAAATTCACCAAAATGAGTGAGCGGTCCGCCTGCAGCGGAGTCAATGGCGTCTTTCAAACCTTTCGTGAATGCAGGATTCATATGCAGCGTTGCATCATGGCGGAAGCCATCAACGCCCTTCGATTTCCAGAATGTCGCTGCCTTCTCCAAATGCGCAACTACATTGGCATTCTCTTGCGAGAAATCCGCAAGCGAGCCGAGTTCCTTATGACGGAAGCCATAACGAGAATTGTCGCCTGCGCGATCGCCTAATCCGTGAAACCAGCCGTTTACATCATTATTCGGGTCGGCGATTAGGTTTTCTATTTTGCCATCGTTGTTGTAATCGTAAGGGTTGCCAGCAGCATTAAAGGCATAATTGCCGCTTGCGTCTTTATCCGGCTCATAGAGCTTGCCGTCTTCTGGAGAATTGCCGTTAGTCGGGTTTTGCCAGCGGCTCGTATGATTCGTTACAAAATCAATGACCAGCTTCATTCCTTGATTATGGAGAGCATCACGAAGATTCTCAAAGTCCTTCATGAGCCCAAAATGCTGATTCGTCGCAAAATAATTGCGAACATGATAGCCATGGAAGCTCGTCCATTTATTCATGCTGCCGCCAGGCTGGTAATCCTCAATTACTGTATCTCTATTCTCGTAGGGTGCGGATATCCAAACAGCTGTTACACCCATATTTTTCAAATAAGGAATTTTGTCGATAATCCCTTGCCAATCTCCGCCTTGATAAAGCTTTAAATCATTGCCATCCCCTTTACCATCGCCATTCGCATCATCAAATAAAGCAGCGGAGGAGCCAGCAGGGATATTATTGCTTGTGTTGCCATCATAAAATCGATCCGTAATAATTTGATACACCGTATCCTTTGGCGTAACTGGACTAAGCGCGGACGATGCGGTTAATGCCTCTGCTTCTCTTGGATTAACACTAATTGCCGGCAATACAAGTGCTGCTGCTAATACGAACAAAGCTAACCTTTTCCCTATAACCTTCATCCATTCAACACTCCCCACTATTTTGAAATGCAGATTTATTGCCTAGTTCAAAAAATACCCTCCGTTTAGACGCATGATTTCACCTAGGCTCCTAGAAGTTTGGCATCACCCCCTTCATAGATTGCTGCTTATCACGCTGCTTCTGTTCATTTCTTTACTGCTGTGCTTTGCCTAATGGTCAGCTCGACTCCAATTACGACCTTGCGATCGACAGCAGCATCCTTATCCATTTGTGCAGTCAGCAATTTCACAGCCGTCTGTCCTTTGAGCACAATATCCTGATGAACGGTCGTTAAGCCGGGCACCATATAATGGCTGTTCTGATTATCGTCAAAACCCATTACGGATACATCACGCGGCACAACGATACCGAGATCATGCAAGCCTTTAATTAATCCAATAGCGAGAACATCCGATAAAGCGAATACAGCCGTTAGCTCCTGTCCTCTTGAAGCGATTTGAGATGCCGTGCGATAACCGCTAATGGAGGAGGTAGGAACCTCGAAAACATGGTCGCTTTGGTAGGCCATCCCTGCTTCTTCCAGCGCTCTCTTATAGCCGAGCCACCGTCTATGATTAACGCCTTCTTCCAGCAGTGTCCCGGTCAATAATGCGATGTTCTGGTGTCCAAGTGATAGCAGATGTTTTGTTCCGATATAACCCCCAAGCTCATCATCCAACCCAACTTGGTACAGCTCATTGTTTTTTAAATAGCTATCCATAAACACACAAGGCACATTCAACTCTAAAATTCGCTCGTATATCGGTGAACCCTCAAATACGCCAATAATGATCAAACCATCCAAATGGCGCTCACGAACGAATGAAAAGGTTTCATCCGGCTCTACCCCAACAAGAAGGACATGCAGCTTCTCATTCCGTGCCCCTTCTTCAATGCCCGTAACAAGCTGCCAATAAAACGGATTGTCATGCAGTCTGCCTTTCTCCAAGAAAGGGACAATGACCGCTATTAGCGATGATTTCTTATCCTTTAAATTGCGAGCGGACATGCTTGGCGTGAAATTCATCTCAGCGATAGCTGCTTGAACCGACTGAACCGTGTTAGGCGCTACTCTGCCTGTTCCATTCAGTACGTTGGATACCGTAGCAATCGATACTTTTGCGCGTTTAGCAACATCTTTAATCGTTATTCGTTCCTGACTCATGACGAACCACCTTTACAATAATTAAACGTTTCATCTACGTTAAACACTTATGAACAAAGAGTTTAAATTAGGAGATATATGAAATTAATAAATAATTGATTAAACGTTTCATTTAATAATTCATACTATATTTTATCCTGTATATTTCTGTCAATCATTATTTTGTAAGCGCTCTACTTTGTCCCGTCAGATGGCCTCTTCTACTCCGTAATAAAAAGAAAAATGAGCTTCAATGCCAATAAGATGTTTCAACTCTAACAAAATGGTGTATACATATTGACAGACATCTTCTAGTTTGTAATAATTATAAACAAGGAGTTAGTCTAATTTAATTCAGAATTTGCAATCAACCTTTCCATTTTTGTATTCACTGACTGCAAATAGCGCAAACTACCATCAGAAAGGATGATCATTATGACAACACCTACAACTGTACAACAACATTTGAATCGCCAAATCGCCAACTGGAGCGTACTTTACATCAAGCTGCACAATTATCACTGGTACGTAAAGGGCTCCCAGTTTTTCACTTTGCATGCAAAATTCCAAGAGCTTTATGAAGAAGCTGCGCTTCATGTCGATGAAATCGCTGAACGTTTGCTTGCCGTGAAGGGTACGCCTATCGCAACCATGAAAGATTATTTGAAAACTTCAAGCATTGAAGAAGCATCCAATAAAGAAGATGCGACGCAAATGGTTGAGCAATTGATTAAAGATTTTACAACCGTAATCGGTGAACTGAAAGACGGCATGGAGGCCGCACAAAAGGCTGACGATGAAACAACAGCCGACATGCTCCTTGCTATTCATACGACACTTGAGAAACATGTATGGATGCTTACCGCTTTTAATGGAAAATAATTGTTGCTCGTCCTGTGCAAAAAGGAGCTTCGGCAGTAAACTCACTGTCGAAGCTCCTTTATTTGCTTAGTGTTCTAGCCTGATACATCCATTTTAATCGCTGCTCATTTTGAGAACATCAACCGCTTTCAGCTTGAGTGCTGCCCTTGCTGGCGTAATATTAATAAGCAGAGAGGCCAGCAGCAAGCCAGCTATAATGGGAAAAACAATATCGAATGGATACTCATATAGGAGAGCCGACTTATCGCCTTTCAAATCCTCTTTCACACTCTCGACAAACATATGAACCCCGCTAAGGCCTATCGCTAGGCCTGACAACAAACCCATCAAGCTTATAACAAAACCTTCGATAAACAGCATCCAAAATATGGACTTGCCGGGAACGCCGATGCAGCGCATCATTCCGATCTGTTTGCTCCGCTCGCGCACAGCTCTAAACAAAATAATCGCAAGACCTAGCAAACCAATAAGAGCGGATATAACCGTAAAACCTATGAATCCATAGCCAATTTGTTTATTAATCAATTGCTCCGCTGTATTTTGTACATAAGGTACATGAAAGGCCAGTACGCCTTCAAGTGCAAATCTTTCCTCCAGCTCCTTGGCCAGCTTAATGTCTTTATAATCAAATTGGAATAAAACGAAACCAAGATCGGTTTGGTTGGGCCATTTGTGACCAAGCGGACGCAGCTCATCTACAACTTTTTTGTTCATCAAGGTTGTGCCATAGAAATCTATTAACCCGGAAGCTGCGTCGTTATTTAAAAAACCAGCGATAATGAAATCTCGTTTCTGTGCCGGAACCCATGCTTCTTCTCTCGATCGGAGCTTGCTCTTATATACAGGAAGCGTAATCTTATCGCCTGCCTTGAGATTTAATAATGGCTTAGGAAACTTCTCTTTATAATAGTCAGGCAGGATTACATATGCAGGGTCATTCAGTACAGCCTGCCATGCTTCAGCATCGCTTGAGAACGCTGGCGATCGCGCATTTAATGCAAAGTTGTTATTAAGCAGGAGCTCCTTCGTAACGGGTATGATAGCTTGAGCTATGCCGTTCTCCTGCATACTAAGCATATAAGGCTCCACGACAACTTTCCCCTTCATATGCTCCTGTATCAACGGGTCAGCAGCGGCAACCGCTTCAATTTTATCCTTCTCCAGCTCAGATTGGTATACCGCATAACCACCAAAACCTAAGACAGTTTGATTTATGCGATCAACATTCCCGCTAGCCTGTATAAGCTGCGTAATGCCAACCAAAAATGTAATCAACATCATAACAAGTGCAAATAAAAGCGCTGCTGTGTACGTTCGTCCTTTATGTTGATTCGGGTATTTAACAGCAAGGAGCATGGATATCGGCGGAACACCAATAAGCCGCAGCAGCTTTTGCAGCGGGACAGTCATTTTCCCCACTACATTAAGCGCGATAAATAACACTGTAAACACGGATGCTATCCAAGTAAGCACAATGGTAAGCATGTTGTCATTCGTTAATTCAGGCGGATCGATAAATGCAAATATAAAATGAACGCAAGTAGCGGATAAACCCGCAGCGATTACCCAGCGGTTTCGCGTTCGTTTCCACCCTTTCGCTCGCAAGGTCCCGCTGTCCGCTGAAGGCCCTCGCAGCGCTTCAACAATATTGAATCTGCTTGCTTTACGAGCTGTTAATCCAGAAATGAAAAGAAGGAACAACAAGGTTGCTGCGAATACAGCTGCTGCTGTTAGGATTGAAACATGAGCTGTAATCGGCACAACGAGACCAGCCATTTGAGATAGGTCCGTTGCATAGAAGCTATAAAAAAATTGAATCAATCCATAACCGCCAGACAACCCAATCAGCGTACCAAGCAGCGCACTAGCTGCTGACAGCAAGAGCGCCTCAACCATAAACATCGCAGATATATTGTCTCGCGAGAATCCGATCGCTCGTAGAATACCATACATCTCCCGCCTGGAATCGCCAATCATGACCAGCACCTGCCGCATAAACAGCATGCTCGATATAACGGCTACAATACTGATCATGCCAATAATGATCGAATAGTTCATATCATCGACTTCATTTTTATATTTGCTTTTCAAATTTTCTACATTGTAGGTGTGGCCTGAAACAAAAAACATGCCGCCCAAGTTTACAGATGGATCAGAGTTTCCCGCCAGTATAGCCTCATAGCCATCTCCAGCTTGGCCAGACATTTGACGCACAGCTTGCTCCGTACCGATTATTGTACCGGCAAATGCACCATATTCTTGGTAGCCAGTGAGTCCTCGCTGCTCTACTACCGCACGAATGCGAAATAACTCTTCTTTGCCTGAGACAGTAACCTTAAGCGCGTCACCGACGTCAACATGCAGAAGCTTGGCTATGTCACGGTTAATAATAAGCTCATCGTCAGCCAAGCCATTTGTCCATAAGTTTTCATAGGCAGGATCAAATCTAACAGCTTCCTTCATAGAGAAGCCCATAAACAGCATATTTTTCAGAATGGATTGCTCACCCGTATTTGCAGCCTCAGCAAAAACAGCCGCTTCCGCCTTTACATAGGGAAGAATTGTATAGTCGCTTTTTCGTGAGAAGTCTACTAAAAATGCAGCCTCTTCCGCGGAGAAACCGTCAGAATTAAGCTTCTCCGGCGTTAGCTTCCAGTTGATCGGGCCTAGATGCCTCTCAATCCAAGCTGCCCCGCTTCGCTCGACCGATTCATAGTTTACAGCACTAATGGCGATCAGCATAGCCCCGATGGCTCCAGCCATTATCGTGATCAACGTCTGCTTCCATTGTTTTCTCAGATGACTCAGCGCCATTCGCCATACAAGACTAGACGTTAGCATGACTAAACGCCCCCATCATGGATAACACGTCCGTTTTGCAATCGAATGGTGCGTGATGTTCGGTTAGCTACTTGTTGATCATGCGTCACAATAACGATCGTTGTGTTGTAATGGCGATTGAGCATCTCCAGCATCCCAATGATTTGATCCGCCGTTTCCGTATCAAGCGCGCCTGTAGGCTCATCTGCCCAAATGATATCGGGTCTCCCCACAATAGCTCTAGCGATAGCAACTCGTTGATTCTGACCGCCCGATAGTTGATTAGGATATTGATTAGCTTTATCAGACAGCCCAACCTCTTTGAGCGCTTCAAGCGCTCTCTCTTTGGCCTTATTGGCATCACTGCCTGCGGCAATAAGCGGCAGCGCCGTATTCTCCCAAGCATTCAGCACCGGTATGAGATGATAGGATTGAAACACGAACCCCATCTTCGCAAGCCGCAGCTTAGCGATCTTTTCGTCTTCCCATGAATGGATGGGCGCGTCTCCAATCCATACTTCACCTTTATCGCTGGACTCGATGCCTGCCATAATATGCAGCAGCGTTGATTTGCCGCAACCGGAGGCACCCGTAATGGATACCATTTCTCCTTTATTAATTGTAAAAGATACGTCCCTCAGCGCTCTGACCGCTGCTTCTCCCTTGCCATACGTCTTACATAATTCCTTTATCTTTATCATCTCTTCAATCCTCACCCCTTGTTCCATTGAATGCTATCACTTTATCAAATCGATATGCATTCTTAATGGAGCAAATATGCAGAACTTGTGCAGATGGCTAGTCTTTTATGATGGGGAGGCTTAACGTAAACGCAGCTCCTTTGCCATAGCTGCTCGACACATCAAGCGTTCCGCTGTGGGCATGCGCGAATTGCTTCGCTATAGCGAGCCCAAGGCCCAGCCCTGAGCCGCGTTTGCTTGCTCTAGCTTGCCCAGCTCCTCTGTAAAAGCGGTCAAAAACAAAAGCAAGCTCCTCCTCTTCAATTCCCAAACCATCATCGATGATCGTCAATTCCGCATATCCAGCTTTTAAGCTGAGCTCGATTCGCAGCTCATAGCGTGCATGCTGCAGCGCATTCCCAATCAAATTAATAATAATTTGCCTGATCCTTGCTTCATCCGCATAAATACGAATATCATGCTCCATATGTACCGTTGCCTGTATTGTATGTTCATCCGATTGAACGACAAGCGTCTCAGCAACCGCCGCTGCTAGCGCGGTAAGTGAAAACCAGCTTTTGCTTAAGGACAAATGGCCAGATTCCGCTAGCGACAGCTCCTGTAAATCTCGAACTAACTTAGTGAGACGCAGCGTCTCATCATGAAGCGATACAGTACGCGCTAATGGCAGCGGCAGTCCCTCCTGAATGGCATGGTCCAGCTGCGTCCGCATAACTGCAATCGGCGTTCGAAGCTCATGAGCAATGTCAGCTACCATCGTTCGCCTAACCGTTTCTAAGCGTTCTACGCGCTGCACAAGCCCATCTATTTGATCGAGCGCATCCGTGAGCTGCTTGTCCCCGTCTATACGATGATTTGCTGATAAAGAGGCTCGCTCCCAAATTAACGCCGCTATTCGCCGCTCCGTTTGTTTTGAAACATTGTGCGAGCGTTGAATAACCCATAATCCAATGATGTATATCAACATAGCGAGCAACAGCGGCGGCAATACCATTCTCATACTTATAAGTTTCTGAGCTGTAGTCGATACCTGCGTATACCCGACAATCGAGCCATTTGAGAGTACGGCTATTTTCCGCGCGTCTTTATCCGTATTTTGCTTAATGACAAGCGTGGCTGTCTCGGTTACAGCATCTTTGTCATAAACGATAATGGACAGCGACTTGTGTCCGGAAATCATGTAACGATCATGCTGAAGCCGATCCTCAAGACCGATCCAGCTTCCCGTCGACTCATAAAAAAGCTTGGCGTATCCATTCCAAAACAGCTGCGTCTTCTTAAGCTCAGTCCGATCGATGCTGTTCATCATCCATGAGGTACAAATAAATGCAACAACGACAGCAATCATACATATGTAAATTAATCTAAGCTTCTCACGCTGCATGCTTGTACTGCTATAGCTCTTCACAGTACTTCCTCCGTAAAACGATAGCCAACTCCATACACGGTTTGAATGAGCTCACGCTTCTCATCGCCGCCTTCCAGCTTACGCCTCAAATTGCGAATATGTGAATCGAGCGTTCGCTCATAACCGAGAAAACCGTCGCCAAGCGCCTCATCCATCAAATGTGTTCGTGTAAACACTCTGCCTGGATTTGCCGCGAGCTTCCACAGCAGCAAAAATTCAGTACGGGTCAAGTCAAGTTTGTGCTCATTGAGCACAGCTGTGAAGCGCTGCTGATCGAGCATGAGCGGTCCTCTATAAATAATCGATTCATCAGGCGCAGGAAGGGATGGCTCGCCATGCTTGCTTGCTCTGCGCATAACCGCTTTAATTCTCGCACTTAGTTCACGAAGCCCAAACGGCTTCGTCAAATAATCGTCCGCGCCAAGCTCCAGTGCCAGCACCTTATCGAATTCATCACCCTTGGCTGTTACCATAATGAAGGGCAGCTTCCACTCTTTTTCATTACGCTTGCAAATGTCTATTCCGCTCGCTCCACCGGGCAGCATCCAATCTACTAGCAGCAAATCCGGATTCATCTGCTTAATGAGCGGCTCCGCTTCGGTCAATGAGGAAGCGCCATAAACCTCCACCGATTCTTTCCGCAAATAATCAGCGCATTCCTGAAGCAGCTGCTGCTCATCCTCAATCCAAACGACTTTCATCTTACACTCACACTCCCCTAAATAAATTGTTGCATAAAAAAACAGTTCTTCCAAGTAGGGAAGAACTGTCTTTTCATACAAATCTATGGATGTTCGCTAAACAAACTCGCTGCCGCGAAATGATAATCAATTGATCTTATACAAACTTTACGCTGCAGCTGCCTACAGCTGTACCTGCCCATAATGCTTGCAGCTGGTCACCATCATGCAAAGCAGCCACCCCTGCTGGCGTTCCTGTGAATAGAAGATCGCCGGCGCCAAGCCCGTAATGCTCTCCTACGAATTGAATCAGCTCCGATACGCTGAATAACATATCGCTGACTTTGCCGCGCTGCGCCTCTTCGCCATTTCGCAAGAGCACAAACTCGTTTTCAGCAAGAGCCGCTGCACCTGGATAAGGAAGCCATTCACCAAGCGGAGCTGAGTTTTTAAACCCTTTGGCCGCAAGCCATGGCTGTCCCTTAGCCTTCAGCTTGGACTGAACGTCACGAAGTGTTAAGTCCAAACCAAGCGCCATGCCGTCAATGCATTGTTCTGGATCGATGCCCGGCTCATACCCACGGCCAATCCGCAGTACGATTTCAAGCTCAAAGTGCACCTCGCCTACATTACCGGGAAGATCAACGGTGTTGCCTGCCATTGGAACAATGGCATGCGACGGCTTTGTAAACACGAGCGGCTTATCAGGCACCTCATTGCCAAGCTCCAAAGCGTGAAGTTTATAATTTCGACCGATACAATAAATATTACGAATCTCATTGCTGCTCATGAACAATGCCGCCTTTCTATTTCAACTAAGTTAAATCGGTTTCGTTTACTTCTGGGCAGCAATTTGCTCAGCCAATTCATTCAGTTCTGCCCAGCGGTCCATTAGCTTCTCCAGCTTTTCTTCCAGCTGCTGCTGCTCTGCTGCCAGCTCTAGGAGACGAGCAGAATCGCTGCTTGCAGCTTCCATGCGTGAGGCGATTTCACTGATCTCGGTTTCCGCAGCCTCAATCCAGCCATCAATTTGCTCAAAGTCCTTTTGATCCTTATAGGACATTTTGAGTGTACGTCCCTTAACCGCGGGTTTCGCAGCCGCTTCTGTACTTTTCAACTCTGCGCTCGAAGCCGCTTTTGCAACGGCTGTGTCGGCTGCAACCGCTGATGGCGTAGTTCCAGAGCCGTATTTCTCAACAAACGCTTGGTAATCCGAATAGTTGCCGGTGTGATGTGCAATCACGCCATTGCCCTCGAACGCGATAATCTTGTCTACTGTCCGATCAAGGAAATAACGATCATGAGAGACAACGAACACCACGCCCGGGAAATCGTCAAGATAATCCTCCAGCACTGTAAGTGTGGAAATATCCAAGTCATTCGTCGGCTCATCGAGCAGCAGCACATTCGGCGCATTCATTAACACGCGCAATAGCTGCAAGCGGCGCTTCTCGCCGCCGGACAGCTTCGAAATCGGTGTCCACTGCATCGTAGGGGAGAATAGGAAACGCTCCAGCATTTGTCCCGCCGATATGGTCGAGCCATCAGCCGTCTTTACTTGCTCAGCGCCCTCGCGGATATATTCGATCACCCGCAAAGATTGATCCATCTCTTCATGCTCTTGCGAGAACCAGCCCAGCTTGACTGTTGTACCAAGGTCCACGGTTCCTTCGTCTGGCGTTAATTGCCCTGTAATCAGCTTCATTAGCGTTGATTTCCCGCTTCCGTTGCGGCCGACGATGCCTACTCGGTCCTCTGGAACAGCAATATAGCTAAAATCGCGAATAAGCGTCCGATCACCAAAGCTTTTTTTCACATTTTCCATTTCAAGGATTTTCCGGCCAAGTCTAGTCGAAGCTACCGATACGTCCATCTTCCCGCCCGCTTGCTTCGGTGCATCTGCCTTAAGCGCCTCAAAGCGATCGATACGCGCCTTTTGCTTCGTCGATCTTGCTTTAGCTCCTCGTCTGATCCAAGCGAGTTCATTGCGCAGCAAATTTTGACGCTTCGATTCTGTCGAAGCTTCCCGCTCCTCGCGGTCCAGCTTCAGCTCAAGGAAACGACTGTAGTTTGCTTGATAGAAATGGGCTTGGCCTTTATCGAGCTCGATGACGCGGTTACTGACACGATCAAGGAAATACCGATCATGCGTAATCATGAGCAATGCGCCTCTGCGTTTTTGCAGCATGCCTTCGAGCCAAGCCACGGAATCATTATCGATATGGTTCGTAGGCTCATCCAGAATGAGCACATCGGAAGGAAGCAATAAAGCAGCAGCCATAGCGACACGCTTGCGCTGGCCGCCGGACAGCGTCTCTACCTTCGCTTCAAAATCATTAATGCCAAGCTTTGACAGCGCCATCATCGCATCGCTCTCCAGCTGCCATGCATCAAATTCATCCATAAGCTGATTTGCCTTAATCAGCTTATCTTGCAGCGCTACATCGCTTGGATTAAGCTCAATCGCTTCCATTGCCGCAGCATAAGCCTGCACAGCTCTTAGCTGAGGAGAATCTCCGCCAAGCACATGCTCCAGCGTCGTTTCGTTCGGAGCAAATACCGGATCCTGCGCCAGCATTCTAACCGTTACCCGGTTGCCGATCGACACTGTGCCTGAGTCAGCTTGTTCTAGGCCCGCAATCACCTTAAGAAAGGTGGACTTTCCCGTGCCGTTCACACCAATGATGCCGACTTTGTCGCCATCCTCTACGCCAAATGTTACATTTTCGAACAATAGCTTCTCGCCATAGCTCTTCGTTATATGTTCTACAGACAATAAATGCATGAGACAAACCTACTTTTTTGGAATAGTATTGCTGCGATTGCAGCCCCTCGTATCATACCATAAAAAGCCCATATCATAACATGAACCTCTGTACAGCAAAAAGAATCAGCACCTTGTCCCATGAGACAAGAGCTGATCCTTTCTTATTTCGCTGTTTATTAACGCTTTCCGATCATGTTCTCGGGACGAACAAATTCATCGAATTGCTCTGAAGTAAGCAAGCCGCTCGCGATAGCCGACTCCTTCAATGTTAGTCCTTTTTTGTGAGCGTTTTTGGCAATGGCAGCCGCATTCTCGTAGCCGATATGCGGATTAAGCGCTGTGACCAGCATAAGCGACTGATCTAGATTACGTTTGATTACCGCTTCGTTTGGCTCGATGCCAACCGCGCAGTTGTCGTTGAATGAAACCATGCCATCAGCAAGAAGGGCTACTGATTGCAGGAAGTTATAGATGATAACTGGTTTGAATACGTTTAGCTCGAAGTTTCCTTGGCTTGCTGCCATCGAAATAGCCGTATCATTGCCAATCACTTGGCATACTGCCATCGTCAAAGCTTCGCTTTGCGTTGGATTAACTTTACC
>NZ_JBFTPZ010000051.1:0-49288 GCF_056398745.1 Paenibacillus sp. 01T424 | reverse complement strand
GTTTCTGCTTCGCAGCTTACCTAAGGTAAGTCTGGAGGTCGGGTGGCTTTCGCTTGCCCATAATCCTATGAAGCAAGCATAGACCAGAATAGAAAAATAGCAGTACAGGAATAGCTCTCCTGTACTGCTACCAATACTCCCGTTCAAAGCGAGCTATTCCTCAGCGAGCTTGATGCTTATGGGACAGCCCCTTTTTGGTTCCACTTTTAACAAAAGCCTCGTCCACTTTAAATCTAATCCTCGTTTTCGTCCTCCGCTAGCTGCGATTTGGCTGGCAGTTTATTGTAATCGCGGATAAGTGAGAAGTAGTGGTCAGCCCGTACAGCTTGATATTCTGGTCCGAGCGATTCTGTTATCGCCACAACATCAGAAGGTGTCATGCTCCATGCGAGCAGCCCGAGTGATACGAATAATGGTGATTTGCCATCCCATTTTGCTTTGGCTGCTGCCAAAATGTTTTTCCCGTCTTGTGCGGTACTTATGCCTTGAATCGTGGATACGGGCAGTGTACCGTTTATGATTTCGACACCGTAATGATCTTCCCAGCTTAGGAATAGTCCTTTTGCCTTGTAAAACTTCTCATAGGCAGCTGCCTTTGATGCGCTGAGCGGAACATTCTCGCTGTTCACACGATTCAGCACATACGGAACGGTCATTCCTGTTTGCTTCATATACGTATAAGACTGCTTAAGGAAATCAGAGAATGTGGCTTCCGGCCATGCTTCCGGGTAGAAGTATCCTGACCCAGAAGGACCAGCAATGATGAGGTCATTTTCCGTCGCTGTCTTTTGGAAATAGTTCAGAATAGCGGGTGCGCCGTCATAAAGAAGCGGGCTTGATGTCCAGTTGATCGGTACTTTTCCGCGAGTAGGATCATCCCATAGGATACGCATTCTATGCTGATTGTATTGGAAGTTGTCGCCCTCGCTGAAGGTATACGTGACGTAGATTTTATTTGCAAGCTTAGGCGCCTTAGGCGTTTTGGCTTTGACTGTCTTTGCCTTTGTACCCGAGAAAACCGTTAAGTTGCTGAACCAGTCGGCCGCAAGCACGTAGACACTGTAATTGGATGTAATTTCTACGGAGCTGAATTCGCCTTCAACGTCATTATTAAACCAGCCTAAGTAAGGGGTGCCTGGCTTGACGCCTGATAAGATTTTTTCGAAAAGCGCTTTCTGTTCCGGCACGTTGGAATCAAGCCAGAACACCATTGCTTTGTTCGCAACTGCATAATCACGGAGGTAGCCGTAAGGCTCCTTCTGGTCTGAGGTTGGCGGCTGGATATTGCCTGCCGATACCTTAAATTGATTCCACATAAGGACGGAGGCAGTTAACTGCTTTGTACCTGCAGGCGGCGTAAACTTATAGACGAAGTATCGGCCATTGTCTGCGAATCGGTGTCCGCCTTGTCCTGTTGATACTTGAGAGCTTTGGCGGTCGTACAGAAACGCCTCTTCCTCAGGCGTACCTGGAATAAACTGCGCGATTGTTTGCCCATCTGCCTTCACGGTTACTTCATGAACGGCGGATCCCCAGCCATCCTGAGGGAAAGCGTCCTCGAAGCGAAGAAATACGGATTCTTTGCCCAAATTGCTCGTCAAATCCAGCTCATACGTATTTTTATTTTTGCCATCGCGCTCCTGCGTGGTGTCTTCCGCAATGGTCTTGAACGATTCAGGGAGTCCGGGTGGTATTCTAACGGATGTGTCAGGGCTTAATCCGACTAACATCCGATGTGTCGATTTGGCCCATAGATTCTCATATTGCCATGTGTAAGCATCCAAACGGTCTTTGAATTTGCCTTGTAAATCATCGAGCACTTTTAGGTTAAATGGTGCTGCTTTCAACTGCGCGGCGAGAGCAGGGCTAGCGACAACGGCATCCTTTAACCCAGCAAGAGTAGTCGCAACATTGATAGTATCAGCAACCTTCGGATCGTAAACAATGATGCCTTTCACTTCTTTTTTATATTTTTTGACGATATCCCAGTAATCTGCATGCACATTGTAGGGAACCTTCAAATCTTTTAGCCAGGTCAGTTTGCCTTCTTCTTGGTTTTCCAGCAGATAGATTCGAGGCTCCTCACGGTTAACGATACCCTGCAGCGTTGCAAGTAGAAGCTTAATGTCCCCTGGCGCATCATAAATATCAGCTACATCTAGTTTTTTGGGGGTTGCAAAGGATGGAAGCGCTTGCTTATTTGGCCAGCTAATGGAGCTTTTGCCGGATTTGGATTCCGCAGTTGCTGCAGCTGGTGCTGAAGCGCCAAGCGTTAAAGACAGCGTACATACGATAGCCAGACATGTGACAGTAAGTTTTCGAATCACGATCTTACACCTCGTCTCATCTGATTGGGTAATACCATCGTCATAGCGCCTTTTCCATTCCCTCCTTCTTAGGCGGCTTCGCTAATGCGCATACGGCAGTACCTAAACTATATATTAAATATATTTATGTTTAATACAATCGTTTCGACAAAGGTTCCAACAGAAGACAACTCGAGACCTAAAGTATTATAGCGCAAAAGAAATAGACAATAGTCCCTTTTACATAGCCAAGTCATGAGTATTGTATAGAGTAATTATATATATTAAATATATATAATTGGCGGAAAATAGGCATGCAGCATATACTTCACATAGTGATCCCTTTATATCCAAAGGAATCGTATTGCAGGTATTTCATTCGAGTAGGTATAATATAAATTATGGAAATTCAATATTTAATTTGTAGAAAGCGGTGTTGAAATGGATCGTTCATTTTATGTGTTTGTCTTTGCCATTGCTGCCCTCGTGCTGTGGAGACGAACAAGGAGCTTTTACCGCCCCATTCGAGGAGACGGCAAAAGGCTGTTGTACCCGATTCTATTTATGCTGCCGGGTCTGCTGTTGATATTTAATTCCAATGTCCATGCGCCGTTTTACGAATTTTTGATTGCTGCGGCTATAGGTATTATCCTCTCGATTCCGCTAATATGGACCACAAACTATGAAATTCGTGATGATCATTTATATACGCCAAGAAGAACTGGGGATTCATCGTCGCTTTTCTCGTTGTCATTGCCATTCGTTTCGAGCTTCACTATTACATGTCCACAATCGAACCTCAAACGCTGGCTGCTTTGTTTATGATTTTAGCGTTCTTTTACGTCATCCCGTGGCGAGTCGTTTTTATATTAAATTTCGGAGACTAATGCAGCTTCAAACGGTACGAAAAGTATAATCGCTATTCTGGCATTCAAGGAGCCCTTTTAAAGGAGCTCCTTTTTTTCTGTTTTCACGCCACCTCAATAAAATACTATTTTTCTGAAATTTATACCATATTTTGTGGAATTGGCATTTTATAATCAACGTATTGGAATGAAACAATGGGGATGAGGGGGAATTTGAAAATGAGGCATGACCATGCTGGAAGTAATGGTTTAGTCGCAGCTTCTATCATTTTTGAATAAATGTAAGCGCTTGCTGTAATGTACATTTTTCGAAATGGAGTATGGATATGACATCGAAAGGAATGCGTCTCTTTATTTGGGGATTTGTGCTCTTGTGGGTCGCAGTCATGATCGTTTTTAGTTTTGCTGATTTGAGCTTGTCCAAAGCAATATATAACGAGGAACACTCCTTGTTTGGACAGTTTTTTGAAAACTTCGGCGAGCATCCTGCATTTATTGTCCTATTTATCGCGGGCAGCATTCTCTTTAGTACGGCTAGGCATGAGAATCCTAATGCTGTATTCAGAGCTTAAGGCGTCTAAACATAGGTGTAATGAGAAACATAATAGAGGAGGGTTTTAAATGAAAATTGATATTCAAGCGCTTATTGACCAAATGACTTTGGAAGAAAAAGCAGGTATGTGTTCGGGGCTCGATTTCTGGCATCTAAAGGGTGTTGAACGACTTCATATTCCTTCTATAATGGTAACGGATGGGCCTCATGGGCTGCGTAAGCAAAAAGGTTCTTCTGACCATGTAGGTATTTTTGATAGCGTTCCTGCTACCTGTTTTCCATCAGCGGCAGGGCTTGCCGGCTCTTGGGACCGTGAATTGGTTGGAAAGGTAGGCGTGGCTCTTGGCGAGGAATGCCAAGCAGAGGATGTGGCTGTTTTACTTGGGCCAGGCGCGAACATCAAGCGGACGCCGCTATGCGGACGGAACTTTGAATACTTTTCTGAAGATCCTTTCCTATCCTCGGAAATGGCGGCAAGCCATATTCAAGGGGTACAAAGCCAAGGTATTGGCACCTCACTCAAGCATTTTGCACTCAACAATCAAGAACACCGCCGGATGTCAGTCGATGCGGTTGTCGACGAGCGGACAATGCGCGAAATATATTTGGCAAGCTTTGAGGGTGCGGTGAAAAAAGGTAAACCATGGACGGTCATGAGCGCCTACAACAAAGTAAACGGAACGTATGCTTCGGAAAACGAATTTTTGTTAACGGATATTTTGAAGGAAGAATGGGGCCATGAAGGTTTTGTTGTCTCCGACTGGGGTGCGGTAGATGAGCGAGTAGATGCGCTTGCAGCGGGGCTTGAGCTAGAAATGCCTTCCAGCAACGGCAGTGGCGACAAAAAAATAATAGAGGCCGTGCAAAGCGGCAAGCTATCCGTCGAATTGCTCGATCAAGCTGTTGCAAGACTTCTTCGAATTATCTTCATGAGTGTTGATCAGAAAAAAGAGAACGCGTCTTACAATGTGGGAGAGCATCATCAGCTAGCTCGCACGGTTGCTAGTGAATGTATGGTGCTTTTGAAAAATGAAAAACAGCTGCTGCCGCTTAGCAAAGGAAAAAAAGTGGCGGTCATTGGCGCATTCGCTCAAAAACCTAGGTTTCAAGGCGGCGGCAGCTCGCATATCGTGCCGACTGCGCTCGATAATCCGCTGCAGGAAATGAAGCAGTTGGCTGGAGACTCGTCATTCATTGTTTATGCTGAGGGTTACTCGCTAGATAACGATAATAGTGATGATGCACTCGTGGAAGAAGCGAAGAAGGCCGCTAGCGAAGCCGATGTGGCCGTTGTATTTGCAGGTCTTCCCGACCGTTATGAATCTGAGGGGTACGATAGAAAACATCTAAATATGCCGGGTAATCAGAATCAATTGATTAAGGCTGTAGCGAGTGTGCAAAGCAACGTCGTTGTTGTCCTTATGAATGGTTCGGCTATCGAGATGCCTTGGGCTGATGAGGTGGGAGCCATTTTGGAGGCATACTTAGGGGGGCAAGCGGTTGGTGGTGCGATTGCTGATCTGCTGTTCGGAGAAGCGAATCCATCCGGCAAGCTGGCAGAGACATTTCCTGCTAAGCTAAGCGACAATCCATCATTTCTATTTTATCCAGGCGAGGCAGATCATGCGGAATATCGGGAAGGCATTTTTGTCGGATATCGCTACTATGATTCGAAGAGCGTTAAGCCGATGTTCCCGTTTGGGCATGGTCTGAGCTATACAACATTCGAGTACACAAACTTGTTGATAGACAGCAAGGAAATAAATGATACGGAAACGGTAAGCGTTCACGTCACGGTTAAGAACACAGGAACACGCACCGGCAAAGAAATCGTTCAGCTGTACGTTCAAGATGTCGTGAGCACCGTGATTCGGCCGGAGAAAGAGCTGAAAGGATTTGCCAAGGTGGAGCTGCAGCCTGGAGAGCAAAAGAAGATAACGTTTACGCTGGATAAACGATCTTTCGCTTATTACAATGTTGCTCTAAAAGACTGGCATGTCGAGAGCGGAGACTTTGCTGTTCTTATTGGGCGTTCATCGGAGGATATTGTCCTAGGCGAGACACTGCGCGTTCAATCCACTGTCCCTCTGAAAGTTGTGTATCATCGCAATAGCCTTCTCGGTGACTTAATAAGCGATACGGAGAAGGGTCCAATCGTGCAAGGCATTATGCAGCAGGTTCAAGCAGGAATGGGAATCTTGATGTCTGAGGATAACGAAATGGCAGACATGATGGCCGCGATGATGAAATTTATGCCTCTTCGCAGCTTGGTGTCCTTCAGCCAAGGGGCGTTCACAGACGAAATGCTAAACGGCTTGCTTCACCAATTAAACCATTCATAGTAGGAGCAAAATAGATTTTACAAAAGGACCGTCCTTCCACGTGACGGTTCTTTTTTTCTATTCGATTTATGCAAAGCTTTTATATGCCGATCCACAATTGAGCAGGGATGCGAGGTGCCTTTTACGGTCAAAACCAGAATATAGACCTGTCAATGGAATAAAACATAAATTTACTCTAATAAAGTCTCAACTTATGTGAAATCTAGTGGTAAATGTGGTATGTTTATGTAAATTGCGTTTAACAGGAGCGGTTCATCAATGAAGGTTAGTATATTCGATGTTGCCAAGAAGTCAGGATTGTCGGTTGTAACGGTATCCCGAGTTCTTAATAAGTCGACATCCGTGCGCCAGAAAAATAAAGAAAAAGTGTTGCAGGCCATGAAGGACCTGGACTATCATCCGAACGCATCAGCCCGCAGTCTTGCAAGCGGCAAAACCGGTATTATCGGTCTAACTTTGACGACATTGCATGATACTGTTCTTGACGCTGTAGTCAAAGAAATTAATGATAGCTTGGCAGAGCAGGGCTATTTCCTGGCACTCTCCATCTCGCAGGGGGACGAAGATTCATTCGATCGTTCGATGTTTCAAGAGGACCGTGTAGATGGAGTTATTTTGCTCTCGCCAATTAATGCAGATATATATGTGATGGAGCTGAAGAAGCGGAAAATTCCTTTTGTCATCCTTGATAATCAGCAGCGCAATCCGACGGTTCCTTCTGTTATTGTTAATAATTTCAAAGGCGGATATGATGCAACCAAACATCTCATCGACCTTGGACATACCGAAATTGCTCATATTAGCGGGCCAGATCCGTTTCTGAGCAGCCGTGAGCGTGAGAGAGGGTTTCTGTTCGCGCTCGAAGAAGCAGGTTTGCAGCCTTTTGAAGTGGAGCAAGGATCGTTTGATATTCCTTCAGGCTACGCCATTGCCAAGCGCTGGATCGATGCAGGCAAGCTGCCCACAGCTGTATTCGCAGCAGATGACTTTATGGCCCTAGGCGTAATGGACGCGTTCAAAAACGAAGGGGTTCGCATTCCTCAAGATGTATCCGTCGTAGGTTTCGACGATCAGATCTATGCGGAAGAATTCCATCCTGCGCTAACAACCATCCGTTTGCCATTTGAGAAAATTGGGCGGCAGGGTGTAGATATTTTGCTGAAGCTAATCAAGGATTCTCCAAAAAGAAATACGATCATGGAGTTTGATCCGGAGTTAATGGTGAGGAAATCGACGGGAGCGCCTAGAGGGCGTTAAGTTTAAGAATCATGAGCAAAAGAGCCCGCGCAATTACTATTTATATAGTGATTGCGCGGGCTCTTTCTATTTATTTTGGCTGAGTCGCTATTAAGTCTAGTAGCAAGCCTGCTCAAGTGATTGAAGCGCGGTTATTAACTCCTGCTTTAATTGGGAATCGTTAATCATGCCTTCTTTATTAAGCTTCAAAGTAATATGTGGAATAATTAATGTCCCGCCCTCAACAATATCAGCATTAATCATTTTAAGAGTAAGCAGAAGTGAAGCATGAGCTTTGTCCCCGCCCATTGGAGTAGGTGAGGCACTAATTACCGCTGTAGGTTTATTCATAAACGCCGTTGTGGATACAAGCCAATCCAGCGCGTTTTTCAAAACGCCGGGCACACCGTTCCCATATTCGGGTGTACATATAAGCACGCCATCCGTTTCCTCAAGAAGTGCTCTTAGCTCTCTGACAGGCACCGGTCCTTCATCTAGATCCATGTCAGGGTTGAAATGCGGAAGGTCGCCTAACCCGCCATAGATAGTAAATTTCATGTTTGCGGGGGCTAATCCGATGACAGCCTTCATTAGCGATGTATTTGAGGAGTTTTGACGAAGACTCCCCGAAATAGCCAAGATTTTAATTTCCTTATTCATTCCACTTCATCTCATTTCTTCTATGATATTAAGCCCTCGATATGGAGTTGCCGTGTATTATGATAAACAGTCGCATTCATATTTATTATCTCATTTAAACACGAGTTTTCAAATAACTTCTGCCTATATTAAAATAAAACCCGATAATTGAATAGCGCTTTCACATAATAAAGTTTAAACGTTTAAACAAAATATACGACAAAATACACGTTAGATACTTATAAGAGACAAGTAAAGACAAAAACAGAAACCGTACGTTTTTGTACTAAGTAAAGGGAATCTATAATCCATAATAAACAAAAAAAATATTAATTGACATATTTTGAATGTCGGTATAAACTCATGTTGAATATTAAAGCGGTTTAACTTTCGTGAATGAAAAGCAATAACAGAGAGAAAAAGAGGTGATTTGAAAAGCGATTTCGAAGAAATGCAGAAGCAAAGTAATGGTGGAAAAAAGGGGACATACAAGAGAGCGATTAAGAGTTTTTTAAATTTGCTTCTTTTAAGGCCAAAAGGAATAGGAAACCAAATGGAAGGGGGCGGTTTTACTGAAGAACAGCAAATTTCAGAGACGGGAAAACAAACACTTTTATTTATTTATTTCGCCATGGATTATTGGTTTTCTCATATTTGCTTTATATCCAGTAGGCGCATCATTGTACTACAGCTTCACAGACTACGATATTATTAACCCGCCTGTTTTCGTGGGATTAAACAATTTCAAAGAGCTCTTTCAGGATGAACAGTTTTATAATTCGATAATGGTTACGCTCAAGTACACGCTTATTAGTGTTCCTATTACGTTATTTTTATCACTTATGTTTGCAATCTTGATTAATCAGAAAATTCCTTTTAACGGTTTTTTCCGAACAGCGATGTATTTTCCAAGTATGATTTCAGGCGTATCCATGGCCTTGTTATGGTTTTGGGTGTTTAATCCACAGGCGGGATTGTTTAACTATGGATTATCTTTTTTCGGAATTGACCCCATCCACTGGTTCCTGGATGAGAATTACGCTTTGTGGGCGCTCATCATTATGTCGTTCTGGGGACTCGGCGCAGGTATGCTTATTTTCCTAGCAGGGCTCCAAGGTGTGCCGGCTCATCTGCTGGAGGCAGCAAGGCTCGACGGTGCTGGCCGGTGGAAAACATTTTGGAACGTAACCTTTCCAATGATTTCGCCCGTTTTTCTGTTCCAGCTTATCATCGGTGTCATTGAATCCTTCCAAGTGTTTACACAGGCCTATACCATCACGCGTGGTGGACCGAACTACTCTACATGGTTTTACGTGTACAACATTTACATCAATGCGTTCAAAAATTTCCGCTACGGATACGCGTCTACCATGGCCTGGATCCTTCTCGTTGCAGTACTCGTTGTAACCTACTTTATCATGAGGACGTCGAAACGTTACGTTTACTACGAAGGAGGGGGCAGTAAATGAGTGAAGTGACCCATGACGCGACCTCAAAGCGGATTATTGTCAAAAGAAAGCTAAAGCTTTCGCAAATTGTTGGATTTCTTATTTTATTAGCGGTAACAATTACGATGCTGTCACCGGTTTGGTTTATGCTCTCGACATCTCTGAAGACGACGAAAGAAATGCTTATGTTTCCCCCAACAATTATTCCAAAAGTGTTTGCGTGGGAAAATTTCCGTGAATTGTTTACCAATACCGAAATTAAATTCGGGCAGCAATATAAGAACAGCTTGATTGTTGGCATATTCACAGTTATTGGAACGGTGCTTTCTTCATCATTCGTTGCCTTTGGATTTGCTAGATATAAGGGAAAAGGCAGCGGGCTTATGTTCATGCTAGTGCTCAGCACATTGATGCTTCCTTATCCAGCGATCATGATTCCGCAGTTCTTATTATTTATGAATCTGGGACTGCATGATTCGTTATTGCCGCTTATTCTGCCCGCTTTCTTTGGGTCAGCTTATATGATTTTTTTGTTGCGACAGTTTTTCTCTACGCTGCCTGACGAGCTTTATAACGCCGGCCGGATTGACGGCTGCAGTGAGTTCAGACTGTACTGGAATATTACACTGCCTTTAGCAGGACCAGCACTCGCTACGGTTGCTATATTTTCATTCATTTGGAGTTGGAATGACCTGCTCACCCCTGTACTTTACTTAGATTCGCAGGAGAACTTCACGCTTCCAGTAGGGATGGCTGCTATGCTGTCATCGAAGTTTCGTTTAGCGCCTTGGAATTTACTGATGGCCGCTTCGATTCTTTCCGTACTGCCAATTATCGTGTTGTTTGCGGTAGCACAGAAGAGATTCGTTGAGGGAATCGTACTTACAGGCATTAAATAGTTTTTTAAGCGTTTTAGCTTGCTTGTATGAAATCTAATAAAACCAAGGGGGAAATTAGAATGAAGAACAAGAAATGGTTATCCATTACCGCTATTCTCGCATTATCGATGTTTGCAACCGCTTGCTCAAACGGCGGAAACGAGGGTTCCGGTAAAGAAAAACAGGTAACGATCACGCATTATACGATTGACTCGCCGGACAGAACGTTTGTAGAGAAGCTGATTCCAGAGTTTGAAGCAAAACATCCGAACATTAAAGTAAAAGTGACTAAAGCACCTTATGAACAGTTTGATTCCAAGCTGCAATCGTCCATTGCTGCGAAAAATGCGCCGGACGTAACCTCTCACTGGGGTTATGGCGGTTTTATGGAATATTACAACAAAGATATGCTGATGGATATGACCCCTTATTTTGAGGATTTCAAAGCAGCAGACTACAATATTCCGGAAGATGTAATGAACATCTACAAGGTTGATGGTAAAACCTATGGTATTCCGTTAAACAGCTACGTGACCGTGATGCTGTACAACAAGGATCTTTTTGATAAAGCGGGACTTCCTTACCCTCCAACTGATTACGAGGATAAAAGCTGGACATTCGACAAAATGGTCGAATATGCGAAGAAGCTGACCGTAGACTCTGAAAATTTGGAGGAAGCTCAATATGGCGTCGACTTTGGATTCGGTGAGCGCGACCAACGTCCTCAATACTTCGGTGCAAATGTCTACTCTGATGATACATGGACAAATGGCGGCAAACCTTCCGAAATTAATCTGACTAAGCCTGATGTGATTGATGCTTACAAAACACTTTATGGTCTCATTCATGATTTGAAAGTGTCACCAACGCCAGCATTCTCCCAATCCGTATCCGGGCAATTCGGTGATCCGTTCCTATCGGGTAAAATCGCGATGTCTGTAGTTGGTTCATGGAGCCTTGCTGCCGCTGCAGATTTCAACTTTAAAGTAGGTGTTGCTGCGGTTCCAGTAAGTCCAAAAGGTGATGTGCGAAGCGTGCTTTACGTGGATCCATTATTTGTACTTAAGGATTCGAAACATCCGAAGGAAGCTGCGGAGTGGATTAAGTTCTTGGTTACAACTGAAATTCAGGAGAAATCGATCGAGCTTAGCGGAGGCAATCCTCCGGTCAACCAAGCAGCTGCTGAAAAGTATTACAGCAACTTTGAAGGCATCGATCCAGCAGGTATTAAGCAAGTATTCGAGGGTGCTTATAAATACGGCTTCGAATCATACAATCATTTAATTTCCAATTACTCTCAAATCAATGAGCTGTTCATCAATGAACTTTCAGGTGTAGAGAACGGAAAGCAGAAGGTTGAGGATGTGCTGCCAGTCATTGAACAGAAGCTGAAGGATCTTTTGGCAAGAGTGAATAAGTAATGGGTTAAGGGGAGGGGCGATTGAGGCTGCTCCCCTCCATTTTATACAAAGCATGATTACYACTAGTCTGAGGAAGGCGTTCTTATGAAGGTAAGCATTGTGGACGTTGCCAAAAAATCAGGATTATCCATTGTGACGGTATCAAGGGTATTAAACAATTTGCCAAGTGTCAGAAAGAGCAACCGGGAGCGGGTTCTTCAGGCTATGAAGGAGCTTGATTATCACCCTAATGCGTCTGCAAGGAGTCTTGCACGAGGAAAAACAGGCATAATCGGACTAGCGTTAACAACTTTGCATGACTCGTTTCTCGATGCGGTCGTCAAGGAGGTTAATGATCGACTTGCGGAAAATGGCTACTTTCTTGCATTATCGATTTCAACAGAAGAGGACGATCACATCCATCGATCATTATTTCAGGAAGGACGTGTCGATGGCGTCATCTTATTGTCGCCCATACGTGAGGATGAGTACGTACTAGAGCTTAAGAGAAACCGAATTCCATTTGTCATGCTCGATAATCAGCAGATGAATTCGCCTGCTACCTCTGTCATCGTAGACAATTTTTATGGTGGATATGAAGCAACCAAACATTTAATTGATTTGGGGCACAGGGATATCGCACATATTAGTGGTCCAGAGCTGTTTTTGAGCAGTCGAGAGCGTGAACGAGGATACCATGCCGCATTGGAAGAAGCGGGCATAACACCCTTCTGTGTGGAGCGCGGAGATTTTGAAATATCTACGGGTTATCGAATTGCTCGGGGCTGGATGGACGCTGGCAGACTGCCGACTGCGGTATTCGCGTCCGATGATAATATGGCGCTCGGCGCTATGAATGCTTTTATAATTGAAGGAATTCGAATACCTCAGCAAATTTCGATCATTGGATTTGATGATCAGATTCTTGCCACGGAGTTTCACCCGAAGCTGACGACGATGCGCCAGCCGGCCGCGCAAATTGGAAGGATGGGGGTTGAACTGCTGCTGAAGAGCATAAGCGGTGCAGCCAAAAGAAATGTCACTGTTCAATTGAGCCCAGAGCTAGTTATTCGGGAGACAACTTCTTTGAGGCAATAACAAACATGAAATCAAGGGAGTGTATCCGTTGAAATATTACTTGGGTGTAGATGGCGGCGGCAGCAAGACGTACACGCTAATTACAGATGAGTCGGGCAGAATTGTAGGAAAAGGGAATAGCGGTAACGGCAATCATCAGGTTGATTATGAGGCGGCCAAACGCAACATACGCGAATCGGTTGAGATGGCATTACAAGAAGCAAATGTAGTACGCAGTGACATTCAGTTCGCTTATTTTGGATTAGCTGGTGCAGACAGGGAAGCAGATTATGAAATATTGAGACCTATGATCGCAGAACTGGGATTTGCGAAGCATGAAGTGAATTGCGATACAGCGATAGCTCTTCGAGCGGGAACGGATCAGCCGTATGGCGTTGTACTGATTTGTGGTGCGGGAACGAACAGCGCGGGCGTTAACTCTCAGAATGAGTTTTATCAGTGTGGAGGCTTCTCTTATGCTTTCGGAGATTTCGGCGGTGGCAGCGACTTAGGCATTGAAGCTTTCCGCTCGGTTATCCGGGCTTGGGATGGGCGGGAGCGGCCGACTATATTGACGAACCTTCTGCTGCAGGACCAAGGCTACGACAGTGTGGAGAGCATGTTCAATGATTATTTGAATCACGATAAAACACCTCCGCTTAGAACGGTGAAGCTGCTGTTTAAAGCAGCAGAACAGGGAGATGAGGTTGCATTAACGATTTTGCGAGTGCAGGGGGAGGAGCTGGGCAAGTCGGCGCGGGCTGTCATTCAACGTCTGAGGATGGAGGCGGACAAGTTCGATGTTGTCCTTGCTGGCAGCGTACTAACTAGGGGAGAGGCAAGTTTTATTCACCCGTATATCGAACAAGCTGTCAAAAGCTGTGCTCCAGATGCATCATTAGTTAAGCTCGAGATTGAACCGGTTGTCGGAGCGGTATGGCTTGCTTTTGAAGCTGAAGGGAATACGCTGCCGCGGGAAGTATACGACCGTTTAAGATCCGTGTCGGAATATAGTTATTAATTTTTTTGGAGGGTACCGTTGACGGTGCTCTTTTTTTATTTGGCCTTTTAAAACAAATGTAATGAACGTGGCATATGAAGATGCTATTCAAATCGACTAGATTGTTTAATATCGTCTCATGGTGACGTATAGGTAAGTCGAGTTATGCTGGAGTAAGCTAATCATTTGGTTAAGTTTATAAAATATAGGCTGGAGAGCGAGGAATAGATGAACATGATAAAAAATGAAGGTATTCCAGTAGAACATGAACGTGTGAAGCTAACATCTCAAAATCCGATAATAACTACAATATATACGGCTGACCCTTCTGCTCATGTTTGGGAGGACGGCAAGGTTTATATTTATGCTTCACATGATATGGACCCGGCAAGAGGCTGTGATTTAATGGATCGATACCATGTGTACTCCTCTTCCGATATGGTGAACTGGTTGGATGAGGGTGAAATCCTTCGTTCGGACGATGTAGCATGGGGCAGGCCGGAAGGCGGCTTCATGTGGGCGCCCGATTGCGCCTACAAAAACGGAACCTATTATTTCTATTACCCGCATCCCAGCGGGTCAAATTGGAATGATACATGGAAAATCGGTGTGGCGACGAGTCAAAAACCAGGAAGCGGTTTTAAGGATCAAGGTTATATCTCGGGACTGGGCGGATTTGCACTCATTGATCCATGCGTGCTCGTTGACGATGATGGACGTGCTTATATGTATTACGGCGGGGGCAGCAGATGCGAGGGCGGCGAGCTGAACGACGATATGATGTCCATTAAAGGCGAAATGCGCGAGATGGAAGGACTGGAGGATTTTCATGAGGCGGCTTGGGTTTTCAAAAGGGCTGATCTCTACTATCTGACCTACGCCGATAATTTAGATGGAAACAACCGCATGAGATATGCTACCAGCAAGCATCCGCTTGGACCATGGACATATAGAGGTATTTTTCTAGAGCCGACTGGCTGTTCAACTACTCACGGTTCTGTGGCGGAGTTTAAGGGGCAGTGGTATTTGTTTTATCACAATCAGGAAATTTCGGGCCAAGGCAATTTAAGAAGCATGTGTATTGATTATTTGTATTTTAATGAAGATGGAACGATTCAGACCGTCGTTCAAACCAAAGAAGGCGTCAAGCCTGTAGGGGATGCTCCGGCTCCTAACACAAATCAGAAAACCTACTCTGCCAGCCGTGTGGACGGAGGAGCGGTTGTTGAAACAAACGAGCAMGGAGAAAGTGTCGTTAATCGTTTGGATATCGCGGGCTCTTATTGTGAGTTTCAAACTATCGACGGAGAAAAAGGCGGAAGAGCGGCCATTCATATTCGTTATGCAACAGCAGAGCGACTCGCCAAACTAAACCTGACCGTGAATGGTCATGATTATTCCTTGCTTAATGCACTGTCGACAGGAAGTCTGCTGGACTATAGCGGCCTTGCTAGTATTACCGTTCAGCTAGAGCCAGGTGATGATAATATCATTAGACTCACAGGCGGAAATGGCGAGATTAGTGTCGAAAGCATAACGGTTAGCCCGTTTCTGGATTGATGGAATAAGCAGCAGCCCCCGCGACAACAAATGGGGGCTGCTGCTTTTTAATTTGAAGAAATAAACTTAACAGAAACAGTCCGGCGCTGAGGATGATTGCTCTGCTTTCTTGTGTGATCGTTTGTTATCGTCTTCTTCAAATGAGATTAAGGCATGGGTCGCATGGCTGAGAATTGCGCCTGCTCTTGTGGATGCTGCAACCAAAACGGCCTCTACTATTTCCTCCCGCGTGCCCCCTAGCTCCTTGCATTTCTTCACATGCATATCAATGCAATAGGGGCATCCTGTCACATGAGCAACGGCTACAGCAATGAGCTCTTTCATTTTTGCAGGTATGGCATCAGAAGCATGATAAACGTCTTTTTCAAAAGCTAAAAAGGAACCTGCAGCCTGTGGAACGAGCTTAATCAGCTCTGGAATCCGGCTTAAATTCGAACGATCGTAATAATGGGTCATCATGTACCCTCCCGTTAAATAGGATTGATTCCTTATTAATTGTAGGGGAGAGCGATTCAAATCTCAGTGACATTGTCACAAATGCTGTTCTATTATACGGTTTAAGATGCCGCGATCCAATATGGTGATCTTTCCTCTGCTTAATGCAATCGCTCCTTGCTCCGCGAAGCTTTTTAAAATGCGGGTAATGACCTCGCGTGATGTCCCAATTTCTATAGCTAGTTGTTCATGAGTAAGCCGCAAGCAATCTCCCTTCACAGATTCCGAAATTAAATAGTCCGCAATGCGATAAGGGAGCGGCTGGAAAGCGACATTTTCCAGCAGCTTTGTCACATTCGTCATTCGATCAATAAATTGTTTATAAATATATTGCCTTATGGGTTTGATCGTGTTCATCCAGTCTCGAAATACGGAAACGGGCAGCAGCAACACGTCCGTTTCCTCCTCTATCGCAACCGATGCTTCATATTCAGTCTCGCCCAATATGCTTGCCATCATAAGGACGCAGCACTGACCGCTATGTACCCGGTATAAAGTAATTTCTCTGCCTGTTTGACTCAGCTTAAACACTCGAATTTGACCGCTGACAATAAACATAGCATGCTGCAAAATATGGCCTTCGCGAATGGAATGCGAGGTAGCCGGATTAATGGATAATAGCTGTGCAGCTTCCCAGCTCTCAGCAGGAAGATGGGCGAATGAGGGAAACATATGCTGAATTTGCTGTATTTGTTTGCGAGAAAGATGATTCATACACAGGCTCCTTAAGTGACGGATTGTGTACTATTTCTCTGTCTTTTTTGTTTTTCCTTTTATTAGAAGATTTACCCAACCTAAAAAAAGAATTGCACTGGCCATCGCAGGCCCGCACACTTCTATTTTTAGATAATGGCTATCTTCTTTATTGCTTTCCTTCGCTTCTTGCAAGCTCCTTGCGTACAATTGGGGCGACCTTAGTGCCGAGCAGTTCAATTGCTCGCAGTACCTCGCGGTGCGGCATCGTACCTACATTCACATGCAGGAAGAATCGAGTAACGCCTAGATTTTTGCGCAGCAAAAGAATCTTCTCCGCAACATATTCAGAATCACCCACATATAAAGCGCCTCGAAGGCTGCGGGCAGAGTCATAAGCTGCACGGCTATAATGCTGCCCCCAGCCGCGTTCACGACCAATGACATTCATCTGGGCCTGAGTTGGCGGGAAAAATAAATCGGCTGCCTGCTCCGTAGTTTCACCAACAAAACCGTGTGAATGTGTGGCGATTTGCAGCTTGCTAGGATCATGGCCAGCTTTTGCAGCTGCTTCTTTGTAAAGATCGACCAGCGGTGCAAAATTTTCAGGCATCCCGCCAATAATAGCGAAGGCGATAGGAAGGCCGAGCAGGCCTGCGCGAATCGCAGATTGTGCGTTGCCTCCGCTTGCGATCCAAACGGGAAGCGGGGTCTGAACTGGCCGCGGGTATACAGGTAGATTATGAATAGCAGGACGATGTCCACCGCGCCAATTGACCTTTTCGGAATCTCTAATAGCAAGAAGCAGCTCTAGCTTCTCTTCAAACAATTCATCATAATCTTCTAAGCTGTACCCAAATAGCGGGAAGGATTCAATAAATGATCCCCGCCCTGCCATAATCTCGGCTCTGCCGTTCGAGAGACCATCGAGTGTGGAAAACTGTTGAAATACACGAACCGGGTCGTCTGAGGACAGAACGGTAACGGCGCTGGTGAGTCTAATATTTTTGGTCATAGGAGCTGCTGCTGCCAGTACAACCGCAGGCGCAGTGCCAGCGTAATCAGCACGGTGATGCTCCCCAATACCATAAACATCTAGTCCAACTTGATCTGCGAGCACAATTTCCTCAACCGCATTGCGCAGACGTTCAGCATGGCTCATGATTACTCCGGTCACCGGGTCCGGTGTCGTTTCCAAAAAAGTACTAATTCCAATTTCCATATTTGCTGCCAAATCGGCCATAAGCATACGCCTCCTTTATTACCTATAGTTTACTCAATTTTTTATGGTTTCTCAAATTTAGTAAGCAGATAATTTCGATTGATTACTTCTCTAACGAATCGTAATATACTTATTAGGCAGAAAACGGCATCTTTTAAATTTTAACGAACCTGATTAACGTTATGGCATGCTGTATGAGGGGTTAGGAGCTGTTTTTCTCAAAATAGCGACGCTGGAGTTCGTTACATATTTAATCCATTACGAATCGATTAAATAAGAGCTGCTAGGTTCGTTAGCGATAAATCCAATACAAATTCCGGGCAAAGGAGCACATAGTTAACAGTGATTCACTCAGGCATTCGCTTTGTCCAAGCCTCCATAAACAAAACAAGGGCTGTTCCAAATGTAGATTTCTACTTTTGGGACAGCCCCTTTAGATATATAGCAGTACGTGATTACTTGATTTAGACGTTACCCATATAGCTGCGTGTTAGATTCGGCATGATAAGTACATCGTTTTTGCTGTATTTTGCATACAGCTCGGAGAGGGATTGAATAAACGGTTCATACTGTTCGTCAGTCTCTTTTGGCGCATAGGAGCCGGATAAATTACGTCCAATAAAATGGTCTAAATCAAATTCCAAATGGTATTCAAATACTTTAAATTCATAGCTACCGTTTCGGAAAAACTGCTCATACACGTTAGGAGTCTTATCGATACCGCCGCTAAATCCTTTAAATGCAGGGCAATACTTTTGGCAGATCGCTGCGTTTTCAATAACGAGCTCGCTTGAAGCATCTCTGCTATTCCACACTAAGGCAACGTTAGCATCTGGTTTTAGTATTCTTTGGCACTCGAGCTTAAACTGCTCCTTGTCAAACCAATGAAAGGCTTGGGCAACCGTAATTAAATCAATACTTTGGCCTTGCAGCGGCGTATGCTCAGCAGCACCATTTATAGAGGTAAACTTAGCATAATGATTTAATTCTTTTTCTGCGGTGGATCTCATATCCTCATTAGGTTCAATGGCAATGACCTTTAAATCTTGATCCAGCAGCTGCTTCGTAAGTATTCCAGTGCCGGAACCAATATCGGCTACAGTATGATCCCGTGATAGGTTATTGCTCTGAATAAGATAGTTAATATAAGCTATTGGATAATTGGAACGGTATTCGGAGTAAATTGTGGCTTTGCCTGTAAAGTTATCTTTTGTCCCCAAAATAAATAGCCTCCCGTAAATGATTTATTTTGAATACCGTATGTTTACTGATTTTCTTTAATTGTAGCGCTTGTCTTGCCATTAGTCGATGCAGGAAGATATGATGAAATAAATAACAAGTCTACGAACAGCGAGGGGTAGATAAAATGGTAATTGACCACAAGCAATGGAAACCTGAAGTATTGGCGTATCTTGAACGAATAGGTTATAAAGGCCCGATCGACAACAGTTTGGCAACACTTACGGAGCTCCAGAACTGCCATGTACATACCGTACCCTACGAAAACTTAGATATTATAAATCGGGTTCCGCTATCATTGGAAATTCCCGACCTGTTCAATAAAATCGTTACAAAGCAGCGCGGTGGCTATTGCTTTGAGTTGAATGCACTGTTTGGTTGGTTGCTAGCCGAGCTCGGCTTTAACGTGACGAACTATTTTGCCCGGTTCTGGCGTGATGAAACACAGACACCGCCAAAACGCAGGCATCATATTTTACAGGTATTAGCTGAAGGAAAGCCGTATCTATGCGATGTGGGAGTAGGCGGTATTGCACCACAAAACCCGATCCTTTTGGTAGAAAATGTCGTCCATGAGCAAAAGAATGAAGCGTATCAGCTGGAGCGGGATGCCTTTTTTGGCTGGGTGCTGCTGGAGAGGAAGAAGGGGGAATGGAGCCGCCTTTATACCTTTACCGAGGAACCGCAGCTGCCGCAGGATTTCATTATGACTTCCTACTGGTGTGAGCATGCACAAGATTCGATATTTGTGAGCACGCCGATGGCAGCCATTCGGACAGCTGAAGGAAGAAATACGATCGCAGGCGAAGAGTTTCGTATATTTACGACAGAGGGCGTTCAGGTAGTTACACCTTCTACACAAGAGGAATATGCGGAAGCATTACGTAAATATTTTGGAATTGTCATATCCGTATAGCTTGTTAAGCAATTGGATTTATATTTCTATCATACTAATGGGCTGTCTCAAAAGTAGATTAATCTACGGTTGGGACAGCCCATTTTTTACGTATATGCTGACAGATTGTTGTCATATGACAAGAAAATGACAACTCTCACTATATAAAAGGGATAATTTGGATTATACTGTTTATAGGTAATTAGTATCATGTAAATGATAGAAATGCTAAAGGTAAATAGATAATAAGAATTATTTTTGAGGTGAAAACAATGGCTGAGTATATCATGTTTCGAGAGATTTGGACACCTTTCCGATTGGTAGGCATTCGACTGTTCAAGGATGAACATACTAAATATTGGTATAAAATTGGGAGCAATCATCGAAAACGGATGTTTAAGTGAATGTAACGAGCAGACTTTCCATCGGATGGTCTGTTTTTTTATTCCAAGCACGAACGCGGTATTCATAGTAGAAGAGCCAATGCTATAATGAAGTTAAATTTCTTCTGGGCTTCCTTTAATTGATTAGGGCGTGTCTGAGAACTCTGAGGACAGCAAATTTTGCCGAATTTTCGTTCCATGCAAGGCGCGTTTGTGAAGGCGTACCGGGGTACGTCAAGCAAACGGAACGAAGCAGGGGGCGAAAAGGCGGTGAAAGGTGCCACTGAACGGGTTTTCAGACACGCCCTATCTATATTTAAATAATGAATTCTTTCCATATCTAGCAACTGGGGAGTGCGACTTCTTGATTGAGATATCAGGTTATCAAATGATCGATGAAATAGGCAGTTATGATGATATAAACCTATATAGAATGATTCGCCAAGCGGATAACATTACGGTTATCGCCAAAACCACATGTGACATCTATCCAGGACCAAACGTGGTTGCTGCATTTCAGCATGAGTATGAGTTGCTCGTTAAGCTCGGCGGACGAGGAACGTTAGAAGCATACAGTCTGGAAATGTTAGCAGACAGACCTGTTCTGATTTTGCAGGATATCGGAGGCAGTACGCTAGATCGAGTATTGCGCATGCGCGATAACCCTTTTATGCATGAAGCGTTGCTGGCCATCGCAGTATCGGCAGCAGATAGCCTGATGCAAATACATCGTGAAAAAATAATACTCAATGAAATAACCCCCTTTCATCTCATCGCTAATCCCGATACCTATGAAGTGAAGCTTATTGATATTCGAATGTGTTCAACTGAACTTAACAAGAGTCCGCTTCCATTAACAACAGGCAGGCCTGACTTCATTTTGTCCTATATCTCTCCAGAACAGACGGGCAGAACGGGAATGATCCCCGATTACCGCTCAGATTTCTATTCGCTCGGCGTCACCTTATACGAATGGATGTCGGGAAGCCTTCCTTTTGAATCACAAGATGTAATGGATGTTATATATCGGCATATTGCCAGCACGCCTGAACCTCTGCATAAGAGGTATCCCTCTATACCCGAGATGGTATCTGCTATTGTAAGCAAGTGTATGGAGAAGATGCCTGATGCGAGGTATATCAGTGCATTCGGGTTGAAGTCGGACTTGGAGGAATGTCTGCATCAATTCCAGTTATCTGGAGAAGTAGAAGCTTTTGCACTGGCAAGCCGTGATATTTCCGATCTTTGGAGGACTTCAAGCCAGTATTACGGCAGACGCTCAGAGCAGCAATGCTTGCAAGATGCACTGCAGCGAGCGTCGTTAAGCGCTGCGGAGGTTATCTGGGTTAGTGGCAACGGAGGAATAGGGAAAACGTCCTTTGTGAATGAAACGCTTAGAAAATCGATGCCGCTTGAAGTTTATTTTGTTACGGGCAAATTCAATCCGCAACAAGCGGCAAAACCCTACGACGTATGGATTCAAGCCATTGATGAATTGGTTAGCCTGATGCTCATGGAGAGCAAGCTGCAGGCAGAGGTTTGGAAGCTGCGCATTATAGATGCCTTAAATGGGTATGGACAGCTGTTGATTGAATTGGTTCCAAAGCTGGAGCTGCTGATTGGAGAGCAGCCAGCGGTACTTTCATTGCCGCCAGTGGAAGCACAGCGCCGTTTTCACCTTATTTTGAGCCGTTTTATTCATCTATTCCTTCACCGGGACTGCCCGTTGGTTTTGTTCTTTGATGATCTTCAATGGGCGGATGAAGAATCGCTTCAATATCTTGCTTATCTTCTAGAGGATAGGGACATCAATCATTTACTCGTCATCTTGGCTTATCGGGATGGAGAAATTACGCCGCTGCATCCGCTGAGCCGTTTGGAGAATCATTTTGAAGAGCACAACACAAAGAACAGCCGTATTCATCTGGAGGCTTTGGAAGCCGCTGATTTAACCAGCCTTCTAAGCGACACCATGGGCTGCGAAGCTGCTGAAACCGATGAGCTGGCTGCTGTATTGCTCCATAAGACGGAAGGCAATCCTTTTTTTCTAAAGCAATTTATTCAGGATTTGGTTGATGATGAGCAAGTTATGTTTGATGAACCGAGCAGGCGCTGGCAGTGGGATTTGCAGCTAATTGCTGAAAGGAACGTTCCGGCCAATACGGCTGATTATATATCGGATAAGATGAAGCTTTTCCCGGATCAGATGGTTTATGTGCTTGGGCGGGCAGCTGTTCTTGGCACCAGCTTTGATGTAGATATGCTTGTTCCCATTACGAATCTACCCTTGCAGGAGCTTGAAGAAGTGCTGGAGAAAGCCGAGCGTGAACAATTATTGCAGCCAGTTAAGCTCGGAAACGGAAAAATTTATCAATTTCAGCATGATCGCATTCAGCAGGCTGCCTATCATCTTGTATCCGAGGATGAGCTTCCCGCATTGCATTGGAGAATCGGATCGCTGCTTGCGGACCGTGTAGCATTCACTGAAGATGCAAATGTATTCGAAGCCGTCAATCATTTCAATCAGGCATGGAAACAAATAGAACGTCTAGAGCAGAAGCTGGAACTCGCCGAGCTGAACTTAAAGGCGGCCTTGAAAGCGAAACAATCGACCGCATATGAGACATCACTAGGCTATTTGCGTCATGCTGCTGCCCTTATCGAAGAGGAATGTTGGAAAAATAGCTACTCGCTTGCCTTCCGAATATTCAGAGAACGCGCCGAGGCGGAATATTTATGCGGTCATTTTGCGAAAGCACATGATTTATTTAATTTGTTGATCAGCAAAGCGGAAACTAATTTAGATAAAGCGCTCGTTTGGACCATGAAAATTCAATTAGAGGCAACGAATGACAATTACGACGAGGTCCTTTCTTTGGGCCGTCAAACGTTGGAGCTATTGGATATTCACCCTCGTTTTGAGCCAAACACATTCGAATTGACTGTGCAGTGGTTAAAGCTCAGAAGCAAAATTAAGAAACATTCGATAGCATCGCTGCAGCAACTACCGCCAATGACAGATGAAGTACGGAAAGCTGCTATGACCGCGATGGTCTATACGAGTAATGCCAGTTTTTTTGTAAATCAAAAAGGCTGGCTTGCTACTACGTTTACCATGGTCGAAATGACACTGGATTACGGCATGGCCCCGGAGTCTTCAATCGGTTTTGTCGGTTATGCCATGTTCCTGAATTTTCAGTTTCGGCATTATAAAGAGGCATTCGAATGGGGGATGCTCGCCTGTGAATTATCGAAGCCGTACCCTATACTGCATGTTAAGACACTTACTTCATTCACCCTTTGTTACGACAGCTGGCGCAAATTTGATCCGATGATGCTGAAGACCTTTTCCGAGCATGCTGGGAAAGTTGGACTGGAATCGGGAGATCTGTGGCACAGCAATCAAAGTGTATTAATTAATTGTGCAACTCTGCTGCAATATGGTCATCCGCTTAGTGATATTTATAACCGGTTAATTGCGCATTCAGGCGATTTTTTGCGCCATAATAATACGCTTCATTGGAAGCAAGCCGTTTTGCTTGCTAATCTCCTTGTCCGTTTAACGGGATATCGCGCGCCGAATGATCCATTTATGGAAACAGATATCTTTAGCGAGGATTTTGCCGGATCGGTGCACGGAGATCAATTTAATACGATTCAAGAGCTGGTTTGCACGCTTCATTATTTGCCTGGCTATTTTTTTGGTCAGTATCAGGAAGCAAATGAAGCTTTGAAGAGAGCAGCCGCAATTATTTCTTTGCGTAATGATAACTATGAGAGCACCGTACAATATTTCTATGAATCGTTAGTGCTGGCACAGCTTTATGAGGATGTTTCCGTACAGGAGCAAAAAGAATTTTTGACAACTATTAAGAAGCATATGAAAAGAATGAAAGTGCTCACTTCGCGTTGTCCAGAAAACTATAAGCATAAATATTTGCTCATTAAAGCTGAAATGGCGCGGATTACACGAAAGAGCCGTCAAGCGGAGGAGCTGTTTGAGCAGTCGATTGAGGCAGCGCGTGCTTATGGATATATACATGATCTTGCAATAGCAGCGGAATGCCTTGCAAAATTTGCCCTTCGTCAAGGCAGGCAGCAGCTCGCGAAAATCTATATGACGGAAGCGTATGAAGCTTATATTGAATGGGGGGCGGCTGCGAAAGCGGCTGATCTGGAACAAAAATATGGGCATCTGCTCCACATCAGACGGGAGTCGGGCCTTGAAAGTGTGGATTATCTCTCAGCAGTCATGTCCGCGCAAGCATTATCGGGCGAAATGGAAATGAATCGTTTGCTCGATACGCTGATGCGTATCATGCTTCATAATGCTGGCGCGGAATATGGCGTGCTTATTTTTGGTCACGAAGACAATTGGGTTGTTGAGGCGTATGGAACAGCAGAGGAGCTTCACATTGAAACCGTGCCCCTTGCGGAGGAATCGGAAATCGCCTCAGCGGCTATTATTGGCTATGCAGCACGAACGAAAGAGGAAGTTGTCCTGCATGATGCAGCCCATGAAGGGATGTTCGTCCGAAATCCGTATGTTAAAAATAATGGATTAAAGTCGGTTTTATGTCTGCCTATCATGCATCAGAATAAGCTGATTTGCTTGCTTTATATGGAGAATAAGCTATCGACGAGCGTCTTCACACCGCAGCGGCTTGATGTTCTGAAGCTGCTCGGCTCCCAGTGCGCCATTTCCATAGAAAACGCTAAGCTTTATTCGGGGATACAATATCTTAAAAACAACTTAGAGGCACAAGTCGTCGAGCGGACTCGCAGTCTTGAGAGATCGATGCAAGAGACGTCTGCTGCGCTTGCCGAAGCTTCTGTTTATGAGGAACGGAGCCGCATTGCCCATGATATTCATGATATTGTCGGTCATTCACTTACCTCGACGATCCTTCAGATTGAAGCTGGAAAGCGTCTGCTGCACAAGGACATGGAGGGTGGCATGCAGCGGTTGAAAGAAGCGCAGGATCTAGCAAGGCATAGCTTGAATGAGATCCGCGGCTCTGTCCATATGTTGAAGGAGGACAAGTTCGCTGACCTCGGACAAATGCTGAATCGGCTCATTCAAGATACAGAGCGCAATATGGAAGTAGAAGTTCATGCAGTGATTCAGCCTTTGCCGAAGCTGTCGACAGCGCATAAGAAGGCGATCTATCATGCGCTCCAAGAAGGCTTAACCAATGGCATCCGGCATGGGGGGAGCAAGGAATTCCGCTTTAGTTTGCAAACCGTCGGCACCTATTTGCAGTTCAGGCTTGAGGATTGCGGAATTGGAGCCCCTGAGATTGCGCTCGGATTTGGGTTAAAGGCGATGAAAGAGCGAGTGGAACAGCTGGGCGGAAGCCTCTCTATTGAATCATGGCCAAATCAAGGCTGTCTGTTAAAGATCGATTTGCCCTACAAGATACGATTGAATGGAGAGAGGGAATGAATAAGATAACGATTGTAATTGCCGATGATCAGATGCTGACACGGGAAGGACTTCGAACCATACTGGACTTAGAAGATGATTTCGAGATCGTTGGCGTAGCTAAAAATGGGGAAGAGGCGTGTGAAATGGCAGAGACGCTTCAGCCACACCTTATGCTGCTGGACATTCAAATGCCGATTATGGATGGAATCACCGCTTTAAAACGAATAAAGCAGAGCTCGCCCAACATTTTTATTTTGTTTTTAACGACATTCATAGACGCGGATTATATTGTAGAGGGCATGGCGCATGGGGCAAGCGGCTATATGCTGAAGGATATGGACATCGATAAAATGATTGCCGCGATTCGTGATACGATATCCGGGCAGTTTATTCTTCCAGCCGCGGTTGCAGCCAAACTGGCTGAGAGGATGAACAGGTTTACAGAAGATCACGAGCAATGGCAAAATCCGAGCCAGCGCCACATCCAGCTGACAGATCGCGAGAAAAAGTTGGCACAGCTTATTATACGCGGACTGAACAATCGAGAAATTGCTGATGCGTTGTTCATAGCCGAAGGTACAGCACGCAACTACATCAGCAATCTCTATAGCAAACTGGAAGTTGTTGATCGCGCACAGGCGATTATTCGCCTGCAAGGCTTGATTTGATTCATGGCATTAAGTGATGCCCGTATCCGCTGGGACAAGACGTTTTTGCATGCGCTGCTCATTCAGCAGCTCCATCATCCATGTTTCAATTTCTTTCGTATGCTGCGTGGCATAGGCTGGATTCGCAAGATTGCGATTTTCTAGAGGATCTTCGGTTAAGTTGTACAGCTCAAATTCCTCAGGAGCCGGCTCCGTTTTCACTTGTGTCGCCCACAGCGGGTACTGTTCACCTTTCGCAGCATCAGCTTGCAAAAAGGTTACATCTTGTACGCCTGGTTGGCTCCAAAATTGCACGTTGTCATAGTAACGGGAGTATTTCCACAATTGTTTCTTGCCATCGGTAATGATCGTCATGAGGACAGACTCAATATGATTAGGCTGAACAACGGATGCATAGGCTTCCCCGAGTGGATTTACTTGGTGCTGGCCGCGTGTCACGTCGTCATCGGTCATGAAATATACAGGACTATCGCCGGTTACCGCCGGTTTTTGTTCCAAAATGATAGGAGTGAGGTCGCGCCCAACAAAAGGGCGGGCTTCGCTGAATCTCTTTTGCAAGCAGCATTGAATGGTATGGATGTCCACATTCGCAAGTCCAAGCATAGTAGGTAGCAAATCAACATGGCTTGTAAGGGTATCCACATTTTTATTATGCGGAAAAAGATGTTTATTATGAATAAGGAATGGCACATGCAGAAACTCTTCATAGGCACAGTACCATTTCTGATGAAGATTTCCGTGAGATCCGAGCAAATCTCCATGGTCTGAGGTGAAAATAACGATCGTATTGTCATAAAATGATGAGCGAGCAAGCGCCTCGTATACTTTTAACATTTGCTGATCGGCATTTTTTTGCAGCTGGTAATAAAGCTGACGGTAAAATGGATTGTCGATAATCGGCTGCAGTGCCTTAGGGTAAGTATCGCGATAGCTTGCTTGGCAGCGTGGTTTCGTAAGCAGCGATTCGTTCATCGTTGGTGGCGGGGAAACGGATGGTACCGTAGGCTCCACTTCGAAACGGAAGGCGGGCAGATGCGCGGTGAGCGCACCGTACAAAACAATATCGTGCGGGTTAACGAAGGAAGCAATGACTAACCATGGCTTGGCATTTTTATCATTGCTTTTTTGACGATCAAGGTTTTCAAGCAGCATCACGGTTTCCTCACCATAAACCACATCGCGTCCGCTTATTCCAAAACCTGCAGAGGAGGCGGAATTACGCGGATTTTTTCCATTTGGCTCCGGACCAATCCAGTCAGAGAAGCCGAAGTCATCTAAGCGATTAGCTTGGTAATATAAGTCGGTTCGCTCTCTGTCAGGTACGCCTGTCAAAGGATCAAAGCTTGGAATGCTGTTGTGGGTGCCAGGCACGATAATATCTGCATTGGTTATATGCCATTTCCCTTTGTAGTGCGTCTGATAGCCGGCTTCGCGGAAATAGTCGCCCATCGTAGGAACGGTGTTTTTATCCAGCCAATGCACATCGGAATCGAAAGACTCTTTGGCGATTCCAACCGTTTGGCTGACGCCGTGGAGCGATGGGTAATGTCCGGTAAATAAGGTTGCCCGGCTTGGGCAGCATGCGGAGCTCCCGATGTAGTGCCTATGGAACTCCATAGAGTTTTCTTTCAACAGCTCCTGTGCGATTAGATTTTTTTTGCGCCATTTTTTTATTTCGGCGTTCTCATATACAGGGGGATAACGTTCCTCATCCACCAGGATGACAAGAAAATTAGGCTTATCGAGCTTTCGTAAAGCTTGCTGATTACGTTTCATGGCATACACACATCCTTGGCTAAAGACTTCACTTTAAATTATGCTGTAAAGCTTAGAAACAGTAATTTTCTACCGTTAGATGCGTAAGCATATGCGAAAAAGAAACAAACTCACCTCATGAAGGAGGTGAGCTTGTTTCCTTTTTTATAGGTTTTACTTTTCTGCTTTCCATTCAGCGATTTGCTGTTTGTATTGTACAAGAAGCTCGCTCAGTGATTGCTTAATAGCAGCAGCATCTTCAGCTTGAACCGCTTGCGCCAGCTTAATCTCTGCTCTAATAAACGCCATGTCAGCGCTGTCGGCTTCGCTAATAGTCGCTTCAGTCATTTGAACTGCCGTACCTGTATTCTTATCAAGCTGTACGACATCAGCTGGTGCAATATTTAGTTTAGTGGAATCTGAGATTTTCACTGCAGAAGTGCTCATTGATAAAGTTCCGACATTCTCCGATTTAGAAATCGAAATCGTTTCCTTGCCAGCTGAAATTGCTGGTATTGCTTCAACAGATGAAATGAGGTTCTTCATCGTGCTGCCGATCGTTTTCTCATATTGGTCTAATGTATCCTGCCAGTCCGCTAGTGTGTCAGGTGCATACTTTTTGGCTAAGTCGAGCGGATTAGTAAAGCTGTTGACCACAGCTACACCAGTCGTTGCATCTGCGGAGATGGAAGTACTTGCTGTTACGTTTTGCAGCATTGAGAATTTTTCAGGTGCTGGCGCTTTAGACGCTGCATTCGAGATGGCAGGGCCTGCAACAGCGGACATTAATAAAGCAGATGAAAGGACAACTCTGGAAATAATCAACTTATGGTTCATGGTTTCACGCTCCTAATGGGTTTGTCTTACTCGTCTTACTCTACAAGAAGGCTGTGTCAGAACATTGGTGTATTTGTGGAAAAACGATGGCACGACCCCATTGCGATTGTGGGCTTGGTATACTTATAGAAGAAATGCTCAGGGGGTTAGTGAAGGTGAACAGCAATTATCGCATCGCCGTTGTGGATGATGACTTTCATATACGTAATTTAGTCGAGATTTATTTGCAGAAGGAAAATTACCAGACAATCGGTTTGGAAAATGCAGAGGACGCATGGGAGCTGTGGCAAACCAATCCTCCGGATCTGTGGGTGCTCGATATTATGCTGCCGGGAATGGATGGCTATGAGCTATGCAGGCGAATTCGGAATGAGGCAGAAGTGCCCATTATTATGATTTCAGCCAAAGATACAGAGGTTGATAAAATATTAGGCTTAGAGCTTGGGAGCGACGATTATTTAGTTAAGCCATTTAGTCCTCGGGAGCTGATGGCACGCATAAAGCGGCAGCTCCAACGCTGGTATAAAATTAACCAAGCCGAAGAAAACACGGCGAATGCTGCAACGCCATTGTCACGGCTGGAGCTTGGTGAACTTCAATTGATGCTGGAGGAAAGACGTGTATTCTGGCAAGGCGAGGAAGTCGACATGACGAGCAAGGAATTCACGATGCTCAAGGTGTTTATTGAGCAGCCGAATCGTGCTTTTGCTAGAGCTGATCTGCTCACACTCGTCTGGGGCGACGATTATTTCGGCAGCGATCGTGCAGTCGATCATCTTATTAAACGAATACGAAAAAAAATAGAACATTTACCTATAGAGTCGGTATGGGGTCATGGCTATCGAATGAGAACGGATCGGGGTGTGTATTAATATGAAGCTCGTTCATCAAATTAATCTCGCATTTGGCATCGCGCTTGTGCTTGTGCTATCGATCACAGCGCTCTTAATTCACTATGTGTTATTAGATCACTTTATGGTTGCGCAGAAGGAAGAATTGAAGATGGCAAGCGCATCGCTGTCCGCTACTATGATGAAGACGGAGACGTTGAGCCAAGCAGCAATCGATAGCCGGGTGACACTTTCTGCCAGTGCATTGTCAATTAACCCATCCATTGAAGCCGTCGTGACGGATGCCCAAGGAAATATTATGCAAGAGGTATTGCCGATGCAAACCTTGCAGGCGGGTAAAGCATCGAGCACGGAGACAGCAGCCATTACGAGCGTTGGTAATGTAGTAGATGGTACGGATAAAGGGTTTCTTGTTGAAGTGAACGCCATTCCGCAGGGTACCTTGACGCTCTTTACACCGGTCAGCAAAATCAAAGAAATTGAACAGGCGCTGCTGAAACGTCTGCTTCTTGTATTCGGTTTGGGCGGAATGCTCATGCTGGTGCTCAGCCATTTGATCACGAGGAAGCTAATCAAGCCGCTCATGAAATTAAAGGAAGAATTGACAAAGGTGAAGAGCCGCCAGTTTTCCAAGGTGAAACGCGTAAAGGCAGGGGGGGAGCTTGGTTCTGTTGCACAGGTCGTTTTTGAAATGGCTGACGAGCTTAATCGCTTTAACCGTGCGCAAAAGCAGTTTTTCCAAAATGCTTCACATGAGCTGAAATCACCTTTAATGTCCATTGCGGGTTATGCGGAAGGCATTAGAGACGGAGTGTTTGAAGGTGAAGGTGTTTATAAAGGCTTGGACATTATTTTAAGCGAAAGTGACAGGCTAAAAAATCTGGTGACCGAAATGACGTTGTTAGCGAAGCTGGACAGCGAGGAGGATATTTATCAGCCCTCGTGGGTGTGTTTAAAGGATTTGCTCGCTGAGACGATTGAACGTGTAAACCCTATGCTCGTCAAAAAAGGAATTACTCTGCATCCAAGCTATGATGAGCATGAACAGCTGATTGTACGAGCAGACCAAGACAAGCTTCTTCAGGCGATGCTTAATGTTGTGACAAACGCGATTCGACATGCGGACAAAAATATTTATATTCATGCTTCGGCTAAGAAAGGCCGGATAGAAATATCGGTGTCCGATGATGGCGGCGGCATTCCGGATGAGCTGCTTCCTTATTTATTTCATCGTTTTGTGAAAGGCAAGGACGGGGAGTCTGGCCTCGGCCTAGCTATATCGCGAGCGATTGTGGAACGATGCGGGGGCCTCATTACTGCCGACAACCGCAAGGGCGGCGGTGCTATATTTTCTCTTGGATTTCCAATAGCCGCATGAGTAAGAGTAAGCCATGCTCGATATTAAACATTCGAAGCTGCTGAAAATTTTACAAGGAGAAGCGGGTAGCATATTTTCATTTAAATCGTTAAACGCAATCCACAACCTCACCTGGTTGTGGATTTTTTAAATTCATTGCAGTGATTAGGTCATGTATAATAAACAAGTTAAATGAAAAATATGGCTTTTAAACTATAGATAAGCTAGGTGATCATGTGTCGGTTCTTACCATTAATGAGTTAGAGAGATATACCGAAAACGTACTCGTATTTCCTGCCTTTCATATCGAAATTGCACGTCATGAAGTGGTCGCGCTTTATTCGAGCATGAATGTCCGAAATACGTTATTGGCGATGCTGACAGGAAAACTGCCGATTTCCAGTGGGGAAATTAAAGTGAATGAGCTGTCATTTGCAAATAACAGGAAGGGTTTTCTTAGTCAGATAGGTCTTCTGCTGCTGGAAGAAGGCTCTTATGAACGGCTGACGGTCAAAGAAAACTTTAGTTTCTTTAAACAGCTATACGGTTCAAGCCTATCCATCGATGAAGCTGTCCGCATCGTCAAGCTCGATCTGAAAGCCAATAAGCGCCTAACGAAGCTGAGCCTGTCAGAGAAAAGGCGGGTTCAGTTTGCACGCTTATTATTTCAAAATCCTGCTCTTTACATTTTTGAGGAGCCGGATCAGAATGTCGACCTCGAAACGAAGCTTGTTTTTCATAAGATGGTGCATAGACTCGGGGAGAGCGGCAAAGCGATTCTCGTGCTCACGGGGAATATGGAAACAGCGCTTAGTGTGACGAGCCGGGTCTATCGACTGGATGAGAAGGGACTCAAAGCTTTTGATGTTCAAGATACAGAAGAAGAACCAAAATCAATATCTCCAGAAGATGCGGATAAAAAGGAAGAACTTATGCCTTCACATGCAGAAAGTGATGAGGACCTTGAAGATGATGAGCCTATCGTTCAGCACGTCAGATTCGAGAAAATTCCGACAAGAATGAATGACAAAATTATATTGTTTAATCCTCCGGAAATTGATTATATCGAAAGCAGTGAAGGACAAACGAATCTCTATATTAAAGGGGAGATGTATCCAACATCCTTCAAAATTAATGAGCTGGAAGAAAGACTGCAGACGTATGGTTTCTTTCGTTGCCATCGTTCTTACATCGTTAATTTGCAAAAGGTAAGAGAAGTCATCACCTTCACTCGCAATAGCTATAGCTTGGTGCTTGATGATCATTTAAAGACTAACGTACCGCTGTCAAAAACAAAAATGGCTGAGTTAAAGGAAATGATCGGGCTTAAATAAGCTCCATTCACCGAAACCGCTGCTCCAAACCACGTGATTATTGCGCTATTCAGCCCGAAATAAGCATCATTCACCCCTTTGTATGCTCCATTCAATGCGATTATAATGCGCCTCTCCCTCCTCTCACCTAAGATGAAGGTAGATCGGATAAAACAACGGAGGTTGAGAGCGGCATGCAAAATATAATTGAAGTGACTTCATTAGAGAAATCATTTTCGAATTCCAGGGCGTTAAAGGACGTTTCCTTTAACGTAAGGAAGGGTGAGATTTTCGGATTTCTAGGACCAAGCGGATCGGGCAAAACAACAACCATCAAAATATTAACAGCGCAGTCGAAGCCGACCTCGGGGAGTGCCTATGTATTTGGAGTACCCACGAGTAAATTGCGAGAAGAGAAGTATCGCAAAAAAATTGGGATCATTACCGACAATACGTCTTTGTATGCTCGCTTGTCTGTTTACGATAATTTGAAGTTTTTTTGTGACTTATACGATGTGCCCGAAGGCCGGATTCATGTCGTGCTGCAGATGGTGAATTTGGAGCAAGAGAGCAAGAAGATGGTATCTAAATTATCCAAGGGCATGCTTCAACGGGTCATTCTCGCTCGGGCTTTTCTGCATGAACCAGAGCTCTTGTTCCTGGATGAGCCCACATCAGCGCTTGACCCTGTGAATACGAAGCATATTTATGAAGGCTTGTTACAATTGAAAGCCAAGGGCACAACCATTTTTTTAACGACGCATGATATGAACGAAGCCGAAACTTTATGCGACCGCGTTGCTTTCCTAAACAATGGAACGATTCAATTGCTCGATGAACCAAAGAAGCTGCGTGAGCAGCATAGTGATGCAACCATTACAGTGGAGCTAACTGATGGGTCAACGGTTATTGTACCAAAGGGGTCTGATGGGGCGCAGAAGGTATTTGACTATATGAGCAAAAACCAAGTAGCATCCATTCAATCCAATTTTCCGACATTAGGCGATATTTTTGTAGAAGTGACTGGGAGGAAACTATCATGACATTTTCAATGAAACGAGTAAGGGCCATTTTGCAAAAAGACTATAAAGACGTATCTCGAAACATGTATATAACCACGACATTGATCCTTCCTTTAGTCCTTGCTGCTTTTTTTGGGCGCGTTGGTGGGAATACCATTGATGTACATTATTTGATCATCAATATGGCCTTAATTTTAGTAGCTACTTATGTGCAGTCTTCTTTAGTCGCCGAAGAGAAAGAAAAAAACACACTGCGCGGACTTATGCTGTCACCGGCGAGTATTTTCGAGATTTTTTGCGGCAAAAGCTTGCTAAGCTTTATTGCGAGCACGGTTATAATTATTTTGTCTGCTTTGCTTACCGATTATCATCCGAAAAACCTATTGGTCATTATCATCGCAATATTTTTATCTTCCGTTTTTTACTTGGGCTTAGGCACGTTCATCGGTTTGTTAACCAAATCGGTGATGGAAGCCTCCGTTGCGATCATGCCGGCATTTGTCATTTTTGCTTTTGGGTCATTGATTACACCGTTGATGGATCAGTATCCAATCCTGACCGTTGCCAAGTTCATGCCGAACCTGCAGCTGATTGAATTAGCAAAACAAGTGGAGGCTGGTGCGGGGCTGGTAGACGTATTGTCCCATTTAGCTATCATTTTTGTTTGGATTATTGCGATGTATGCTGTCTGCTTGTACGTATACAAGAAACGTATGGTGGATGAATAAAGCAAAGTAGTATATGAAATGGTGGAAGGAGCAGCATGATTTTGCTGCCGCTTAAGCCAAGAGAACCCGAACCGCTTGCGGCCGGGTTTTTCGACATTTTCCTGAATCAAAGAATTGTAAGCTTGTGTATTCTCATGCATAATTGGAGTATATTGTTACTGCTCGTATATTGGCATTTACAGACTGGAGAGGCTTCGATGTATAAAGTAATTATTGTCGATGATGAAGCGGTTGTCCGAATCGGATTGAAAAATACAATCAATTGGAATGAACATGGCTTCGAATTGATTGGTGATTACGCTAACGGTCGAGAAGCGTGGGATGCCGTAGAATTGGATAGGCCGGAGCTCGTTATTTCAGACATCAGTATGCCGTTTATGGACGGATTAGAGCTGGCTGGTTTAATTTCCGCTCAATTCCCGTATATAAAAATGATTATATTAACAGGCTATGACGAATTTGAGTATGCGCAGCAGGCGATTCGGCTTAAAATTTCTGATTTCATTCTGAAACCGATTACAGCGCAAGAGATACGTCAGCTCCTGGATCGAATTAAAGCAGAGATGGATGAAGAGAAGCAGCGTCGTGAAGATCTGGGCAGGCTAAACAACCAGCTGGAGCACAGTCTTCCGCTGCTTAAAGAGCGATTTCTAGAGCGTTTAGTTGCGGTTGGTTTAGGAAAAGGGGAAATCGCAGAACGTTTTGCTTATTTCAACCTGCCGCCGATATCACCGCTATATTTGGTCATGGTCGTAGATATCGACGATTTTGGCGACCGAGAACTGTCCTCCTATGAGCATGATGTCGAATTTTTGCGATTCGCTGCTTATGATATTTTTAATGAAACGCTGGACCGAGAGCATGTGCTGACATTCCGAACCCGTGAGGAGCGGATGGTTGCCATCATTTTTGGACATGACAGTGAAAGCCTCCTGTATGAACAAGGATTTTCGCTTGCTGAGGAGGTCCGCTATCATATTGAGAAATATTTGAAGTTTACAGTGACGATAGGAATCGGACGAACATGTACGCTTGCTGAACAGCTGCCGTTATCTTACAAGAGTGCGTTGTCGGTGCTGGACTATCGTTTTCTGCTAGGTAAAAATAGAGTGCTAAGCATTATTGATATTGAAGGAAAACCTTCCGGATACATGCCGCTGAGCCATGACCTCGACCGCAAGCTGGCTGCTGCTGTTAAGACAGGCGCCATTCAAGAAGCCTACCAATTGATTGAACAAGGGGTAGCGGAGCTGAAAACCTCTCTTGTTCCAGTAGAAGCCTGTATGCTGCAAATGCAAAAGGTTGTTCTCTCGCTGATGAACTCTGTACAGGAGCTAGCCGTTCGAGAGCAGGAATCGCCGTTTGAGCAGCAAATGAAGCTGATGAACGTGTTCAAATTCAAGACGCTGGATGAGGTTGAGATTTGGCTAAAGGACATGGTAAGCTCCGTTATTTCTACTATAGCGGATAACCGTAATTATTTGACCAACATGCAAATTCATCGCGCGGTGGAGTATATCGATACAAATTACGCGAATGAAAAGATGTCGTTGCAGGACTTATGCCGTCATGTGCTCATGAGCTCAAGCTACTTCAGTCTCGTGTTCAAACAGCATACAGGAGAGACGTTTATTGAGTATTTGACCGGTGTAAGGGTGGCCAAGGCGAAGGAGCTGCTTCACAATTCGGCGATGAAGCTGTATGAAATTGCGGAGCAGGTGGGCTACAAGGACCCGAATTATTTTAGCATTTTATTTAAGAAGCACACAGGTATAACGCCAAAGGATTACAGAGAGAGACAAATAAAGGGGAGCGGAGCCTAACATGCTCAAAGATCGGTTCTTTCCTTTGTTTCCGCTAAAAAGCATTCAATCCAATATATCTTTAGCTTTTTCTATGCTGATTTTGGCTGCTATCGTATTAACAAGTCTAGTAAGCTATCAAGTTTCCGTATCGGCGGTTGAGCGGAATTCGAAAGGCTACATTGAGGAAATTATTAAGCAGGTCAACCTAAATATTCAATCGTATGTCGACAATATGGAAAATATTTCACTGCTCGCTTTAACGAATAAGGACGTCAAGTATTACATATCGGACAATAACTTCATCAGCGCAGAGAACCGCCGCACGTACGAGAAGCAAATTTCCGACTTGTTCCAGGCGATCTTGTATACGCGCAAGGACATTGCATCCATTATGGTGTTTGGATACAATGGACGATTTGTTTCTGACCGCCGAATTACTACCTTAAATCCAAATACAAAGACAGAGGATCAAGAGTGGTATCAGCTGGCAAAAGCGGCAGGCGGCAGGTCCGTCGTTTCTGCTCCTCATGTACAAAGCTTAATTGAAAACGAATACCGCTGGGTGGTTTCTCTGAGTCGTGAGCTTAAGAGCACAGATGGAATTAAGGCGGATGGCGTACTCCTCGTTGATCTAAACTTAAGTGTCATTAATGACATTTGCGAAAATATTAACCTCGGCAAAAAAGGTTATCTCTTCATCGTGGATAACGAAGGTCATATCGTTTATCATCCGCAGCAGCAGCTCATCGATAGCAAATTGCGTACAGAGCGTATTGCAGAAGTTTTGCAGGCTCCAAGCGGTCAATCCTTCGTCGTGAACGAGGGTGGAGACAAACGTATTTACTCCGTGCAGGACACGAACTTTGGTTGGAGAATTGCCGGAGTGGCTTATTCAGATGATTTAATTGCAAACAAAGAGGGTCTGCGTAATTCCATTATTTTTTATTCCTTATGCGGCTTAGCCATTACGCTGCTGATTTCTATAGGATTGTCACATCGTTTATCCAAGCCTATTAAAGTATTGCAATCCGACATGAAGCAAGTAGAGAAGGGCAACTTCAATATTCAGACGGAAATTGGCCAAATGAATGAAATCGGACAGCTGGGTCGATCTTTTAACTTAATGGTCAGCCGAACCAAGTTTCTAATGGAGGAAACGATTTTAAATCAGGAAAATAAGCGAAAGAGCGAGCTGCTGCTGCTTCAATCGCAAATCAATCCTCATTTTTTATACAACACTCTCGATTCGATTGTGTGGATGGCCGAGCAGAAGCAGCATGAGGAGGTCGTTCTGATGACATCCGCTTTAGCTAAGCTGTTCCGCGCAAGCATTACGAAGGAAAAAGAGCTGGTTCCGATTCGAGTGGAAATTGAGCATATTACGAACTACTTGCTTATACAGAAAATGCGCTATAACGATGAGCTTAATTATGTCATTGATATGGACGAATCGATTCTTGATTATAAAACGTTAAAAATATTGCTTCAGCCTTTTGTAGAAAATGCGATCTATCATGGCATCCGGAACATGTATGGCATGGATGATGGATTAATTACGATCCGCGGAAGGCAGGCAGGCGATCAAATTATTTTTGAAGTAGAGGATAACGGCCAAGGGATGTCAGCGGAACAGCTAGGGAAGCTTCTCTACAGCAATTTGGAGGATAACGCCAACCAGGGCATCGGGATACGCAATGTAAACGAGCGAATCAAGCTTTATTTTGGGCATGAGTATGGCATTCAAATTCGCAGCGAAATTGAAGAGGGCACCTGTATTACGATCGTAATACCGAAGCTCGATTAAGGGGGAAGCAAAATAATGCGAAAGCATCGATTTACGCTGCTGCTAGTCGTGGCAATTGCGATGATTGCCATCTATTTTGTATTCAACTTTAATCTGCTTTTTGGTGTTAACCATGAGGAGAAAAATGTTACGGTCATTTTGAAATCCTTAAATATTCGACTTGATTTCTGGCAGGCAGTCAATCAGGGTGCGGAAGCAGCAGCTAAGGAAACGGGGCTAAACCTGAGTGTAGAAGGTCCGCTTATTGAAGGCGATTCCAATGCTCAGATTCAAATCTTGGAGGATGCGATCGCACGGAAGCCGCAAGCGATTGTCATTGATATGGTAATGGATAATCGAATGCCAGCTATTCTTGCCAAGGCGCGCGCTGCAGGCATCAAGCTGGTCATTATTAATCATTCTCCGAGTATGAAGCCCTCTCCTATCGTTGTTTCAAGCAACCATAAAGAAGCAGGACAACTAGCAGGACAAACCTCCATTCAGGAAACGGACGGTGATCCGAATATTGCCGTTATTAGTGATTACGCGAGCTCTATTATTTCGCAAGAGAGGCTGGAGGGAATGCGCTTTGCATTGAAGGGCTACAAAGCGAGTGCAATGGAAACCTATTATGCAGATGATTCCGAGGATCAAGCCTATGAAATTGCCAAGCGGCTGCTTCGAAGCGATTCCGGCATTAATACATTTATTACACTCAATCAATCCGCGTCACAGGGGGTTGCAAGGCTGCTGAAGGAGTATAACAAGGCAGGTGCTATTAATCTTATTGGATTTGATAGCACCAGTGATGAGGTTCAATTGCTGGAGTCGGGCATTATGACAGCTTCTATTGTACAAAAGCCATTTAATATGGGTTATCTTGGCGTGAAAGCGGCGCTAAAGCTAATTGATGGAGAAAAAACCGAGCCTATCACCTATATCGAATCCAATGTCATCACGAAAGAAAATATGTATACAACGGAAAATCAGAAGCTGCTATTCCCATTTATAACGAGTAAGTAGATTCCTATTTGGAAGGATAATATAACCCTATGCAGCGAAAACGCTATGGAACTAAGCCTCTTATGGTTGCTATCAGCCTTTTGTTAATTACAGTAGTTTCCTCATCGTGCATGAACGAGAACCCAGAGCCAGTTGCAACTCCGAAGGAGGAGCGGGCGTTGATTCGGTTTGTCGCCTCCGAATACAGTACGGAAACGAAGCCGCTGCTTGAGAAGCTAGTAAAAGAGTTTGAGAGGAAAAACCCCCTCATTGATGTAGAGCTGCAAGTAGCCAACTGGGATATACTCGATGGAATCTATACGACAATGATTAGCAAAAACCAGCCTCCCGATCTTCTGAATACGAATGTGTATGCCCATTACGCCAAGGATGGCTTGTTGAATAATATGGACGATATTATATCGCCTGAACTAGCGAATCGGCTGTATCCGAACTTAGTAGATATGGATCAGATAGATGGGGTACAATACGCAATTCCATACGTAGCCACTACACGGAATTTATACTACAACAAGGAGCTGTTCCGCAAAGCGGGCATTGCCGCCCCTCCGACAACATGGTCGGAGCTGGAGCAGGCCGCAATGAAAATTAAAGCGCTTGGTGCAGCAGACGGCTTCGGAATTGACCTGTCGGACAATGAGACTCAGGCGACTTTGTCTTATATATTTTTTGGCTCGGGCGGAGATTGGATTAAGGATGGGAAATGGGCCATTAATTCACCGACCAATGTGGAAGGATTGTCTTTTTTTAAAGAGCTGTTTGATAAAGGCTTGACTGAGCCAGAGCCAAACATAACGACTCGCGACGAGAAGCAGCGAATTATGGGCGGAGGCAATCTTGCTATGATGATATCAGGCAATTATTTCTCGGCAGTCGTCCCCAAAGAGTTTCCGGAGCTGGAATGGGGAAAGGGTCCGATTCCAGTAAAGGATGGTACATCGCCAATTACGTTTGGTGTACATGATCTGCTTGTCTCCTTCAAAACCGATCATACGAACAAAGAAGCATTGTCCAAGTTTCTTGACTTCCTCTATGAAGATCGAGCTTATGAAGAAATGATTAAACGCGAAGGGTTTCTTCCCGTCACGACGACGGTGGGCGCCAAGCTGTCGGAGAAGAGCGAAGTGATCAAAAGCGATTTGGAAGCGTTAAGCAAAGCGAGGTTTTATCCGGCGAAGGAGCCTGCTTGGCAAGCGGTGCTTGATTATACCCGTAAGCTCGGTGAAGCTGTTCTATATGAGCAAATGACGCCAAAGGCGGCATTAGATGAATTGCAGTCTTTTGCAGAAAACAAGAGCAATCCGCAAAAATAAGCACTATCTTAGCGAAATTACTCGAAAAATAGCTTTATATGCACGGAAGAGAAGATAATAAAGAATATATGGAAGATATTCAATAGAGATTATAGCCCTCCCAATTTATGATGAAATTACACGATGGAGCAGCAAGATGAGCCCCTAAGTACAGTGTAAAAAACATCATTTTTGGGAGGGTTTGCTTTAATGATTATGAAGAAAAAGATTGCAGCGCTTGGTATCGCCGTTATTTTGGCTGCCGTATCGTTAGTTGGATGTGGCTCGAATAGCAATAATGGTGGAGCAGCTACTAATGCACCTACAAAGGAGCCGGCTGCTGAAGCGACGGACGCACCTGCTGCTACCGACACGACGGTTAAGCTAACAGGCGATTTCGAAATTCAATATTTTGTGGGCGGGTATGGCGATAAATGGTGGAAAAAAGTTATTGCTGATTTCCAAGCTGCAAATCCGGAGCTTAACATTAAAGAATCCGCAGGACCTAAAATTAACGATCAAAATAGACCTCGCTGGATCGGCGGCAACCCGCCAGATTTCGTATACATCGATGGTCCGGTATTGAACGATCGCCAAATGGTTGAAGACGGCCAGCTGGAAGATTTGACGGATTGGCTGAAAGATGCCAAAAACGTTGACGGTGATCTAATCAGCGACATTTTGGCTCAACCTGCTCAACAATTTGACGGTAAAGTATACAACATTCCACTCGTACTCAACTCATGGGGTGTTTTCTGGAACAAAGCGCTCTTCAAGGAAAAAGGCTGGGCTGAACCAACTGACTTCCCATCGTTCCTTGCTGTAAGCGAAAAAATCAAAGCAGACGGCATTACGCCGTTCATTCACACAGGTAAATACCCGTACTATATCAATGGCTCGTTCCTGTATCCAGCTATCGTATCAGCAAACAACAACGATTTCTCCATTCTTCAAGATATGGCAGCTAACAAAGTAGAAGCTTTTGAGAGCCCTGCTGTTCTTGCTGCATTGAACAAAATCGTAGAAATGCGCGATAAGGATTACATCGACAAAGCTTCTATCCAAATCAATCACACGGATTCACAAATGCTATTCCTGCAAAACAAAGATGCTTTCATTGTGAATGGCCTTTGGCTGCCTAATGAAATGGCTAAAGACGTTCCTGCTGGCTTTGACTTTGGTTTCATTCCTTCCATTACGCAAGAAGCAGGCGGTAAAGTGGTTGCGAATACATCCACAGCTACTGTAGCCATTGCGAAAAAAGCGAAAAACAAAGAAGCAGCTAAAGCGTTCTTGCAATTCATTTTCTCGAAAGATCAAGCTTCACAATGGGCTGAGCTAAGTGGCGCTCCTTCTAACATTAAAGGCGACATCAGCAGCTCCAATGCGCCAAGCCATGTTAAAGATGCTGCTAAATATTTGACAGATCCTAACACGGTTGTTATCCCAACAATCACTTACAACGCTGACGTTGATAAAGCGATGATGGATGCAACAGATGCACTGACGATTAGCAAAATTACGCCTGAAGAGTGGGTTAAGCGGGTAACTGACGTGGTGAAAAAGGTTAGCAAATAATAAGCCTTCAAAAGATTGACGGCAGAGATTGATCGAGGCACAACGCCTCGATCACTTTCTGTGAATTTACTCGGAGGGATGGAAGGTATGAACTCAGGGACAGTAAAATGGCAGAGAAATATATTTATCGCATCATTCATCATCCCAACTCTTTTATTTTTCGGCGTATTTACAATCTATCCGGTAGTGCAAAGCTTGTATTATTCATTTTTTGACTGGTCCGGCATGTCGGAGACAAAAACGTTTGTTGGCTTTGATAATTTCAAAGAGATGTTCCATGATCCCATTGTGTGGAGAGCGATCGGCAACGACTATTTTCTTGTTGCTGGCAAAGTAATCGGAATTATGCTTCTCGCGACGTTTTTTGCAGTAGCACTCACTAGGTTTGGCTTTAAGCTGGCTGGATTTTTTCGGTCGATTTTCTTCATTCCGAATGTAATTTCCGTCGTTGTTATTGGCGTATTGTGGAATTTCATATATAATCCGCAAATTGGCTTCTTGAATGCATTTTTGTCATTATTCACGAGTGAAAAAGTATCGATAACGTGGCTTGGTTTTTCCGATCATACGATTTGGATGCTTCTGCCTCCGGCTATTTGGGCGGGTATCGGCTTTTATATGATTCTTCTCATTGCAGCTATTCAAAGCATTCCTGCTTCCTATTTTGAAGCGGCAAGCATTGAGGGCGCAGGGGAATGGAAACAGTTTTGGAGCATCACGCTTCCGCTCGTTTGGGAGCAGATGAAAGTGTCCATTCTTAACATCATGATGACTACGCTTAACGGTTCCTTCGTAATCGTATGGATTATGACAGAAGGCGGACCGGATAACAGCACACAGGTTATGGGCTCCTACTTGTATCAAATGGCATTCCGGCAATTCCACTTTGGGTATGGCGCTTCGATAGGGTTTATCATCCTGGTCCTGTCCTTAATTACGACAATCATACTTCAACGGCTTATGCGTCATGATCCCGTTGAGATGAGCTAAGGGGGATAAAGAGATGAATATACAGATTAAAAATCCGATCGCCAAGCTAATCATCTATGCCATTTTGATCCTATGGGGCATATCGGTATTGTACCCGCTCATTTGGACTTTGCTTGATTCTCTAAAAAATAATGAACAATTTTTCTTAAATGCACCGTGGGCTTTGCCGGAGATTCCACTTATTTGGTCCAATTTCTCGTATGTGTGGAGCAAATACCACTTTGATACTTATTTCGTGAATTCCCTTGTCATTACGACGGGATCGACGATATTGGCGCTGCTGCTATCCGCAACGACAGCGTATGTGCTGGCGAGATATAAATTTAGAGGAAGCAATGCGTTGTTTCTGCTTTATATTTCCTCAATGATGGTACCGTTTGTACTAGCGCTCATTCCGTTGTTTTTCTTAATGAATTCACTCGGCCTAATTAATACGAAGCTTGGATTGATATTTGTTTATACGTCCAGCTTGCTGGCCTTCGGCATCTTTGTGCTCGTTGGGTTTTTCAAGTCGCTGCCGAAGGAGCTCGAGGAAGCAGCAATCGTGGATGGCGCTTCTTATTACGGGACATTTTTCCGAGTTATGCTTCCGCTAGCGCAGCCGGGTTTGATCACGGTTGGCATCGTCAACATCCTGAACATCTGGAACGAATATATCGTGGGTACGATACTTATTAATGATCCGACCCAGTATACGCTGCCGGTGGAAATTGGCGTTATGCAAGCCGAGATGCAGTATCGTACAGAGTGGGGTCCGTTGTTCGCAGCGCTATTGATCACCATTATTCCCGTTCTTATTATTTATATTATTTTTCAAAGGCAAATCGCAAGCGGGATTACAGCTGGTGCGGTTAAATAAGCTAATATTTGAATAATCCAATAGCAGCTGGCAGCTCTTTTCTCTTCCGAGGAAGGAGCTGTTCGTTTATGGAATACGTACTCGAGTTCAGGCATTCCTATTTTTCAAACAAATATCATATGAGCATGCATTCATTTGTTTTTATTTATGATATGATGACTTTTGAGTTGAACCCTGTGCTTGGAGTTGATCATATTGTACATTTATTTGTTTGAAACGCTGCTTTATTTGTCCTTTGCTTTGACCGGTGGTTATCTATTGCTTCAATTCATTCCAGAGAAGTCCAAACCACAATTAAAGAACATCACTGATTTATTTCAATATGCTTTATTGGCAATCCCGCTTTTTTCATTTATGTCGATTCTTCGATCAGCGCTTGTTTTACACGATTTTGCGCAGGACATGCCCTTTATTCAAGTTTTATTAATTGTTGTAAAAGATTATTCGTACGGCAATGCTTGGGTGTGGAATCTCATTATATGTACCGTGATGTACATGATCACACAGTTTAAAGGCTTGCAGGGTAAAATGACCAAATGGGTTTTAGCACTCTTATGGTGTGCCAGTATTCTAGCTCATGGCTGGGCCAGCCATCCGGCAGGCTTCTCGCCTTTCTGGGGCGTACTTTCACAATCCGTTCATGTCGCTGCAGTTTCTCTTTGGCTCGGCACGCTTCTTATTGTTGCTTGGTTTACAAAAGGGGAATGGAACTGGAAGGCGTTTGTACGATGGTTTACGCCAATGTCGATCAGCAGCATCGTCCTAATTGTAGCGGCTGGTATAATGATGATGTTTCTCCTAGTCGATGGTTATATCAACTCATGGGGAATCAATTATGGACAAGCGCTTCTACTTAAGCATCTTGTTTTCTTGCCGCTTGTTCTTCTAGGCTTTATGAATGGGTTTCTATCAAAAATTACAGATCATGGTCGACATAAAAGTAGATTGCAATGGTGGCTTCGCGCGGAAACGTTTCTTGCACTAGTCATTCTCATCACAACCGCCTACATGGGTGTACAGGAGCCGCCTCATGAAGGGGAGTTCGAACAGCCTTCTCCATCTCCGTTATTTACTTTTTTGCATGGCGATTTGCAAGACTTGTCGCTGCAGTGGAACTGGAGTTTGGGATATATCAGCATGATTGTTATTGGAATTGCAGCACTGGCCTTATTATTTCCCAGCTATAAAAAAGAGAAACGCAGCATGTTTGCTGCCTTTGCTTGCATAGCTGTCTTATTCCCGTTTTTTGGCATACTTTTATCTGTTCAATAGAGCGGATAGAAGGAAACTCGTTTTTGCTTTTTAAGCAAGACGAGTTTTTTTTGTAAGACAGTAGGATTGTATTAGATAAGGAGAGGAGAGTATTGGAACATTTTTTTATTCTCAACTATAATACAGGAAACTAACGAGAGAATAGGGGTTGCCATATGACAATTGAAGCGTTTTGGAAGGGAAATAACGACCAGCCGATATGTGCATTTACGTTTGATGACGGGCCTTCACATCTACCACTTGAACTTTGGCTTTCTGTTCTAGAGGAAGAAGAAGCGATTGGCACCTTCTTTTTTACGGGCGAGTGGATAGATAGATATCCAGATAAAGCTAGAGAGATTTTGTCTCGGGGTCATGTTCTTGCCCCTCATACGTATCATCATCGCCGGATGGCACAGGTGCCTAAGGCTGTATTTTTGGAGCAGCTTAAGCTGACCGAGCTGGCTTATCAGGATGCGACAGGCCTTGCTTGCCCAACTTTTATGCGTTTTCCTTATTGTTCTTTCCGCGAGGAAAACTTGGATTGGCTGGACGAATGGGGCGGCTATCGGGACATTGAAGGCGTCGATTCAGGAGATTGGAGGGGCGTATCTTCGGAAGATATCATTGCAAAGGTCGAACCCGTTCTAGATAAAGGGACGATTGTCGTCATGCATAGCAATGATATTGCGACAGGCACTCCGGAGGCTTTAAGAGCACTTATCCAAACCGCTAAGCAAAGAGGACTACGATGCGTTGGTATTCCCGAAATGCTGGAGTCAGCAGGGTTAGAAGTAGGCTACAAGCCTTGGAAAATAACGGTTGAGGTTCCGTCTGAGCTGGATTATCCTTCGGAGGGCTGGGCTCCCTTGGCAAATAAAGAGGAGCTGTCTGCGCTAGCTGCTCAGACCATAGCATGGAACGTTCCACAATATACGCTTCAATTCAATTCCGAGCAGGAATGGCTTGAGCATTTGGAGAATCCAATTCATGAATTCGGCGTTATAGAGAATCGTGAGCTGTTCCACATATGGCAGTTTGAAGGCTCCTATTGGGGTTTCGTACGCGCTGGTGTCGTAGAAGATACGCTTGTACTACTCGACTTTGCGGCTAAGGAAGCGCAAGCGGATACGCTCGTATATTTGCTTCGGTGGGCTGCTAAGCATGCAATGGAATTAGGGTTAACCCGCATTGAAGCAAGACGGGATATTCGCAATATGCATGAGATGTGCAGGCAGCTCGGCTGGCAATCGGAGATTAAGGAAGAGCTGTAGAGAGAAGGTACGTACCCGGTGAAGTCATTAGCAACCTATTATTTTTTATGGTATCTAGCCATTTCTGTCGTTATGCCTTACACCAGTCTATATTTCAGCGATCGCGGCTTTAGCCATACAACGGTTGGTCTCATCCTGTCTTTATGGGCTCTGGTCAGCGTCATTGCCCAGCCCGTGATGGGCATGATTAATGACCGAATCAACAATCCGCGCAAAATTATCATGATCTGCGTTATCATTGCTCCGATACTCGGGCTTGGATTTCAGCTTATGGAGGGACTTGCGGGGATTCTTTTCTTGTCTATTTTCTTTGCATGGTTTCAATCCTCTGGCGGACCGATAGGCGACGCGATGTCTGTAGAAATTGCCAGCAAAAAAGGTTTTTCCTTTGGCAGCGTCAGATTATGGGGAGCTTTAAGTTATGCGATAGGTACATTTGCTACAGGCATTTTATACGAAAAATACGGCTACAACGACATCTTTATTTATTATCTTATTGTGAGTATAACCGTCTGCTTGGCGCTCATGCTGCTTCCAGCAACGAAGGTTACTCGAAGAAATGTGACGTTATTCGGCCAAATGGGCGAGGTTGTTCGCAATAAACCATTTATGATCTTTGTCGCTACTAGCATGCTGATGATGATGTCTGCATCGATTAATATGAATTTTTTGCCATTATACTTTAAGGAAATGGGCTTTGATAAGAGCTGGATCGGCAGTGCATTTGCGATAGCCGCTATTATTGAGGTGCCGATGTTCTGGGTGGCGACGAAGCTAAGCAAGCGAATAGGCAGATATCAGCTGCTGTGCGTCGCGGCTTTGATCTATGGCATCCAATATTTCGCGATGTTTTTCTTCGACAACGTTTCATTGACGCTGGCGGTTCAACTGTTAAATGGGATCGCGTTCGCTTTTGTCGCGGGCACAGCTGTTGAAATCGTACAAAGCTATGCGACTGAGGGCACGAAAGCGACTCTGCAAACGGTATATGCGGCTGTAACCTGGGGACTTGGTGGCATTGTCGGCAATGCGATGGGCGGCGCGGTTGTCGATTATTTTGGCGCGCCATTCCTTTATTTGATTCTGTTTTGTTTATGTCTGACGGCTTCGGTACTGTTTTTCGCAAACAAGCATCATGAGCGCGGAAACCAAACAAACTCGATTGTTTAATGGTTGCTCGAAAAAATAGATCTAGAAAATAGTCTTATTATCATCGGATGAGCTCATTTTGCCGAAATAGATCTAGAAAGTAGTCTTATTGTTGCTGAGAGGCTGCCGAATAGCACTTTAAACTTACATTTACTAAAAAAGGGGCAGTCCCTCATGGTCTGAAATGACCGGAGGGACTGCCCCTTTCCTATGTTTAGAGCGCAATTAGCCGAGAATCGGCGGCTCGTGATCTGTCATATATTTTTCAGTCAGTATGGACAGCAACTGAATACCGACCTCATTGTGTCCGCCTTCGGGAATGATTAAATCGGCATATTTTTTGGATGGTTCAATAAAAGCCTCGTGCATTGGCTTAACCGTCTTCAAGTACTGGTCATGAACGGACTGGATCGTCCGGCCGCGCTCCTCAATATCCCGAAGCACACGGCGCAGAATACGCACATCGGGATCCGTATCGACGAATACTTTGATGTCGAGCAGCTTCCGAATGCTCTCTTCCGCGAGTACATGAAGTCCTTCCAATATTACGATATTGTTCGGCTTAAGCTCTACCGTTTCTGTAGTGGATGGAGCATAAGCGGCGAAGTCATAGACTGGCGCGTAAACGGTTTTCCCTTCTTTTAGAAGCAGTAGATCTTGAGCGAGCAGCTCGATATCGAAAGAGAGAGGGTGATCATAATTGATCAATTCACGTTCAGCCATGCTGAGATGCGAATAGGTTTTATAGTAGTTATCCTGAGATATGAAAGTTACTTTTTCCGATCCAAGACGTTCAATGACAGAGCGTGCAACCGTAGTTTTTCCCGAGCCGGTGCCGCCAGCGATACCAATAATAAGCATGGTGATTCAGTAAACCTCCCTAATAAAATTGCCATAGCAATTTCAGTATTGTAGCACAGAATACGGAAGCATGCTATTTCTTACTCATGGTTTAAAATGTTAAAATGAAAAGGACAGGCTACATCATTTAGAAGGAGTGTTGATCTTGAAGTATAGAAGACTCGGAAGCACAGAACTAAATGTGTCGGTAATCGGCATCGGAACCTGGCAGTTTGGAGGAGAATGGGGCCGGGAGTATTCGCAGAATGAAGTCGATTTGATTCTCGATAAAGGGCGTGAGCTTGGCATCAATCTGATTGATACCGCAGAATGTTACGGTGATCACCTCTCAGAGTCACTCATTGGAGATTATATCAGCCGCCGCAACCGCGAGGATTGGATCATAGCAACAAAGTTTGGCCATCATTTCCACGAGCGCTTCACGCGTACCGACGTATTTGACGCTGAAGGTGTTGTAGCTCAGCTTGATGCTTCACTGAAGGCGCTAAAGACGGACTATATTGACCTGTACCAGTTCCACTCAGGACCAGACCAAGCATTTGATAATGATGTGCTGTGGACCACTCTGGATAAGCAAATTGCAGCCGGGAAAATCCGTTTTCTTGGGACGTCTATCGGCAGCAATGACAATTTGCATCAGACAGAAGCCTCAACAAAGGTGAATTCTCGCGTCATTCAGGTCGTATATAATCGTCTCGACCGTCAGCCGGAGGAAAGAGTATTTCCAGCATGCGAGCAGCAGGATTTGGGCGTGCTTGCACGTGTTCCGCTGGCGAGCGGCTATTTGAGCGGCAAATATAAGCCGGGTGCCGTGTTCGGTGATACCGATGTACGCCACAGGCATGATAAAGAGAACACACGGCTTAAGCTGCTGGAAGTAGAACACATTCAGCGTGAAGAGGTACCGCAAGGTGTCGATATGGCGAGCTGGGCGCTTGCTTGGTGCTTGAAGCACCCAGCCGTAACGGCTGTCATTCCGGGCTGCAAGGACCCGGCTCAGGTTGAAGCGAACGCAAAGGCGGCAATGCTTGCAGTCGAGCCGCACCCGCAGGATCGCAGCAACTAGATATTTTCGACATAAGAAGAGGCTGTCGCAAAAGTGATATGCTCCCCAAATAGTAGACAGGTGAAATAATAAAAAACCTGTTGCTATGAGGGGAGCATTTTCATGTCTAAAGTTAAATATTCCGCATCAGAGAAACTTACCATAATCGGAGAGATCGAAAGTGGTG